>JAZODI010000029.1:0-99612 GCA_045596965.1 Eubacteriales bacterium | reverse complement strand
ACGGCAAAAAAACAAATAAATGTATTGCCGAAAAAATAAATATGTGTTATAATGATTGTTGAAGTTGGAAACAGCATTTGCAGTTTCCACACCAAATCATAGATTTGGTTTCAAATTTTCAATTGAAAATTTGTCAACTTTCATTGCAATGATGTTGAATATCAATCAAAAACGGAGTTATTTGATTGATCAAAAACCGTTAAAACGGTTTTTCGTTGAAATGTCAGCCATTTCAACGTTCAACAATCATTATAATGTGTTTCGTAAAATGAAATACACGCCGGTGTGTTGGAACTGGCAGACGAGACGGACTCAAAATCCGTTGTCAGCGATGGCGTGTGGGTTCGAGTCCCACCACCGGCACCAAAAAGCGACTTGCTAAGCAAGTCGCTTTTTTATATTAAGCTGAGTATTTCCATCTCTTTACGGATTCCTTTTATTAGCTCATTGGAGCATGAAACCAAAGGAAGGCGAGGGGTGCCTCCGGGAAGACACAGTTCCTTAACGGCCGCCTTGATTGGGATAGGATTGACCTCCTCAAACAGCAGGTGAATGAGAGGTAAGAATTTCTGGTGCAACGCAAGAGCCTTTTGGTGCTCACCGTCTTGGTATAACCTGCAGATTCTTTGCACCTCGGAAGGGGCGATGTTACCTAAAACAGAAATCACGCCCGCGCCTCCCAATGCGTAAAACGGCAGAATCTGATCGTCGTTGCCGCTGTATAGCGAAATATCGTTGCAAAGTCTTGCGATCTCAGCTGTTTCTGCTATATTATTGCCTGCGTCTTTAATGCCGATAATGTTGGGGTGAACGGATAACGCTTTGCAGGTTTTTGGATCTATTTTGAGGCCGGTGCGACCGGGAATATTATATAGGATGATGGGAGTATTTACGCGGTCTGCGATGGCATAATAATGTTGAATTAAGCCGTTTTGCGTGGTTTTATTATAGTATGGCGTTACAATCAGGAGTGCATCTGCACCTCGTTTTTCAGCCTCTAAACTCAGACGTATGGCTGTTGCGGTGTTGTTGCTACCCGATCCTGCGATAAGTGGTATGCGATGGTTGATATATTCTGCGGACTTGGCGATGAGTAAGCTATATTCCTCAAAGTGTAGGGTGCTGGCCTCTCCTGTTGTTCCCGCCACTACGATGGCATTGATTCCATTTTCAATTTGAAACTCGATCAACTGCTTTAACCCATCGAGGTCCAGGGAGCCATCGTCTTTGAAGGGGGTTATCAATGCTGTGGCAGCGCCAATAAATAATGGTTTTTTCATAGTGCCCTCCGATTATTTAAAAACTATTGAAATATCCTTTCATTCCATATATAATTATATGAATAAAAGATAAGAATTGATACTATATAAAATGATATGAAATGAGTTGTTGCTGTGTTTATTGATGAATTTGATTATGAACTTCCTGAAAATCTGATTGCCCAGACTCCTCTTGATCAGAGAGATCATTCCAGGTTGCTGGTATTGCATCGAAACAATGGAGAGATCGAGCATCGGCATTTTTATGATATTCTGGATTATTTGAATGCCGGAGATCTCTTGGTTGTGAATGATTCCAAGGTCATTCCTGCTCGTATTTTTGGGACGAGAGCAGGGACCGGCGGGTTGGTTGAAGTTTTGCTCTTGAAGGCATTGGAAGAGAATGTCTGGGAAGTACTTGTGAAGCCCGGAAAAAAGGCTCGCCCCGGTCAGGTGCTGGAGTTTCAGCAAGGGATGAAGGGTGAGGTTTTGGAAATTTTAGAGGATGGGAAGCGAAAGATCCGCTTTAAGCATGAAGCTTCATCCATCTATGAAATTTTGGATCAAATCGGCAAAATGCCGCTTCCGCCCTATATTACTGAGCAGTTGCAGGATCAAGGCCGCTATCAAACGGTTTATGCAAAGGAATTGGGCTCGGCTGCTGCGCCGACGGCGGGTTTGCATTTTACCGATGAGCTGATCCAAAAAGCGAAGATGAGGGGAATTGAGATTGCATCCGTTACCCTTCATGTTGGATTGGGAACCTTTCGGCCGGTAAAAGAAAATGATATTTCCAAGCATATCATGCATTCTGAATATTTTTCCATTCCTGAAGAAACAGCTGAAAAGATTCGACGGGTAAAGGAATCCGGCGGGCGTGTTATCGCTGTTGGAACAACGGCAACGAGAACGTTGGAGAGTGGTTTTGATGAGAAATTAAATTGTATTTGCTCCTCGGGAGATACGGATATTTTTATTTATCCCGGTTATCGCTTTAAGGTGATCGATGGATTGATAACCAATTTTCACCTTCCCAAGAGTACATTGATGATGCTGGTTAGTGCCCTTGCGGGGAAGGAAATTATTATGAATGCCTATGGTGAGGCTGTTAGGGAAAAATATCGCTTTTTCAGTTTCGGAGATGCGATGTTCATTTGCGATTGAGGTGAAGTATGCTTAAATTAATAAAAAAGGATGGGGCGGCCCGTTTAGGCACTTTTGAAACGGTTCACGGAACGATTCAAACGCCGGTCTTTATGAATGTTGCGACCTGCGGCGCCATTAAAGGTGCGGTTTCTGCGCTGGATCTGAAGGATTTGAAATGCCAGGTTCAGCTTTGCAATACCTATCATCTGCATCTGCGTCCCGGTGATGAAACGGTAAAAAAACTTGGCGGTATTCATAAAATGACCCGATGGGACAGACCGATTTTAACCGATAGCGGTGGTTTTCAAGTTTTTTCGCTGGCGAAGCTTCGCAATATTAAAGAAGAGGGTGTGACCTTTGCTTCTCATATTGATGGGCGGAGGATCTTTATGGGGCCGGAAGAGAGTATGCAGATTCAAGCAAATCTTGGCTCAACCATTGCGATGGCCTTCGATGAATGCGTTGAAAACCCTGCAACATATGAATATGCCAAAGCATCGGCTGAGCGAACGGTTCGCTGGTTGATTCGCAGCAAAGAGGAGCTGGAGCGGCTAAAAAAAGAGCCTGATGCGGTGAATCCTTCGCAACTTCTGTTTGCAATCAATCAGGGCAGCACCTATGAAGACTTGCGTATTGAGCATATGAAGAGAATTGTCGATGTGGGTGCGGATGGTTATGCGATCGGCGGCTTGGCTGTTGGGGAGACAGCGGAGGAGATGTATCGCGTTTTGGACGCGGTGGTTCCCTTTGCGCCGGAGGATAAACCCCGTTATCTGATGGGTGTTGGGACGCCGGTTAATATTTTAGAAGGCGTTGCCCGTGGTATTGATTTTTTTGATTGTGTCATGCCTGCAAGAAATGCGCGCCATTCTCATGTTTTTACAAGCGAAGGTGTGATGAACCTTCTGAATAAAAAATACGAATTGGATGAACGCCCGCTGGACGAGAAATGTGATTGTCCGGCCTGCCGAAATTTTTCTCGCGCTTATATCCGACACTTATTTAAGGCGGGCGAAATGTTGGCGATGCGTCTTTGCGTGATGCACAATTTGTATTTTTATAATAACCTTATGGAACAGATTCGTAACCACCTTGCGGCAGGAGATTTCCACTCTTGGAAGGATGAACAAGTGAAAC
This sequence comes from Eubacteriales bacterium, assembly GCA_045596965.1. Taxonomy (GTDB): domain Bacteria; phylum Bacillota; class Clostridia; order Oscillospirales; family QAKW01; genus QAKW01. Next base: position 96,070 of record JAZODI010000029.1, on the reverse strand, counting down.
TGCTCGGAAAACGCATTTAAGGTTGACACGAAGGATAAAATTGGATATAATCAATGTATTATTTAAAAAGGAGAGAGTAAAAATGCTTGAATTTATTTCCCAGTCCGGCCCTATGCTTTTGATGATCGTTTTGCTGGTGGTTATGTTTTTCTTTATGACCCGCAAGGATAAGAAGCAAAGAGAAGAACGGGCAAAAATGCAGAATAACCTGGAGGTTGGCGATCAGGTTCTGATGGAATGCGGCATTGTTGGCAAGGTTGTTTCCACCAAGGATCTGGAAACCATTGTAATTGAAACCGGTTCCGATAAGACCAAGCTTCGCTTTAAGAGATGGGCGATTCACGCTAAGATCGAAGACTAATAGGTATAAACTGACTTGCTTTCTCATATGGTTGTAGTACCAACAATATGGGAGGGCGCAAAAAATGAAAAAAGACGATATGAAAAAAATCACAGCGCTTGGCGTTGTGATTTTTTCTTTTATAGGGATCGTTATCTGCTTTGCTGCGATAGCTGTGGTTGATGCCATCACCGCAATGCTTGTTTTAAAAACTTCACTTCCTGAATCGGTTTTAAAGATCGGTAGCGTGATTGGGAGCGGCATCGGCTTAATTGCTTCAACGGCGTTTGTTACGTTAAAGGGGAGGATGAAGGGGATTATTGCAACAGCTATAATGGCGGCGGTTATAATAATTGTTAAAATCATTGGAAACGGAATGATGAATCTGGGCGGATATCTAAATTTTACGGGATTGATCGGCATATTGTTTGCAGTTATTTTTGCATTGATCGGGGGAGTGCTTGGAACGGCCCTGAAGTGTCGGTAGCTATTGGCATTTTGCATAAATCAAAGTTAAACTTAAATCTTTTGTTTTTTTGCTATTGACATGAAAAAGAACCCGCTATTTTGACTTTTTTTATTGGCGAAAACCTACATCTTGTGGTGTCAAACACAAAAAGTGTAAGTTTACATAATTATGAATCGATGGTTTACATAATTTAATTTAGGCAGGTTTGACAAAAATAGAAAATATGTCAAAATCACCTTGATTTAAGGTGGATTTTGGAGTAGAATGAATACGCTGTCCCTGGGTTTTGGGGTAGCGTATTTCTTTACATAATTTTTTTGCATAATGATGGACAATCCCTCATAGAGTTTATTGAGGTGATAATATGAGCCATTTGCTTGCTGAAATGAAAAGAAATTATCAATATCAATTGCCGTTGATCCGATTTTACTTGATTCTTTATTTGATCGGTGTTATTATCGGAGCGGTTGCGGCAGTTTTGCTTCGGAATCATTTTTCGGAGCAAGCGCAGTTGTTGTTTGGCCCTGAAAATGCAGCCAATTTTTTTTCGGCCTTTCTGCAGCAATTGGCGGTATTTTTAATCCTTTATATCCTTGGTCTAACAATGGTGGGAGTTCCGCTCCTGCCGTTTTTTCCCCTCTATAAAGGTTTTTCCATCGGTCTATTGACCGCTCTTGCAGTTATACTCTCCGGCGTGCGTGGCTTGATTTTCGGCACGCTGGCCTTTTTCTCTCAAAATGTGCTTTATACGTTTCTCGGATATTTTCTTTGCTATTCCTCGGCGCGTCTTTCTGTTTCGCTGATGGAACTGCTGAAAAACGGAGGGAAACATGGAGCTTCCTATCGCGCTTTTTTGAATCATACATACCGCTTTTTATTGATTCTTCCGTTTCTTGGGCTGGGGGCCCTTTGGGAATGGAAGGTCGTTCCGCTGATTTTAACAGTATTTTAAAACGAAAGGAGGGATATTGGTGGAGCGTACGTACATGAATTTTTGCAATTATTTGATGACCAAAAGAAATACTTCCGCCAATACACTCGCCTCCTATCAGCGGGATCTCCGCCAGGTTATGAATCATCTGCAGGAAAATGGGGTTCATAGTTGGAAGGATGTTTCGGATGAAACGCTGAAGAACTATTTTGATTCTTTGAAGGAAGCAAATAAAAGCGATGCAACCATTTCTCGATCCATGTCGACCATGCGTTGCTTTTTCAAATACCTTGTTTCGAAGAAGATCATCCCCGCCAGCCCGATGATGGGGATCAAAGGTCTTAAAAGCGAGGCCAAGCTTCCCGAAATCCTTTCCAACGATGAAGTGGAGTTGCTTTTGTGGCAGCCCGACCTTCAAACGGTGAAAGGGATTCGCGATAAGGCAATGCTGGAGGTGCTCTATGCTTCCGGTATCCGCGTTAGTGAATTGCTTGCCCTTAAGATTGGGGATGTAAACTTGGATGTGGGTTATCTGATGATGAACCGCCATGAAGAAAATGAGCGGATCATTCCGCTTTATAACCTTGCGGTACAAGCTTTACGCAATTATATTAACGAAAGCAGACCCCAGATTGTCAGCAATCAGCGGGAACAGAATCTTTTCCTCAATGCCAACGGACAAGCTATGACTCGCCAGGGCTTTTGGAAATTGGTAAAACACTATACATCAGTGGCCAATATCGATAAAGATATCACCCCTAAAACCTTGCGCCATTCTTTTGCAACTCATCTTCTTGAAAACGGTGCGGATATCAATATGGTTAAGGATATGATGGGGCATTCTTCGATAAATTCCACAAGGGTTTATACAAAGTTATTAAAAACCAAGTATTTATCCACTTATGAGAATTGCCATCCCCGTGCAGTAAAGGTGGGTGAATAACATGGGGCTTTTCTATAATTTTCAAAAAGAGGGGAAAGGAGTTCCCAAGGATCAAAAAACTCCTCGTTTTATTCTGTTTTTTCAGGTCTATTTCAGAAAATTTTGGAATTTACTCTTACTCAATCTTCTCTATGTCCTTTTTTGCATCCCGGTTGTTACAATCGGTCCTGCAACCGCGGGCATGACCAAGATTTTGCGCAACTATGCCCGAGAAGAACACGCCTTTTTATGGGGCGATTTTATCGAGACTTTTAAAAAGAATTTCAAACAGGCATTTTTCTATTCTTTGATTGATCTTTTGGTTACGGGATTTTTGGTTTTGGATTTCCTCTGTATCTATAGTCTGCAAAATAAAGTGATGCTGATCATTTGCCTGGCAGCCATCCTGCTTACGTTTACCGTTTGGACCTTCATGCGATATTATATCTATAATATGATGATCACTTTCAGACTAACCATGGGTCAACTTTTAAAGAATGCGTTTATCTTCTGTTGGGTTGGCTTTTTGCGCAATCTGTTGATTACGGTTGTTATCGTCGGATTGCCGTTGATATTGGCGTTGAGAATCGATGTATTCTTTGTTCTAATGATCACGGTTTATCTTTCCTTTAGCGGATTCTTGATCAACTTCATGGTCAATCCGTTGATCAAAAAACATATGATCGATGGGTTTGATCCCGAGACGGGCGCGCGGTTGGAAGAAGATAAATATGAAGGTTTTGATGAAATCGAACATATCAATAAATAATAACCGAAGAGCTGTGTGAAAACACAGCTCTTTTCTTATGGAAACCTATTGTAATTTATCCTCGAATTTGGTATAATTTTTAAAAATGTTTTTTGAGGTGCTTTTTTGTGAAAAAGAAGGTTGTTCTCTTTTCGATCCTTGCCGTTGCGCTCTTGGCGATTATTTTAGGTTCAATTATTTTGATCCCTAAAATTAAAGGGTATTTGCCCTATTATTATGATAAAACGGGCAAAAATCAAGAGGATATAGCTTATACTCTCGAGATTGATAAAACTGATTTTGAGAACGAAGTGGCGGCCGAACTTGCCGAAAACGGGATTATCTGCTCGGCGGCTCGTTTCTTGGGTTATATCAAGGAGAATTATCCTGATTTTGTTTGGTATAACGGTGTTTATCATCTCAACGCCAATATGTCTTATAAAGAGCTTTGCGAAGCGCTGATGAGCCCGGATGAAGCGATCAATTATGTTAAATTTATCGTTCCGGAAGGAAAGGATGTTCGGGGAATTGCAGCCATTGTTGCTAAAAGCGGTCTTTGCACCGAAAAGGAATTTCTGGAGGCGGCCGATAGCTACGAGTACGACTATCCGTTTATGGACGAATTAAAAAAAAGAGATCAAAGCAAGATTGGCTATAAATTGGAAGGTTATCTGTTTCCTGCAACATATGAGTTTCGCGCAGATACAGTAACAGCTCAGATGATCGTTGATAAAATGCTCCAAACCTTTTCAGAGTATGTTACTGCCGACATGATTGCAGAGGCTCAAAAGATGGGGCTCTCCCTGAATGAATTTATCACCTTCGGTTCGGTCGTTCAAGCAGAGGCCTTCAGTAAAGCATCTATGGCAGGAGTATCCGGCGTTTTTTGGAATCGACTCAATTCCTCGATTTATCCTCGTCTCCAATCGGATCCCACGACCAAGTATGGCAAATCCCTGCGAGATCTCCCGCATTATACTGCCGCGATGGAAAGTGCATATGACACTTACCGGTGCTCTGATCTGCCCGTTGGACCAACCAATTGTCCCGGAACCGACGTTCTGAAAGCAGTATTAGCGCCCGAGAAAAGTGACTACTATTATTTTGTTACCGATAAAGACGGTAAATTCTACTTCAACGAAACCTTGGCGGATCATAATTCTACCATCCGCAATCTCAAAAACAAAGGATTATGGGCCTAATAAATGATACACCTGATTCAACATTCCAGTTTAGATAAAATAACAGCAAATACGCTGAATCTTGAAATGCCCTATACTTCTGACTGTATTATGATGGGCGAAGAGTTTGGCTATCAGATCGTCGTCTATCGCGATGATGCCAAAAGCGCTCCTTGTACCGTTACCTTTGAGGGAATGTTTGTTGAGCCCTATGTAGTCAAGCAGGTGGCCGTAACCTGGCCTCATTATGAATCGGATCCAAAAGATAGTTATTTGCTGGATCAACCGGGCTTACTTCCTGATTGTTTGGTCCCTTTGAAAAGAGGCGAAACCATCAATATCAGTGAAAAGTTTTTAGTGATCTGGGTGAGTGTGATTCCGCCCCTTTCGGGAGAATTTCATATTCGCGCCACCTTTACCTGCGGTGAAGAGAGTGCAACGGCTGAAATGGATCTGCGCGTATTGAAAGCACCCTTGGCCAAACAATTCTTTGGCCATTGCCAATATATTGACCCCATCAGTATTGCAATGGATCATAATATTCCAATGTATTCGGATGTTCATTGGGATCTTTTAGCGAAATACTTCACTCTTGCCCGAAAGAATGGGGTCAACGAATTGCTTACTCCCATTTTCACTCCGGAATATCCCGGGTATCCGCGCAAGGAAAGTGTTCAGCTGGTGCGAATTAACGCCAGAGGAAAGGACTATACCTTCGATTACGGTCTTTTGGATAGCTGGATCGTTATTGCAAAACGTTGCGGTATCGATAGTTTTGTTTTTCCACCCATTCTTCCGTCCTTTGAAAACCCGCGCGGCGCCCGCTTCTTAGCAAAGAAGGACGGGGAGCAGGTTGTTCTGTTTGAGGGTGAAGAAATAACATCCAATTACTATGCGGTATTTTTACGTAAGTTCTTATTTAATTTGGTAAAGCATCTGGATGAACTGAAGGTCCGCGGTCAGATTACCTTCCAATTTTCAGTATCCCCTCGAGTGGAGGATGAAGACCTTTATCGCACCTTGCGCGCCCATCTTTATGATCGTGTGCGTAAGCACCGCATTGCTGATTATGATGTGCGGTATGATTTTTATAAGACTGATAATGTTTCTATTCCTATCATACGTTTTGCGGATATGGAGGAATATCTGGACGATCCGTTTGCGCGGATCTCGGGGTGTTTTGATGTGGAATCTACTCAAGATCCCATCAACCCCTTGATTGCTTCGCCTTCCGTTAACTTGCGGGCGTTAGGACCGCTTTGCTATCGCTATGATATTGTGAACTTCTTTCATATGGGCTTTAATTATGCGGCGGATATGCGGATGGACTTTGATTACGATAACCGTTATCCTTCGGGAAGCCTTGCGCTTGTTTACTCGGGCGGAAATGAGGTTTATCCTTCGGTGCGGTTGAAGCAGATGCTTTATGCGATGCAAGATTACCGCATATTTGGGGCTCTGCAACAAAAATACAGCGTAAACCGCTTGAAGACTATGATCGATAAAGACTTAAAACTAACATTAAAAAAATGCTCCTGCAGCGCTCAGAAATATCAGGCCCTACGCACCAAACTTTATGAGCTTGCAGAACGGCTGGATAAGAGAAAATAATAAGTGAGGTTATAAAATGAAACTTGGTATCGTTGGCTTGCCGAATGTCGGCAAAAGTACATTGTTTAATGCAATAACGAATGCAAAAGCCCAATCGGCAAACTATCCTTTTTGTACCATCGACCCCAATGTGGGTGTTGTTTGCGTTCCGGATAAGCGGTTGGATGTTTTGGCTGAGATCAACCATTCGAAAAAGGTTGTTCCTGCTGTCATTGAATTTGTGGATATTGCAGGCCTTGTTAAAGGCGCATCTAAGGGCGAAGGGCTCGGCAATAAGTTTTTGGGGAATATCCGCGAAGTGGATGCTATCGTTCATGTTGTGCGTTGCTTTGAAGATGGGAATATTGTTCATGTTGACGGTTCTGTTGACCCGATTCGCGATATCGACACCATTAATCTGGAGTTGATCTTCTCGGATATAGAGTTGGTGGAAAAACTGCGCGATCGCGCGGCCAAGCTAGCAAAAGGTGATAAGAAGCATCTTGCAGAAGTGGCTTTGTTTGATAAAATCAAGGAAACCTTGGAATCGGAACGGTTTGTCAGCACCATTGAATTTACCGAGGATGAGCGCGAGATGATGAAATCCATCTCCTTGCTGACCGATAAGCCGGTGATCTATGCGGCCAATGTTTGCGAAGAGGATTTCAAAAACGGTGAGCTGAGCAACCCCTATATCAAGGCAGTTGAAGAGCGAGCGGAGAAGGAGAATGCCGAGGTACTTGTTATCTGCGCACGCATGGAAGAAGAGATCAGCGAGCTGAGCGAAGAAGAGAAAGAATTGTTCTTGGCGGAACTCGGTTTTGAGCATAGCGGCCTGGATCGAATGATCTCCACTTGCTATAGCCTTCTCGGTCTGATCAGTTATATTACCAGCGGTGAAATGGAAACCAAGGCATGGACCATAAAAGAGGGAACAAAAGCTCCTCAGGCAGCCGGTAAGATCCATACCGACTTTGAACGCGGCTTTATTCGTGCGGAGGTAGTTACCTATGACGATTTGGTGACCTGCGGAACAATGGCTGCAGCGCGGGATAAAGGCTTGGTGCGAAGTGAAGGCAAGGAATATGTTATGAAGGATGGCGATGTCGTTCTCTTCCGTTTCAATGTATAAATAAATAGAGCGTTCCAAACGGAACGCTCTATTTATTTCAAATATAGTATTAGAGTTAGAATTAATGTGGAGGTAAGAAAGAAAAAGAATCCGATCTTCCACCAATTCCTTTGCATTGGTTTGCGGTTTGCCATAATATGCTGGTGCATCATTCGTTCGCATTCTTTTACAATATCTTGATGAGGCGTTTTATTTCCCGGTTTTAAAATAAAGATTGCCTGCTCGAAGATTTCACTTTCTGTATTATTTAATAAAACAATCTGTTTTCCGATTCCTTTTATCATACCAACACCTCAGATTTTATTATGATGAAAAATGAAAGGGTTATACGGTTGTTTTATTAAATTTGCAGACCATAACGGTGATATCGTCGTTCCCGCTGTGTTCCGATTCTTGGGTGATGGTTTGCAAGATATTGCGTGCAAAAGTCCGGGGATCATCGGACTTACATTGGTTTAGCAGTAATTCTATCTCTTTGACGGCAGATAATCCATCGGTAGCCATAACCAAAAAATCCCCATCTTCAAATTTAATGGTATTTTGTTGCAAACGGTCTTTTTCCGACAGTCCCAAAGGAACTCCGCCGCCCGAGTAGATGTTGATTTGATTTTTCTTGATAATAAAACTATCAAACGCGCCTGCCTTAAATAATTCGACTGCACCGTTTTCCAAGTCGACAGAACAGATATCGATGGTTGAAAATAGACCATCCTGACGGAAACGGGCAGTGGCTTGATAAATATTCAGGGCGTTTTCGATGGATAATCCACCGATAATCAGTTTGCGAAGACTTTGAACGATCAACTCGCTTTGAAAACTTGCCTCCGGGCCGCTACCCATGCCATCGGCCAATAGAAGATAATACCGTTCTTTTCCAACAGAAAAGCCGATCGCCTGATCCCCGCATATTTTTTCTCCGTCTTTGGTTTTGCATATGGCGGCGCAGGATAGGGAATAGGTACTGCATTCCTTGATGTTAGCTACAAAATTGCCGTTTTGGCGTGTAATCTGAATGGAGAATCCTCCCTCGAAATAAGGACGGATGCATTCCTTGATAATTTTCTTGAATAGAATGTCTTCGCAGACTTCGAATGTGATGTTGCACCGCTTGCAATTGAACTCGTCAACTATAAAGCAAATATCCTTTACATGAATTTTTCGTTCGGAGAGCATTTTAGAGAGTTCTTTTTCTTCATCTATAAGAAAGTGAATCGTTTTTAATGCAGAATTCATGCGCAGTTCCATTCTTCGGGTGAGGTAATCCAGTTGTTCGGTCAGATCATCAAGGGTTTCTCCGGTATTCTGCTCAAACTGCTTTTCCAAAATTGCCTTCATTGCTTTAGGCTTTATGCAAAAAGAGATTGCGGTTTCGATATTTCCAACAGTACCGTGCTGGTTAAATCCGTTTCGAAGCGTATCAATGGTTTCGAGTAATTCCTGCTCATTCTTACTATAGCATATTTCTGCTTTGGGGCAGAACTTTTCGCATTCCTTTTTACAATATTGCAGGACCTTATTGATTGAGCTACTCTCTTTTTTTCCATTACATCCTCTAACCGGAATGTATGCGGATAAGAATGAGCGTAGTTTATCTTTTGGGATTGCAAAAGTGAGTGCATAGGCAATGAGCGGCTCTGCAAAATACCAGTAGTTCCAAGGGAACCGCCCGAAAAAGATCAACGCCGCATAGTAAATCAGCAAAAATGAAGTATATGCAAATTGATTTGAGAAATTGGAAAAAACACACGCGGCTAATGAACCAACGGTAGTAGCTGTGAAAATTGCTTCACCGCCGCCGGAAACTGCCGATAGTATAATCCCCAGGCATGAGCCGAGAACAGCGGTATGGCTCGTCTTTAAGCAGGGTAGGGCGAGGAAGAAGATTGAAAGCGCGAAAATGCGGGCAACGCTCAGATTGAAAATATATGTATTATGAAGGGCAATGAGTGTTAAGATCAGGGTAATAATTGCGGCAATGATCTCTTTGGCGGTGAGAAAGCAGTTACGGCGAAAAGCATTGGATGCATAATTTATGAAATAAATACAGCAACAGATCAGCAAACTTTCGCCAATTAATACGAGAACATTAAATAATGTTAATTGCCCCACCAGGAGAAATAAAAATCCGGAAGTAAAGCAACAGCATGCGGTTAGGACCGCGGTATCGCGGTGGACCATTTTCAGCGATTTTTGAAAAACCATATAAATTACATAGACCATTGTTAAGGCGGTAATGTATTTAAACGTGGAAAGATTGAAGGACGCAAAAAGATAACCTGTTGCACACCCCAAATAACAAAAGGTGGGGATCAACCCGATCCTGCCACTAGTGGATAATAATATGATTGAAAAGGGTGAAAAATTTTCAAATAGAGTGCATTGGGCTGTTAAAAAGCCAAGACCTGCCGAAAGAAAGCTTCGAAGGATATAAAAGAATGCGTTGGTGACCGTCGATTGAAAACGGTCTAAATGGTTTTGAACTTTTATCATAGAGAACTCCTTTGTTTTTTCTCCTATTATAAATGGATGGTATAAAGCGATTTTGTCGTAATTTTGAGGGAAAAGAAATATTTTTAAAAAATTCATAGATATTTTTTCTTTTTTCCGTTATAATAGATTCATTATGAAAAATGATGTTGAGATAATTAAGAATGAATCGTTGCTCAAAGAGATTGTTGAGCCGTTACTCATCTGGTATGATTTGAATAAACGCGATCTGCCTTGGCGCCATAATTCGACTCCCTATCGCGTTTGGATTTCAGAGATCATGCTGCAGCAAACGCGGGTAGATCCGGTGATCCCGTATTATCAACGGTTTATGGAAACCTTTCCTGATGTTCAAACGTTGGCGGAGGCTCGGGAAGATCTTTTGATGAAGCATTGGGAGGGGCTTGGGTATTATAGCCGCGCTCGCAATCTTCAAAAAGCCGCGCGTCAGATCGTTGAGATGGGGGACTTTCCGGCAGACTACGAGGGTTGGTTGAAATTGCCCGGCATCGGGAATTATACCGCCGGCGCCATCTGTTCCATCGCCCTCGGTTTACCAACTCCGGCGGTGGACGGAAATGTATTGCGTGTGTTATCGCGGATTTTATGCTCGGAGAAAGATATAGCATCCGGTGAAGTGAAAACTGCGTTTACCAAAGCGCTCAGTAAGGTTTATCCTTGCGGTAAGACCTCGGAGTTCACGCAATCTCTGATGGAACTGGGGGCAACGGTATGCCTGCCAAACGGCGAGCCTTTATGCGATCGGTGCCCCGTTCGCACCCATTGTATTGCATGCAAGGACGGACGAACAGCTGAAATTCCTGTTAAGGCGCCGAAAAAGAAACGAAAGATCGAGGAAAAAACGGTGCTGATCCTGCGTCACAAAAATGAAGTGGCGTTGCATCAACGCGCAGACAAGGGCTTGCTGGCTAAACTATGGGAGTTTCCAAATCTCAAATCGGCTCTGACTGCTGATGAAGTAATGGATACATTGAGAAAATGGAATCCTTTGGAAATTAAACGTTTAAATGACTCGACGCATATTTTTTCCCATATAGAATGGCATATGCGTGGATATGAGGTGCAGGTGGATGTTAAATGTCCGGAATATGAATGGGTAACCATCCATCAAGCCTTGGAGGAAAAAGCGATTCCGAGCGCATTTCGTTGCTATATAAACCATCTGAAAGATTTACGGTATGAGGAGATTTGAAATGAAGCAGTTTTTTAAAACGGTCGGCTCGTTATTGCTGGACCAGTTCATTGGGATTTTATCGGCATCGATGCTGGTTTTATGCGTCGCAACGTTCTTTAAATATAGCCTTTTGGGCTTTATGCTTGCCTTTTTGGTTTGCTTCGGTTTTTATGCGTATGTTACATATAACACCGCCTTTAAAAGCGGATTTCGCAATAAACACCGCATAACAAAGGATAAATCTTATTACGGTTATCTTTATATGGGCGCGCTTGAGGGGTTGATTGCAGCGCTTCCGATAATTGTTTTATATATTGTTTATCTATCAACAAAGTCTCCTGCTGTTGAATTTTGTTATAAGATTGGAAATATGTATTGGGCCTGGCCTATGAGAAATATTTTCCCCAATCACCAGGCGTTCTTTTTGCCCTTGGGTTTCGTCCCGATGATCCTTATTCCTTGGATCGGTTATATCGCCGGCTATAAGAATTTTATTGTTTTGGATCTCTTGGTCAAGATTTATAAGAAATTTGAAAAATGAAAACAGGCGTGGCTTTAGCCACGCCTGTTTTCATAATGTCCACGATCTTCTCATATAGTATCAAGAGGTGATCGTATTGTTGCTGAATAAATTAAAGGGTATTGTCGCTGTTTTTAGTATCTGCCTGGTTTTTACTGCAGTTGCATCTAAATTACCGTATTTTAACATGTTTCAAAATACATCGAACAAGCAGATTCAATATATTATTGATGCCGGGCATGGGATACCTGATGGGGGAGCGGTTGGCGTCGATGGAACAACGGAGCAGGAGCTAAATCTTTCAATCTCATTGAAAGTCGGAGAAATCCTGAAAAAGAACAAGGTATCTTTCAAGCAAACCCGCTTGGATAATAACAGTATTTTCACTGAAGGGGAGACCATCCACGCTAAAAAAGTTTCGGATGTTCGTCAGCGGATTACGATTGCAAACGAAGCCACGGATGTTCCGTTTGTAAGCATTCACATGAATACATACCCAAATAGTAATGTCCATGGCATTCAGATTTTTTATGGGGATGGTGACGAAAAGGCCAGAACGATAGCACAATCGCTTCAAGAAGCCTTCAATCAGCAAATCCAACCCGATAATGCAAAGGTAATCAAGCCGATCTCCAAAAATATTTATTTGTTTTCCCATATTCAAAACCCGTCTATTTTGATCGAATGTGGGTTTATTTCCAATGGGGAAGAACTGAAAAAACTAAAGGATGAGGAATATCAAAACAAATTAGCCGAAATCATTGCTTCTGTCCTCATGAGCCAAGGTTGACTTTGAAGTAAAATTCATGTAGAATAATGCTATAAGATTTAAAAAGGCGGTTCGTATTTATGGCAAAGATCAAGCAGCTGTTTGTCTGCACCGAGTGCGGATATGAAAGTCCTAAATGGTTTGGCCAATGCCCTCATTGCCGCGAGTGGAGCACAATGGAGGAAAAGGTCGTTCATACCGGGGCGAATAAAGCGACGGGTTCAAATGCTGTCGCTTCGGAGATCAAACCGATCGGGGAAATCAAAGGCGGAAGTGAGTTGCGTTTTTCAACCGGTTTAAAGGAATTGGACCGTGTTCTCGGCGGAGGATTGGTGGTCGGTTCTCTAACTCTCGTTGGCGGTGACCCGGGAATCGGTAAATCAACCCTGCTTTTGCAGATCTGCCAGCATCTTGGGAATGATAAGGTAGTTCTTTATGTTTCAGGCGAAGAGTCCATGAGTCAGATCAAGCTTCGGGCAGAGCGCCTAAAGGTGGATACCCAAAATCTTTACCTTGCCTGCGAGACAAACGTGGAAAGTATTCTGGCCACCTGTTCTGTTAAATCTCCCGATATTCTGATCGTCGATTCGGTTCAAACAATGGTAAGTGATCATGTCTCCGGAACGCCCGGAAGTGTTTCCCAGATCAAGGAAGCAACTGCAGCATTTATGCATCTGGCAAAGGAGCAGGGGATAACCGTATTTATTATTGGTCATGTAACTAAAGAAGGGGCTCTTGCGGGTCCGAAGGTTTTGGAACATATGGTCGATACGGTTTTATATTTTGAAGGAGATAAAAATCTTAATTATCGCATATTGCGAACAGTTAAAAACCGCTTCGGATCCACCAACGAAATCGGCGTATTTGATATGCAGAACGGAGGCCTGAAAGAGGTGGATAATCCTTCTAAAATGTTTTTGGAAGGCCGCCCCGAAAATGTACCGGGGACATGCGTTACATGTATTCTGGAAGGGACCCGCCCCGTTTTAGCGGAGATTCAGGCGCTTGTTTCCAAAACGAGCTATCCGGTTCCGCGCCGTATGGCAAGCGGCATCGATTTTAACCGCATGGCACTCTTGATTGCTGTTTTGGAAAAACGGGCAAACTTTGCGCTTTATAATCAGGATGCCTATGTTAATGTTGTGGGCGGTTTTCGTGTTTTGGAAACTGCTGCGGATCTAGCCATTGTTTTGGCACTTGCTTCCGGTTTTTCGGATTTTGAAATGCCGGGAGATCTTATTGCGGTGGGTGAAATTGGTCTATCAGGCGAGATTCGCGCCGTTTCTTTTATTGAAAAACGAATTAAAGAGGCGCAAAAATTAGGTTTTTCGCGCATCATGGTTCCGAGCAGAAATAAGATTTCCGAAACTATCGATGGAATCGAGATCATTAAAGTTTCTTCTGTGTCCCAAGCGATCTTTAAATTACGGAATAAATAAAAAATAAGCCTTGCATTTGCAAGGCTTATTTTTATCGTTTTTCTTCTAAATAAAGAGAAGCTTCCATATCGGCGGTTGCCAAGGCAAATGCCAAGGGGTACATTTCGAAAGCTTTGGAGCAATTTCGAATATCTTTTTCTTCTGAAAAACCCATATGGTAGCGGATGGCAAAGGCCTCTTCACGGGTCAGGCGCATAAATCCACCAATAATGTAGACACTTTTTTCGCCGTGACCATAGGGGAGGTTATCGTCAAATTCATAATAGGGGACCTTCTCCCATACACCTGCGTCATTTTTGACGTTGCGCATGGACGTTTTATAAACATTCACTTTGCAAAGGTCGTGGAGCAAAGAAACGATTGCGATTGATTCTTCACTGTATTCATTGGCGAAAAGTTTTTTTGTGTAGGGTCGTTTTAAATATTCGCAAAGGCATTGATAAACATTCAAGCTATGCTCACATAGACCGCCGGGATAGTTGCCGTGAAATCTTGTGCTGGCCGGGGCGGTAAAAAAATCAGAACCGTTCCCGCAAAGATATTCTAATAGTTCTTCGGCACCATCACGTTTGATCAACGACCGATACAATGAACAAAATTTTTCTTTAAATTCCTGCGGTTGCATTTTCTCCTCCTTCATTATTTTCTTCAGAATTTACAAGTGGTTTCCAGATTTTAATCTTGCCGGATTCATGCAAATTTTTCAAGATGACAACCGTGATTGGGATCAGGAACATACCGCCGAAACCAAAGAGTTTCAGGCCCACCCAAATGCAAAATAGGGTCAGAATCGGCAACATTCCAACATGGTCACCGATTACCTTAGGCTCAAGAATCTGGCGGACAATGGTAATAACAACATAAATGCAAATAATGATCAATGCACGCCATGGGGATCCGGTCAGTAAACAGAATGCAGACCATGGAATCAAAATGGTACCAACACCCAAAACAGGCAAAATATCGACAATTGAAATCAGGAACGCCAGAGGCAACGCGGGCTTAAAGCCAAAGATCAGGAAAAAGACCAAAAGCTCCGCAAAAGTGATGAACATTAGAATGGAATAGGAACGAAGGTATTTCCAAACGGTGGAAAAAAGCGTGCGTTTAATGTCGAGAATCAATTCTTGCATGCGGGGTTTGAACTGAGCGAGAATAAATCCTTTAACAATGGGGAAGGAGATGGACATGAAAATGCTTGAAACAACGGACACGATAAAAAAGACAATTGCGTTGGGGATGTGCACGACCATATCGCCGGCATAGCCCAAGACCAAACCACCCACCGAACCGGTTACAAGCGAACTGTAGTCGTAATTAGAAACGTAATTGAAAACTTTTTCCAAAACAGCATCGGGGATGCTTGCAAAAATGCCGTCATTATTTTGAACGGTGGTTTTGAGATGGCCGATAATCTGGTTAACATAGGTTGGAATGTTAAATACCAGAGTTTTTCCTTCTTTCCAAATATAGGTGGAAAGAAAAGCACTTATCGCCAATAAAACCAGCAGTAAAAAAATAATGCAAACAGAACTGGATATTCCGCGGGGGATACGTAATTTCGACACCATGATACGAACTAAAGGTTCAACAAGCGATGCTGCAATGAATGCTATAATAAAGGGCGCAATCGCTCCAAAAACATAGCGTACCGCAAGATAAGCTAAGAATAAGAATACGCCGGTGAATGCAACCTGAATCAGATAATGCAGTTTTTTATAGTCGCGTTTCGAAAGCATTTTAAGTACCCCAAATCTATCCATTATTTCTAAAATATTATAACACATAGTTTATTTAAAAATAAAGGTTATTTTATAAAAAAGTAAAATTACTTGATATAATAGGTGAAATATGTTATAGTGTTCGTGAAGAAAAAACAATTGATTATCCATAAAGGACGAAGTTTTATGAACCAAGAATATTTTTTAATCGATAAAAGTGTATTGCCTGAGATATTCTCGAAGGTTATTGAGGCTAAGAAACTATTGCAGACAGGCCAATGCAAAACGGTGAATGATGCAACCAAAAAGGTGAATATATCGCGCAGCGTTTTTTATAAATACCGCGATAGCGTGCATGTTTTTGTGGAAAAGGATAAGCAAAATATCATAACCATTATTCTGTATCTATCCGACGAAATTGGTGCTCTATCGCGTGTTTTATCCTTAATTTCATCGGTTGGTGCGAGTATTCTGACGATTAATCAGAATGTTCCGATGAATGGAATTGCTCCTGTTTCAATTTCATTTATAACGTTAAATATGGAAATTGAGTTGGAACATCTACTTCAGGAAATGGCAAAACTTAACGGTGTATTAAGTGTAAAGCCGGTGGCAAAAGAGCGTGGGTAGAATATAATAAAATATAGAATATCAATTCGTCAAAATCGCTGGAAATACAGGAGGATTTCATGGGACTGCTCGTCCAAAAATTCGGCGGAACTTCGGTAGCTGACCGAATTTGCATATATAATGTCGCAAATATTATTGCACGCAGAATGAGCGAGGGGTATCGAGTTGTAACGGTGGTTTCCGCCCAGGGTGATACTACGGACCATCTGCTTGCAAAAGCGCTTGAAATCGCACCTGATCCTGATCCGCGGGAATTAGATGCTTTGATTGCAACCGGCGAACAATCTTCTGCAGCCTTATTGGCAATTGCCCTAATCGCTATCGGCATACCGGCTGTTTCTTTGACCGGCGCACAAGCCGGGATCATAACAGACGGAAATTTTGGATATGGGGAAATCGAGAAGATTGAAGTCAAAGAGATTCAAAAACATTTAGATCGGAATCGGGCAGTAGTTATCACTGGATTTCAAGGTGTTGATCGTGACAAAAATACTGTTACGTTAGGTCGCGGGGGGTCTGATACTTCAGCGGTTGCGTTGGCCGCAGCGCTGAAAGCGGACTATTGCCGCATATATAAAGATGTGGATGGAATTTATAACGCAGATCCGCGTAAAGATCTATCTGCTAAAAAGTACGATCGGTTATCCTATGATGAAATGCTGAAGATCTGCGATAAAGGTTCGGGTGTTTTGCAAAGAAAAAGTGTGGAATTGGCGCAAAAGCATAAGATCGAACTTCAAATCCTATCAAGCTTTCAGCATCTTGATGGAACGATTATTTCATGAAATAAAGGCTTCGCTTTGCGAAGCCTTTATTTAAAATAGTCTTTTAGTCGTTTTAGTGCCTTGCTCTCAATGCGTGAAACATAACTGCGAGAAATTCCAAGCTTTTCTGCAACCTGCTTTTGTGTTAGTGCTTTTGTATTATAAAGACCATAACGCATGATTAAGATTTTCTTTTCCCGTTGCGGAATTTCTTCGAGATATTTATAAAGTTTTTTACTGTTGATTTTAAGATCAAGGTCTTCGGCGAAACATTCTTCTTCATAGACAATGTCTAAAAAGGTCAGAGCATTGCCTTCGGTATCTGTGTCAATGGGGTCACTAATATTAACATCATTTTGACGCTTTTTCTGGTTGCGAAAATACATCAGAATCTCATTCTCAATGCATCGTGCCGCATATGTAGCTAATCTTGTGCTTTTCTTATGATCAAATGTAGAGACGCCTTTAATCAACCCAATCGTACCGATGGAAATTAGGTCATCCTGATCTTTGCTGGTAGCATAGTACTTTTTGATAATATGAGCCACTAAACGTAAATTTCGTTCAATCAAAATATTTCGGGACTCTAAATCTCCGTTTTTAAATCGCTCTAAATAGTATCGTTCTTCAGCAAGAGAGAGAGGCTTTGGAAAAGTGGCACCTCCGGAAAGATAGAGCATCAAAAAAACAGTGCGGTCCAAAAAGCTTTGCAACGGTATTAACATAAAATAATCACCTCATGATGAATTCTATGCAAACAGTCGCTTGTCAGTTGCTGAAAAGACGGAAATAACCTTGCTTTCATTAAAGTTATGTAATATAATAAAGAAAATATATAGGATTGGTGTTTTATGATTGAAATCAAGAAAATTAATGATGATAGAATTGCCAAAATGGTGTGTGAAGAGCAAGGGCTCGCTTGGTCGCATGATATTCATGTTATTGCGACGATGAATGGCGAAAAATGGCTTAACAGTGCGGTTTTTAGCTATTCCGGAGAAGAAGGGAAAATCCAATCAATCAGTGGGTTTGATGGCGATTTAGATATGCTTGATGGCCTTTGCAGGGCCATATTGAATATCATGGATATTAATAATGTAAAGTATGTTTGCTTTACGTACAATAATGCAAAATTGGCTCAAAAAATCGGCTTTTCTATGAAAAATGGGCAGTATTATCTGGAATTGGAAGGCTTCTTCAGATGTGGTTGCTGTAAATAAACATGAACTGCAAATAAAATGTATCCATAAGAAAAGCATGAATGACTTTATAAAGAAATTGTTTTTAATGAGAATTATAAATTAAATACAAAAGAGGGATTTAAGATTTTTGATTTTAATTGATAGTATAGATCGTGCGTAAGTAAAACGAATTAACGTAATGGATATTTAGAGGAATATAAATACATTAAAACAATTTAGAGCAGGATAAGATAAAGCATAGCAAAATTGTTTTATAAATTACACCAAGATAATGCATTACAAGCTAAGATAGCGCATAGCACGCTAAGATAACACAAAACACATTAAGATAACGAAAACACCCTTAATATTATAGTGACTCTCCCCTTAACTGCGCAAAATATTCAATTTTGTCAATTAATCAAAGATCGGTTTATAAAACAATTCAGCAAGGGAAGAGGAAACACAATAATACTTTTCAGTATCAAAAGCATATATCCAAAAATGTTCTTGTTTTACCTCAACAACCAAGCACTTTCTAAACCAACCAGTATAAATAATATCTCCAACTTTAAAACATATCATTAAGAAATATCATGCTAATTAAAATACTCTAATTTACGACCGCAAAAAGGACAAAATGACGGATAATAAGTAGCAACAGTATGCCAACAATCATTATTAAAAAAGTCAACTTCAATACGAGGAGGTTTACCGTAACCCGAAGAAAACATAATACGAAACCCTTTATAAGAATCACCTATAGAAATACTTGAAAAATCATTACTGGGATCTAAAGAAGAATCAACAGTACAATCATAACAAAACCTACATCTACAAATCATTTTATTACCCTCCTAAAATATACAAATTAATTTTGTATCTAAATAGATTATACAAGTTAAATTTGTATTTGTCAATACAAATTTTATTTGTTTTAAAAGGAGATAAACTATGTACAGAATTAAAGAAATAAGAGAACAAAACAATCTACTACAAAAGGACATGGCAAAATTACTACAAACAACGCAACAACAATATAGTAATATAGAAAGCGGAAAATCAGACATAAGCGGAGAAAAATTAATAATATTGTCAAAACACTTTAATATATCAACAGATTACATTCTCGGTTTAAAAGAAAAATAAGCAAGTAGAACAAAATAACCCCCTAAAATTCTAATTTTTAGTTAAATTCACCTACCAAAAAGAGTAATTTTGAGAGAGACCCAATAAGCAGGTTTCGGCATATTGCACAATAAAACCTAACGAGCTGAGCGTGATCCAAGCCGTTTTAAGGGGTTGTTTTTGTGCAAAAGCACGGAACTTGCTTATAAATTGCGTGCCCTATGTCGCGGAGGGGCACGCATATTGTATAAAAAAACGATAGGCACTATGACAAGATCATAGTGCCTATGCGATTTTTTATATGTCTCCGACGGGTTTCTACCGCTCTTTCTCTCTCGGTCTTTTCATTATAAAACCGCCGTAAGCAGCTACGAAAACGAAGAGTCAAGGGTCATGAAATTTTTTTGATATAACAAATAGACAAAAAATTTTCATATTCCTCCCTTGACTTGTGAGACGGTTTTATTTATAAATTGCCGAGAGCAGGCAGAAAGGAGAGGATCTAAAAAGAGCTCCGAAAGGAGGTGGATCATTGGAAAACATAGAAAAAGCCTTGCAGAACTTGGTTAAAGCGTTAAAAGCTCAAAGTGAATTAGATCGTATCAAAATCACTATAACGCTTGTTAAACCAAAGAATAAGCAAGGCTAATCAACGACAAGAGGGAAGATGTTACCGCGTCTTTCCTCTTGTTTTCATTTTATCAAAAAATATTTAATTTGTAAAGGAGATTTTTAAATGAGTTTAAATTGGAATTTTAACACTGACAAAATCGGCACATGGAAAGAAACGCATAAAATGAGAGATGGCTCTGAAAGAGAATTTCTCTACAACATTTATTCAGGAAACGCTCTTGCCATTATGGTTGCAGAGTGGAACGAAAACGGAAAAGACCTTTATCAATTAGTCAACTTTTTTGCAGACAAAGATCACATGAAAAACTGTTTAGGTTTAACAAAAGGTTATGAAGGAAATATATTTCAAGATACAAAATTGGAAATTGAACTTTATGCTGAATACAGATACACGCCTTTCATGGTACAACAGTTAGCAAAAGCAAATTTTGATCATCCGATCAAAATAACTGTTATTCCTAAAGCACCCTGAATAGCATAATAAGAGCCGGAGGAGCATAAGCTTCTCCGGCTTTTTTTTATGCTCCTTCAACTCATTTTAGGCGGAATAATAATGCCTTCTTTAAGTTTAGTCTTTAAGTATTTACGGCTATAACTATCAAAATACTTGTAATAAGGCTTTCTAAGAAATATGCGAATATTATCTCTGTGGAAGGGGGGAGGGAGGATGCAAGGCAAAATTTTGCCTAATTCGTATGCATCTATAATCTGTTTAGTTTGATTGTCAACGCCAACTCTTTTATAAATCCTACGAATCATAGTAAAAGGACCAAGACGGCGAACATACCATAATTCATCAGCAAGACGGCGTACAGTAATATCGATATCCTCCCAAGATTGAGAAATAAAATCAACATCACAAAGATAATGTCTATGTAGTTTAAACCATGCAATAGTCTCTTTATCTAAGGATTTAAATTTACGGTTATTATATTCGATCCCCGCCTCATCAACTACAACATAACTCTTAATAGGGAATGTCCAAGTACCAAGGCCAACAAGAGAGACATTATGGGAAATAGTATTTTCAAAATTAGAATACAAATGTTTATAGGGTGATTTTTGTTTTTGAATACGCTTTTGATGCTTACGGAGTAAACGGCAAGCCAAAGTTGTCTTACCGCATCCAGGGTTCCCAAAGAAAATTCTAATCATAAATAATTCCTCCTCGATAATGGAATCCCCGCAGTCATGCTGCGGGGGATTCCATTTTATTTAAACATTTTGGACACTAAACGAAAAACCGAACTTACAACGATCATGAGAATAATAGCACCGCAAAGATATTCAATCATGGCACCGTAATCCCAAGTATAATTTGAGGTATCAGTTAAACGCTTATAAAAATCGGGTTCACCAAGAATAGATCGCAGAGCCTCTAAAACTGTTTGCATATCATTCACCCCTTACAAATACAGAAATACACAAAACGGCAAATATAGCCATAAGTAAAATTACTTGTAATGACATAATTACCCCCTAATAAGTTTATAAATAAAACCAAAAATCAGCATAAGAAAGAAAACGGCAAAGATATAATTAAACCCTTGCAAAAAGATAGGTAAACATGCTAATATAATCATGTACGCGCTCCTTTCCAAAATACCGATATAACAAAACCTGTAACAAGAAAACCGAGAATAAGAGAAAAATAATTGATAGTCATTCCACCAATTTCAAAAGAAAAGGACTGATAGAATTTGATAAACGAATCCATAAGATAAATCATATATTCGAAAAATTGATACATTACTGATTCCCCCAACCTACAATAAGTTTAATTGCAGCAACAGCAGCTACCGCAATAATGCAAGATCCCAACAAAGGAAAGACATATGCTGTTAAATAAGTGGTTAGCGAAATAGATTGAGAAAGAAGCAATATCGCAGTAATAAGGCTTTGAACAAAATTAGTAATAAACGTCCATATAGACGTAAAAAAATCTATAACAGAATCAAAAAAGCCCATTATTAACCACCTTTCTTTTTAACTGAATTACCCTTGCCAGCGCGTGAAATTATCAAAGAGCTCATACCAACAATAAAAGCAAACATACCAAGCGCAAGTGAAATATAGAGCAGAGGTTGCAAACCAATGCCATTAATAACACTACTAAACAAAGCACTTACGGCAAGAGTACCTTCTGCAATACCAAGCGCAGATTTAAAAGCATTCATTCCACCTTCTAAAATAGAAATAGATTGATCGCGACCACCTTGTGTATCATTCAAAAGTCCCTGTTCAACATCATGAAAACGATCTGTAGTTGATGTGTCAGCACCATCATATAATGGAGCATCGGAACGACCACCAACATAAAAAAGAACATTATCAGAAGATGCTAAAACAACATCACTACCAGCCGCAGTTCCCAAAACAACAGCTCTAATCTCAAAGCGCATATATTCAAGAGATACATAATTAATAGGTACACTATAATCAAACTTGACATCATCAAAATGAACAGCAACAGTTCCATTATCTAAATACGTAGATGAAGCGCGTGAATTATACATTTGAACATCATACAAATCACCATTTTTATCACGAAAACCAAAAGTTATGTCAAGAATAAAAAAGGCTTGAGAGGGTTTCGTAGTGCTTGTAGTCGTATACTCATAGCGTAAACGAGGGGCAGAAAAAATAATAACATCATTATTATTAAAATCAAGAATGGGAGAAGTATCACCGCCATTAAAACTTGACCGCACATCAAGCCCGTATGCAGTATTGGCAGGAGAATCACTACCAGGCGTAAAAATACGCAACGAATAATTTGAATCCCATTGATAATTAGCACCGTAAGAAACTCCATTTTGAGATCTTCTATAAGCATAAATAGACGAACCATTTAAACCTAAATAATCCTTTAATGTGTAATTATATGAGGACAAAGCAAAAGTAGAAAATGAGAAACAAAAAACTAAAATAATAGAAATAATAGGTATTAAATATTTTTTCTTCATAATACACTCCTTAAATAAAAATAGGGCAGAGCGGAAGGGACTCCGCCCCGCCCAGAGGAGGGGTATATTAGCCGAGTCGGAACAGCCGATTCAAATAGCCAATTGCAACACCAAAGATGGGAATTGCAATGACCATGATCAGGAGGGCAGGTTCAGAGTTAACCTCAGCGAAAATATCACCCATCCAACCGATAGCAGCAGTACCAAACTCAGTAATACTGGACAGCAAAGCAGTCATAGCACCTTCAGCCATAAGGCATTCTCCTTTCTTTAAACTACGATAATAACATCAGGCTTCCCAAAGCGATTATAGGAAACATTGACGGAATCGCCAATTTGCGGAAGATCGTTAAAGTCGTTTTGCTTTACACAAACAGTATCAGCAATAACACCTTCACGATCTTTAATACTTTTCGGTAAATCCGTTAACTCAAGGGTGTACCGAATTTTATCATAGGTTTTACCCTCATAATTTACCGAATAATGAGCCTTACCAATAACTTTAAACATTTTTTAAACCTCCATAAAACTTGATTGATAACATAATAAATTAAGTGTCTAAAAATTTTCATCTGTCTTACCTCAATTCAAATTTAGGCATTTTAACTATGGATACGGCATCATTAACTCCTTTCTTAATTTCATCGTGTAAATGCAAGCATGTCCTATCGGCATGAAATACATTTATACGATCTCTTAACTCATATATATCGCGTTGATGGTAAATAAAATCTTTACCAAAACGGCGAGCGATAACATAGGGATCAGTATCTACAAGAGCCATTTGAAGGGCAAGGAAAGCAGAATCTGCCTCGACTTGATCTTCAACCTCAAAATACATTTTATTGTATACAAAGCGATCATCAACCGAATATTGATATTTATCAGGGTCATACTTATGTATCAAATATTCATACTGACCTATAACATCAGTACACCGCTGAACATGGGTATTTACGACACCATTATCATCAAGGCACCAAAACCAACGCTTAACAGTAGATAAAGAAATTTGTTTCCAAAATCTAATTACTATGTGATAATGTGGTTCAGGTTCAGTACCATCATCATTTAACTCGGCATCAGAGAATTTATCATGCCGAATATACGAATACCCCTTAATCAAATCCAAATGCGATTCAAGAGCATTTTTAATTATATCTCTCGGCGCATATGATATAGCACATACATTATAATACCTTGGCACACATATCCCCCCAACTACACAAAATATTCATTTTGTGCAGTTAAATATTGAATAGGAGTTGAATGATTTTGATTAACTATGATGGCCTTCCCCAGACGCTCAAAGACTTTATTTTCTATCTCGAGGTCGTTTTGGGCAAATCAAAGACAACTACATACGAATATCTTCTGGATCTGGAGAACTTTTTTCGTTTTATGAAAATAAAAAAAGAAAAACTTTCTCCTCAGACAAAACTTCACGATGTTTCCATCCATGAATTGGGCGTTGATTTTGTTGCCTCCATCACGTTGGAAGATATTTACGACTATTTTTATTTTTGTCGTGAAAAGCGCGGAAACGGGTCCAGAACCATTGCGCGAAAAATGTCTACCCTTCGGGTCTATTTTAAATACATGACTCAGCGTATGCATCATTTAAAAACCAACCCGATGGAAAATGTTCAGACCCCTTCCCTCTCCAAGACCTTGCCGAAATATCTAACACTGGAAGAAAGCACTGAGTTATTGTCGGCAGTCCGCAAAAGCCGCAGGGATTATGCTATTATCACTTTATTCTTAAATTGTGGAATGCGCCTCGCAGAGCTGGTTTCACTCAATATTAAAGATATTAAGAATGAATATGTGGTAATCACCGGCAAGGGCAACAAACAGCGGACAATCCATTTGAATCAAGCCTGCCGAGAGGCGTTGGATGATTATATTGCCAACGAACGCCCTAAAGAAGGTTTAAAAGACCCGGAGGCGCTATTTATCAGCCGCAATAAATCACGCATTTCCCGCCGTGCAGTTCAGAATTTAGTTGAAAAGTATCTTAAAATAGCCGGTTTGGATGATAAGAATCTATCAACCCATAAACTACGCCATACGGCAGCTACATTGATGCATCGCCATGGGCATGTGGATATCCGCGTTTTGCAAGAAATTCTCGGCCATGAAAATTTGGGGACAACCCAAATTTATACCCATGTAGACAGCGAATCCATTAAAGAGGCTTCCATGAGCAATCCCCTTTCTAAAATGCATCGCAAGAAATCAAATGATGAATAAAAAATGCAGCGATTATTCGCTGCATTTTTTTATAATTGAATTAATTCCTTGGGTGATTTTGTCAGATTTTCAAAACCATCATCGGTGATGGCAACCATATCCTCTATGCGGACCCCAAATTGCCCGGGTAAATAAATTCCCGGTTCAACAGTTATTACCATTCCGGGTTTTATCGATGTTTGATCAGAGGTGTTAAAGGAAGGGTTTTCATGGATCTCAATCCCCACACTATGCCCCAAACCATGACCAAAGCATCCCTCAAAGCCCTCTTGATAAATGAAATCGCGCGCTACGCGGTCTATTTCTTTACATACAGCATCTGGCTTGATGGCATTAAGCGCAAGCTTTTGTGCCTCTAAAACCGTGTCATAAACAAATTTTTGCTCTTTGGTAACATCCCCTATTGCAATCGTTCTCGTCATATCCGATCGGTATCCATTTATAACAGCGCCAAAATCCATTGTTATAAAATCACCGGATTGGATTGTTTTATTAGTAGGAACTCCGTGGGGCAAGGAAGAATTTTTGCCGGAAACAACAACGAAATCAAAGGCAACGCCACTACTCCCCTGCTTTCTTAAATAAAACTCCATGTCCAGCATGATTTCCCGTTCTGTTTTGCCAACGTAGATCTGATCTAAGATATATGCAAAGGTTTCGTCGGTAATTGCTTGCGCTTTTTTGATGTTTTCGATCTCGCTTTGGGTTTTAATGCTACGTAGAGAGAGTATCTTTTGATCCAATTTATCTTCTGTTGAGATGATGCAATCAGGCAAAATACTTTTGAAACATTGTAGATCGTTTACTGTTGCATAGGATGTCTCAATATAAAGCGTCTTGATGCTGTGTTGCTCTGTCAGCTCTTTGAGCTGCGTTGCCATGCGGTTTGCTAAATGAACCTTGCAATGTTTTATAACGCTTTGCGCTTTTTCAAAGTAACGAAAATCAATCAAAAAATCGCAGGAATTTTTAGTGATTAAAAGGATTCCTGCCGATGATGAAAAACCAGTTAAATAAAGTCGATTAGGGGCATGGTTGACCAGAACCCCCTCCCCTTGTTGTAACTCATTTTGAATGGCTTTGATCCGCTGTTCCACAGTTGTTCTCCTTCGCTGTGAATAAAGACTATGTCACCTTATATTCTACTTATTTTTATAATGAAAAACAATTCCTAAAACTATTTGAGAAAGAAAAACGATAACAGATGTGGCAATTAATGCAGTTGCTATGCCTCTTGACCCAAATTCGTTACTCAACATAATGCATCCTGAAACGAAAGCAATGATAATATAAATGATTAATAAAACGATAATACTTTTTGCAGTAAACGTTGCCTTTTACTACTTTTTCGCGGCATAATTTGCGTAGCCATTTCCATCCAAAAAGTCAACAAGAATTCTACAATAAAATCCAAAAAATAACCGCCTTAGGTGTATTATAACATAAAAGCGGTGAAAAATCAATGCAACGCTTTGTTCGTAATATGGAACTGATTACATGCGCCTAAGGCGGATCGTTATATATTTATTTGAGTTTTGAAATTATAAAATCATAATTATTCGCTTTATGCGGTAAGGTGCAGTTGGAACAATCCTTAATGCCATTTTTAGTAAAACTGTAATTACCTCCACAATTTTCCAAATGGTAAAGAGGACAGTAGCAAAACAAGCAATTAAAATCCTCTTCGTTTTCGATCTTGTGACAAGGGAATTTATCACAATTTATGTTTCTGAAAAATGATGAACAATTTTCCATCGCTGATACATTATCCTTTCTATTATTCCACTAAACCATATTTAACCTTGATTCTATCCATCTTTTCAAGCATTGGTTCTGCGGCGAACATAATGAAAATCACCGTTCCGAAAGCGTGAACAAGATCCATCGGCAGTCCTGTAATATAATAGGAAAACAAGGTTTTTAATGTGATACCCTCTGACGATACCATAAA
Organism: Eubacteriales bacterium; assembly: GCA_045596965.1. Classification (GTDB taxonomy): domain Bacteria; phylum Bacillota; class Clostridia; order Oscillospirales; family QAKW01; genus QAKW01. The sequence continues at coordinate 69,120 of JAZODI010000029.1, read as the reverse complement.
AGCGGCAGCAGGGTTCATAATACCGCCGTAGATAATGATAGCGGTAAATGCACCGAACACCGCAAGAGACACACGAGTTCTGCGAAGCCATCCTTTTTTGAATAACACGCCGGCAAGAAAACCGATAATACCCATTGCAAACATCTGCCAGGGAGTCCAGGGGCCTTGCGAGAAAAGCATATTAGAGGTAAGCATCGTGACGGCTCCCACCAAAAATCCCGCTTCTCCCCCAAAGGCAACACCCGCGATAATGGTGAGAGCAAGTACAGGTTTGAACTGCGGCAACATAAAGAACAGACTTCTTCCTGCAATGCCGATAGCGCAAAGAACAGCAATGGTAACAAGCTCTCTCGCTTTCGGTTTTCTGCCCTCAAAAACAAGAATAAACGGAAGCATACACTCAAAAAGTATCAAAAGCGCAATCAGATTGTACTGCCGATCATCCATATAGAAAATACCCGCAAAAATCGTAAGAGGTATGAGTAGCAAAATACAAACAGTTGCCATTATGGTGCGTTTGCTGAGATTCCGTTTTTCTTTTGGGGTTTGCACCAAAGGTGGCTCGCTTCGCCGTCCGATAGCCAATAAAAACACTGTCAGTGCCGCAAACAAAACGATATACAACGATAACTGTTCCTCACCCTGTGAACTGGTGCCCGAAGAATTTACAAGGGCAGACAGATCGGTTATACCTGTTGCATAAAGGAACACACCGAATGGCACAAGTCCTGATACAAGTGCAAGTATTTTTCTCCACAGTTTCAAAGGTTGCGGTTTAAAATTCACGCTTCTCGGTGTCGGTTCGGGCAAAGGAAGAATTTCTGCTTCTGTTTCGGATTTCGTCACTGTTCCACCACAACAAGTTATAATGTCTTCCACCGTTACAGCGTCTGGAATCAAATGTCGTGCCATACGGTTTGCAGGAGTGGTATAGAAACTGTTGCCCGAAAAGAACTCACAGGGAGTGCCTTCCGCTACAATGTTGCCATCAAAGAACATACCGCAATGGTGAGCATACTTGGCACAGAACGGTACGTCGTGGCTTACCATAAGAACAGTAATCCCTTGTTTTGTCAGTTTATTTAGTATATCCGCAAAGGTTACCTTGAACTCTGCATCGAAGCCCTTTGTAGGCTCGTCTAAGAGTAGAATATCCGGTGCGGTCAGAAGTACTTTCGCAAGTGCGGTTCTTTGCTGCTCGCCGCCCGAAATATCATAAGGATGGCGGTCAAGGAAATCGTGAAGCGAACACAAAGCAACTACACGGGCAACTTGAGTATCCTTTTCCTCTTTGGAAAGTTTAACGGCACGCAGAGCTTCATACAAATCCTCACGCACCGTTCTTTTAACGAAAAGTACCTGCGGATTTTGGGGCAGCATTCCAACTTTGCCGTTTGTAGTTACCGTTCCACGATACGCCGATTGTAATCCCGAAATTACTTTAAGTGAGGTGGTTTTACCCGCACCGTTACCGCCGAGGATAGCATAAAACTCACCCTTATGTAAGGTCAGCGAAAAGCCTTTCACCACATCGGGCAGGTTTTTTTCGTAACGAAACCATATTTCATCGCATTGCAAGGTGATTTCGTCGCTATATGTATGCTTTTGTTTTGCTACAAGCGGTAATATTTCTTTCTCCTTGTTTCTTGCGGTTAAAAAATCACTACCGTCTCGTACAGTCAGAGGACAGGCAAGATCCGTTTCAATCCCCGCCCACACCCGCATAGCAGTAGGCATTGCAAGAAACATACCGCTGTCTTTATCACGAAGATGCAACCCGACCTTTTCAGGTGCATCGTCACAAACGATTTCACCCTTTTCCATTACAATGACTCTTGTAGAAAAGGGGAACGCTTCTTCCAAACGGTGCTCGGTCAAAATGATAGTTATACCAAGTTCACGGTTGATCTTGCCGAGGAGCGCCAAAAAGTCTGCGGCGGCGATGGGATCAAGCTGTGCGGTAGGTTCATCAAGTACCAAGATTTTCGGACTCATCGCCATAACCGAAGCCAAACTTAATAGTTGTTTTTGTCCGCCCGAAAGCTCGGTAACGTTTTTATAAAACCAATTCTCAATTCCAAAGAAAGCGGCAACCTCTGCTACACGGCGGCGAATGGTAGGTGTATCAAAACCCAAGCTTTCCAAACCAAAAGCCAGCTCGTGCCACACCTTATCTGTAACCACCTGATTTTCGGAAGATTGCAAAACAAAGCCAATTTCCTGCGACTGTGTACGCTCGTCGATTTCGCCAAGCGGTTTCCCATCAAACAGTATTTCACCCGTCAAAACGCCGTGAGGAGTTAGGCAAGTTTTAAGGTGGCGGAGCAAGGTAGACTTTCCGCAACCCGACGGGCCGCAAAGAATTAAAAACTCACCCTGACTAACCTCAAAGGAGATGTTACGGAGTGCTTTAATCTCTTGCTCAGGATATGCAAAGCTTACATTTTTGAAACTAAAGTTTTCCATTTTCTCTCCTCCTTCAAATTTAGTACAACAGGGGTAATGCAAAGGGCAAAATATACGCAGTAAAACGGTATCGTTGTCAAATCAAATGCGGCATAGCGAATATTCGGGAAATAACGAAATCCAAACGCCATCAGCATTGTGCCCGAAAGCAAGAACAGACCACAAAACCCAAACCAAATAAGAACATATTTGTCACGCTCGTCAAAGCGGTAAATAGAAAAAGCGGTTCGTCCTTCTAGTCCGTAGCCACGGCTTTTCATACTGTCTGCCGTTTCGATAGCGTTCTCAAGGGACCAAGTAATCACAATGGAGAAAATGAGAATAGCCGTTTTCGTTCGGCTCCAAAAACTACCGTGTGATACATCCCTACCGATACTTCGTTGTGCTTCGGTAACACTTGCCATCTGTGATTTGAACTTCGGTACAAACCGCAGGGACATACTCAGCACAAGAGACAACGCCGGAATTATTTTGCCGAACAGGTAAATAAACTTGTCCGACGTCATTACTCGATTAAAAGAAGAAAACCAAAGTAATAGTGTCACAAGCATAGCACCTGCCGAGATACCATATAAGATGCTTTCCAAAGTAAGCGGATTGTCGTTACTGAAATAGAGCAAAATGGTGGTTCCTTCGTGGTTAAAGGCGGGATTAATAAATGCGGTTAAAAGCACCGTCGGTAAACAGTATTTCAGCAGAAATAAAACACTTTTTCTACCGTCTATGCTAATGGCGTAAGCACACGCACAAATAAGGGCAATGCCTTGTGCCAAAGGGTGACTCAGCGCAAGGGAAAACCCGATCACCAATGAAAAATATAAAAGGTTAATAAATGGATGATAATCTGTAAAACTGTCACGCATCATTATGACCCCGCCAACCAATCACAACCGACGTCTTTTCCAAGGTCGCAGGTGTAACGCCATTCCACCTTTTCACCATCTTTAAGCTGATAACGAGAGCAACCGTAATTAGGATACCAACCGTCCACACGGTACATCCATCCCGAAAGTGCACCGCAATCAAATTCATAAAGATTGTGTATTCCTTCTACATAAGCGCTGTTATAAATTGGCGTCCAAGAAGATTCCAAATGAATTCCTTTTTCTTTGCAAATTCGCTGTAATACATCAAATACCGATTCGCCCTCATAGAAAGTAACCTTTGTAGGTGCCAAAATCACACCATTTGAGGGAACAAGCTCACGTTTATCGGGATCAAGGTCTTTTAGATTGTTGAGTATGGTTGAACATTCAATGGAGAATGTACAAGTATACGACTTATTCTTATTTACTTCCTGATCTTCGGGTTCTACAGGCATCGGCTTTCCTTCGGGAACGGGGTCTGTTTCATACTTATCTTTCAATGTGCTTTGACCATCAGAATACACACGATCGTCATTATTCTTTACATCGGAAAGATAATCGTCTGTTTTGTTTGTTTCAAAGCCGTCCCTATCATCTTTATCCTGTGTTTCCGAGTCGTTGAAGGGTGTGCTTCCCGTTGGTTTTATGTTATCGGGAAGAATTTCGCACTCGGCTACAATCTTATTGACTGATATATTTAAGATACTTGTTTTGCTTCCCGTAACGGAAACAGAATATATGGCAGTGTCACCGTCAAAAGCGGTAGCGCTGTCTACCTTCCATTTTTCATTCAAATGAATTGACAAAAGAGCAGAAAATCCCAAATCCTCTGTTTCGGAGAATTTAATTCCAATGCCTCTTTCGGTTTTCTCTAAAACAAGAGATAAGTTTACATCCCTTACGTCAACAAGGTCGCTGCCGAAAATCGTCCATTCATATTTTATATCGCCGGATTTGCCCGTAAAAGTGGCAATAGCATTTTCGTCTTTAACCTCATCTAACACACTCTTTTCAACGATACCGTCTTCCGATAGTGTAATTGGCTCTTTCAGATCCACCTGTGCGAAGTTTCCGCTACACGCTGTAAGAGACAGCAGAAAAATAAACGTTAAAATTAAACTCGTTATTCGCTTCATTTTCATTCTCCTATCACAATCTTGCCGTCTCTTACTTTTAATGTATCGGTTGTCATTGCAAGACTTTCGGTTTCATCCGATGCTGCAAAAATTGCATCGTCAAAAATCAAATCGCAAACATCACCGTTTCGCACACTTCCACGCAGACGGAATTTAAGGCGTAACACTACGTTATCGTCCTCTGCAAGAAGTTCCTTGATAAAAGCATTTTTACCACCCGTTGTATCAAGATACATAATGTTGATCTTGCCGGACTTGTTGCATTGTTCAGGGTTACAACTCCATTCGGGAAGCTTTTGCGGAATCTCACCCTCGTCGTTGCGAATAAACACGTTCCCTTCTTCCAAACCGATAAACTCGAGTCGTGAAGAATCAAAGGATATGCTCATACTTGCCGCAGGATAGATCGCATTACCAAAGGATGAAATGGTTACGTCAAGTGTGAATTCTTCTGTTGCGGTCTTGCTGATTTTTTGCGGTGTTTCAATAGCAAGAGTGGGTGTACCACCTGCAATCTTATCCCAATTCGTTAAAAGGAGAAAAAGTATCAACAAAAGAGCAAGTACTCCGGCGCTGATACAGATAATCAGTTTCTTTTTCGCTTTGGGGTTCATAGGTCTTTTGCTCATAATTGTTCTCCTTTTGAAAAGCAGTTTAAGGGGGTGGGAGTGTTCTCCCACCCCCTTAAACATCTGCATTAATTGTTTGTACTAAGGGTTGCCGCTTTGGTAACAATAAGATACTCACTATCGTTAACAAACGCTTCTACGATCCCCAAAGCATCAAAGGTATTGATACGGCCGTCGCTGTTTACGTTGAGTGCCAAAATCTCATCATCAGTCGGAGCATCGGTTTTACGAAGCCAGGTGTCAACACCCGCAAGAGCATCCTGCGCATTGATAACACCATCACCATTGGAATCACCGAATGTAATCTCGCTTGCGCTTACTTCTGTGAAAGCAAAGTTTGACTTGTTTACAAACTGAGTCATTTCGATAGAAGCGTCTACCAACGCAACATAGGTTGCAACGCCTGTTTTTTCAGAAATTTCTGCACTATACTTAAATTCATAAGCATTCGTGCCGTCGTTAAAATTAAGTTTCGTAACATTCTCGATACCAACCACCGAAACAGCTACAGCTTTTTTGGTAGAGGGAATGAGGTCAATATCATCGCCGATGTAAAGGCAAACTGCGCTGTAAGAAATGCCTTGTACAACGTCAATGTTACCGCCTGCTTTTGCAGTATCTACAACCACCATAGCATTTTCGTCAGTAGAATCGGAGTTACGTTTAATCGACATACCACCAAGGCTAACGCCTAACTTATCACCAACACTTACATCGTTAACCTCGAATGTTACGGTAAAGAACAATGCAGGAAAAGCATTTCCGCCTTCATTGTTTGTAATAGTAATATCGCTATGATTGTTTGCATCAAAATAAACGACACGAAGCTTGCCGGTATCGGCTTCAAGGTTATAATTGACCGTACCGCCGACGAGACGGTTGCCTGAGGTAACATTTGTAACACTTAAACCGGCAGGCACATTCATTACAAAGTCAATCAGTTTATACCCTGCAGCATTATCCCACTGATCAAGATAAATGGTAGCGTTAAAGGTTTTTCCAGTATCATCGGTAATTTGAGAGGGAAGTCCAAGTGTTGCTTTAGGTTTGCCGATAATGACCTCACTTTCATCAAAAGTAACGTCACTATAGTCATAAAGGGCGGTTTTGCCCTTTACAAAACGGTTATACGCAACGAGCGCATAGCAAGCCTGATCGGTAGCCATAGCATTTGACTCAGTTCCTTGATGAGCAAACATTCTGTCTGCTTCTACATAGTATGTCAAGAGATTATCAACGCAAGAGTTACTATTTTTAATAAAACGAGCGTCCGTATCGGGATTGATACCCCAAGTAGTCAGAGCAACGATTGCCCACGCACAGCTTTCAGAGGTCTCACCGTTTCCGTAAGGGAATCCGCCGGTAGAAAGCTGTGAAGCAGATAACCACTCGATCGCTTCTGCACAAGCAGTAGCAACATCTTCTCTGTCACGGTAAGGATAAAGTGCAGTCAAGGTCATACAGGTGATATCAACGTTTGAGGGCTGTGCTTTTGCTGTCACCAAAGAAAAACCGCCATCGTTATGACGTGCCGACAGGATTGAATCTACACACTGCTGTCGAATTGTTGTATCCGAGGTTGCATAATCGTTTGAATCAAGAGCGATAAGCGTCCATATTGTACCGTTAATGCCCTGTTTTTTGATCCAATTGATTCCGTTTGCGCTGTATGCCTCAACTAAGTTCCAATCACCAACCGAGGTTGCATCCTTACCGATAGCGGAAAGAGCAACAATAAGGCGAGAGTTTTCGGTGGATTTATTTTTATCAAGAGCACCGTTCAGATTAACGCTCGAAGCGGTTTCATTAACCGTTTCTACGATTCGATCATAATAATCGGTAAAATAAGCGTTATCATTCGCAAAATATTCGCCGCGTGCAAGGCTGAATACCGTCCATTCACCCGCATTTGTACCAAAGGAAGGAACAGTCACGGTGTTTGCAAGTTGTGCTAACGTTGCGTTTAATACAGCGCTAACATCCTGCGGTTCACGAGTTGTTTCGGATGATGCTCCGCCATTAACGGTAATCTTAGCAAAACCGGGTGCGGATACAATACAAGGTTCTCCGGTTTCAAAGTAATGGTCGCAACTGCCGTGTGTGCCATCATCCGAACCATTCGCACCGTAACACCACATATAATATGTACCGGGTTCATCTATGGTGATATCAACATTGCCGTCGCCATCGGTAGTGAGAGTACCTTCCGCATTGCCGTAGGTTTTGCCGTAATATATATCATAATCTGCTGCACCGTAAATATATGCTTCGCCATACATCAAATCACAGAAAGAGTGCATCAATTTGATGGGCAAAGTTTCTCCGGATTCCACAGTGAAATCATGCAGAAGATTTTCATTTTCATCTGCAAAGAAATGGAATCCGCCAAGCTGATCCCAAAGGAAACTGAAACATTCAAAACTTGCTATATCAAGAAAATCTCCCGCCTCTAAAATGATTCGATCAGAGGTTGCACCGACGGTCATCCAATCGCTTGATTGAGATTCATCAACGGGGAAATCTCCGTTATGGAAATACATCAGATTTTCGGTAAATCCGAAGATACCGCCCTTGAAATATGAACTTCCGGGAAGTGCATCGAAATTTACATCACCCCAATCCCCACCATAAAGTTCTTCGTGGGCGTAAATAAGCAGTTGCAGTGCGGTGGTTTCATAATCGCTGTCACCGTCTGCATCGTAGAGCATATTGTCAAGACCATATTCGGTCAGATCAACTGCTTCAATATCATCAAGAGAAACCGGTAAATAAACGATAGGTTTACCGTTTTTGCCATTAATGTACTGTCCGTCGTAACTGATAGAAAGATATACACAGTTTTCATCGACTGCTGTTGCAGACGAAGGAATCATTGTAAACAGCATTACAAATGTGAGCAGTAAGCTCAAAACTCTTTTTTTCATAATGGATTTTTCCTTTTTGGTTAATCAATTGTTTTTTCTTTATTCTCGTTGGCTTTCGCTCTGCGACGTTCCAACTTCTGATGAGCCGAAATGGCTTGTTTTTTGGATTTGGTTGCCGCTTTTTTGCGTTTTTCCGATTTTTTTGAAATCGTTCTCGGTTCTTTGAGTCCTGCAGCTTCCAATGCTCTCGGCCAAGGACCTAAGAAGGCTTTGATTCGCGAACGAGTGGGTTCATCGAAATCATCTTTACGAGGCAATCTTCCGAGTTCCTTGGCTTTTTGACGTAAAAGTTCTTCCGCCAAGGACTTTTTCTCTTCATTTGTCACGTATCATCCCTCCTTTACAAAATAAAAAAATACTCTTTCAACCAAATAGGTTAAAAGAGTACAACAGACTTAAAACAGCATAGCAAAAAAGAGCTTTGAATTTACAATTAAAAAAAGAATGCAAACCCAAAGCCGACCATGCGGCGATAAATCGGTTGCACTCTTCTCACCAAAGTTGTGTTGAACCTAAAAAGACACGGCAGGTTTCCTGACTTATGATGCGGCAATGTGTATTGCCGGGGAAACTATCCTTCTCAAAGTGCAAGCATTACTACCCAACACTTCAATGGACTTTTTGTTTCCATTCAGTCAAATACAGTAATGGCGGTTGTTCAGGATTCGAACCTGATTCCCTTTTTCATTTACTCAGCTAACAACTTTTCAAACCGTATCTTCTTATATCGGTATTTAATTTGTTTTATTATAACTCATCTATATAAAACAGTCAACCTCAAAATCAAGAATATAAGTAAAAAACCATATTTAAGGAAGAAATAATAATTTGTGTCCAAGCCATACCGAAATTATTCATTATTTGATGAATAATGAATGATAAAAAATAAATAGTGAATAAAACAAACAAAAAATCCGTTCTCTTTTGAGAACGGATTTTCGTTTGGGTGTTTTGAACTTAATGGCACGAATGAAATGTGCCTGAAAACCGAGGATTTTCTTTAGTTATTATTTTTATCGTCAATTTATTCATCTATAATTTTATATACAAAATATAAATTTTCATCAGTGCCGATATCAAATCTTTTAACTGTGCATCCTTCAATATTCGGATCAACCAGTTTTTTGGTTATGAAATATTCAAAGTTGCACTTGAATAGACCATTTTCCTTGTACATACAGTTCTTAGAAAAAGGATACTCATTAGGCAAAAGTGATTCAAAAGAATAATCAGAAGACAAACTATAATCGCCAACAAAGAAATAGCCGTCATTTTTACACTTCATCTGAGCAGCAAGTATGTTTCCATCTTCGGTTTTAGCAAAATACATCACATTATGCGAATCAATTTCAGCTATTCCTATATCTTCCGAAATGTCTATTTCCTCATTTTGTTCAAAAGCGATTTTTGGAGAATCATAATATTTCGAATTAAAACTGCAGACACCGTAAATAGAAAATTCAAAACCATTGACAAAAAAATTTATTGCAAGAAGAATTACAATAACACCAATAACAACCAAAGCAATTCTTTTCTTTTTCATATCATCACCGCCTTGAGTGTATTATAGCATAGAAACAACGAAAAATCAATGCGGAGCATTGTATATCATCAATTCCGCAGGAATTGCATATCATCAAAACGAAGTTTTGTATATCATCAAGCCGACAAATTTTTAATGCACACTTAACGGTGTGATGAGATACAACACGGCAACGCCGTGTTGATGATATACACGACTGCGTCGTGATGATATACCAAGCCTGTCGGCTTGGATAAAAAAACTCTCGTTCTTCGGAACGAGAGTTTTTTGTCTCTCGTGTCCAAAAAAGAACTGGTGAGAAACCCTTAATTTTACCGGGTTTAACCCGGATTTTCTTTACGAATGCATTATAACATAAAAAAGCACTTTCTGCAATACAAAAATGCAGAAAGTTCCCTTGAAATTTATAACGGCAATGCAAAGCAAACGCCTGCAAAACTACAACCGTTATCAAATAATATATTTAGTTGATAAAATACTTCTCTCCCCTATTAACGCATGGTTCACCCTAAAACTGGGTCACATAAGAAAAGCACTATTACAACATCAAAAACTGGAATCAAACAGACTGTTTCCTGCGCACGGAAACAAGACTTCCCTATTTGCTACCGCTTCGCACTCTTCTCCACTTTCGTGGCCCCTATAGAAGAACCAAAACAGTTTACTTAAGAAAGCTACTCTTTTTTCACCCTTCGACTTGTCTTGTGCTTCAAGCCGTTCTGATGTTTTGTTGTACTCATTATACCATTGCCGAAATACTAGGTCAATGGGTTTAGCAGAAACATGACCCCACAGGTCATGCAAATTTTTATTCGAACAATTCAGCTACTGTGACCTTCAGAGCAGATGCGATATCAAACAGCACCTCAAAAGAAGGATCTTTTTTACCATTGATAATACGGTTGATATATCCATCATTCTTTTTTATCTTACTACTCAGATACTGGCAAGATAAATTTCTCTCGTTCATTAACTTGCAGAGCTTATTAACGAACAATTCTCTTCCATCTTCGTAACATAGTTTCTTTTCCATAATAAAACCTCACTCATATAAAAACTAAAGAGCCGCTCTCGCGACTCTTCGTTTATAAGTATAAGAATTGTTTTATTTGCGGTTTCAAGAAAACATTAATTTTGTCCCCAAAACTCGTTCAAAAACTTAAAAACACATTTTTTCAAGTTTTTGCAAAAATCAGTTTTATATAATAGTCCTCTGCGTTTTCGCGCAGAGGACTATTATTACGCAATGTAAATAACGTGACCTATAATTCCAAAATAAGTGGTGATAATTTTTAAAGCATTAGATTGTTTTTTTCCTAATAAATCACGATATCTATTTACAGCTTCCTCTGCTTTTTGTGAAGGTTTTCTATAATTGTTAGGTCTAAACTTTTTATGAACCTCGAGAATTCTTTCAATATCAATATTTGTAAGCAACTCATGACAATCTATAACCTTTACGAATTCTCTCATATAAAACGCATACCAAAGATCTTTTCTATCAAACATTTTTCTTCGCCTTAAGGAAAGCATATCCAAGTTCGATAAATCACGTTCCAAAAACTCGTCAATATTAATATCTTCAGAATTATCTATTAAATAGAAAAACTCAACACAATTTTTTAATAAACATAGCACCGATTCATCCTCGTACGCTTTTGCAATTCGAAGACTGTGTTCTTTAGAATTCTTAAATATTTCACCAAACAAATGAAGATTCTGTACCTTTTCATAATTGGATAAAATAATTCTCTTATTAACTTCGATTAACTGAACAAATTTATCCCGATACAATGCATCGTCAATTACTTGCATCGACAATATCAAAATGTTGAATATTTGGAAATCGGATAAGGAGTTTTTAAACTCTTCCTCAACCTTATCAAACATTAGATCAATTAATGCTTGATAGTCCTGCTCATAATCTTGCTTTAACATTGCAACAGTCAGTTCAAATATTTCTGAATCTATATCAAATTTTGTTAATTCATTCAATCTTTCAACTGCACTATGAAATCTCTTTGTAATATATTTCGCATAAAAGTATTCAAAAAAGGAACGATGAAAAAACTTAAATCTTTCCTCTTCTGATGGCACAAACAATTCTGTTCTCTCTGAACAAAATTTAAGAAATTCTTCAAGGGCATTTTCCAGTTCTGCTTCTGAAGAAAATTTATTTTTATATACCTCGAGCAGTTTTTCCTTGATATGTGCTTTATCAACACTTGTATTATTAGGAAGACACATCTGAGACAACTCAATAAAGGTACTATCTTTCATTAAAGGAATTATTTGCGACCAGTCAAACTCTTCACCCGTTTTTTCTTTTTCACGTTTATTAGCAATATAATCAAAACATTTTTGATATAATTCCAGCTTATTTTCGGGAAGTTCACGTTCTGCTTTATATATGTTTACCAATAAAGATAATACTAAAAAACTATTCAAAAAGCCTTTTTCGATCAATTCCTCTGTTTGTTCAATAAATGCTGCTTTATCTGTAGATTCAAATCGCCCTAATGCAATTATTTTATCAACATATTCTTCGATTTGTTCTCTATCAAGGGGATAAATATTAAACACCTCAATATTTTTTTCAGGCAGAAACCCTCTTTCGCGCGATGTAATACATATTTTATTATTTGGATTCTGCTTTTTAAAGAAAGAAGCAACCGTTTCATGCAATGAATCTCGTTTATTTTTATCCACCTCGTCTAATGCGTCCAATAATATAATACATCTGCCGGCATCAAGATAATGTTGAATAAATTCATCCGACACATCTATAAGTGTGTTAGAACGTACACTGTTTTTTAAAAAGTCAATAACTGAGATTGGTGAATCTACATTATTTGGATAAAACGATTTTAACTCTCCATATAAAACAATATACTCATCAGCTCGAAAAATATTCAAGTTTTTATAATCATTAATAATTTTCTTTTCGAATAAAGATTTTCCATAACCTGCACCGCCAACAACATAGACGATATTACTAGTTGAAAATATATTATCCCACGTCACACACAAACCTCTTCTTCGTGCTACATGAAGTGGCATTCCCATAAAATTCTTTCTTGATTTACCCAAAACAGGCGGGACATAAAAAGAATTAAAAGGAAATTTATCAAGAAGATAAATATGAGCTTCTGCATTTTTCTCTTTTAAGATTTCATAATATTGTTTTCTCGTTTTTTCAAAATCTTCAACAGAAAATTTTGCAGAAAATAATTTCTTTTCTATAATTTGAAAGCTTTCTTGGAGAATGATAATTTGATCAATAATTCTAGCACCAATTTCATCCATCCTAGCATTAATCGAATATAGCATTCTGGAATTATCAGGCGAAAGAGTAGACATTATAACTCTTTCGCTCACTTGAATAATATGATCCAAAGTTTTGTATATATCATTTCTTGACGGAGGTGTTAACACCTTGTTTTGATCATATAAATCCACTAATTTATCTGTTATATGATTTAAGACTGTATCTATAGTAATAATTCCGCGCGAGTTAATAATCTTCCTTAACTTCGCATTTTTACTAGCATAATTTGTCATTACTTTTTGTTCTAAATATGTGTTGAACAAATCTAAAAAGCGATATGAATTAAGATACTCCACAAAGGTTCCTGAATCCAAAACTTTTTTACATTCTTCTGGAACATTAGAATAAAGTTCTTTAGTTATATTTTCAATTAACTCTTTCTTACCTTTCTTATCCTCATATTTATCAATAAACTTATCAATAACAAATTTTACTGTATCATATAGAGCACTGCATATTAAACCCGTGCCCATTGTTGAAATTAATTCCACTATCAACACTCCTTTCTCTTATATTTTACCATATTTTTCATACAATTCAACACATTTCGACAACAAAAGATTAACAAAGGAGTCACGATGCATGTATTTTAAAAAATCAGTTACAATCAAAAAAATTATCAAAACTCATTGTCCCACCGTTACTGTAACGGTCCTAGTGTGTTCACTTGCCATCCAAAACTTTGTACAATAATGATGAGTAAGTTTACTTTTTACCCGTACAAAGTTCAGGAGGTTTATATTATGAAGAAAATTTATACTGAGGAACAGAGAAACGAAATCCTGCAGCGCTATCGCTCTGGGGAAAAAGTAGCAAGTATTTGTGAAGACACCGGCATCGCTAAAAGTACTATTTATGAGTGGACAAAATCCAATAACAAAAAGAAAAGCAAAACTATCAACATGTCGGACTTTCGGATACTACGGCAGCGTTGCGAAACATTAGAAAAGATGGTAGAGGTGTTGCAGTTATCGCCTTGCCCGGTTAGCGCACCTTTGCACGATCGATATCAGGTTATTAAAGACCTATCCGGCACTTACTCCATCAATCTGCTTTGTCAGGCTTTAAAAGTCGCAAAAGGCAGTTATTATAATCACATACTTAGAAATGCTAATGAGAATACATCGTATATGCGTAAAAAGAAAGAGATTACACCAATCATTGAAGAGATTTTTAACGAAAGCAATCAGATCTTTGGTGCCAGTAAAATTAATGCCATTTTGAGAAGCCGCGGATACGTTGTTGCCGATAAAACAGTAGCAGCCATCATGCACGAAAACGGATGGTTTAGTGTGCGTGGTGGCGCGAAGGCAATCTATGAAATGAATAAGGAAAGAAAAGAAAATATTCTCAGCCAACAGTTTACTGCTTCGGCACCAAACGAAGTATGGATTAGTGATGTTACTTACTTCACATGCAAAAAAATCCAATATTTTATCTGCGTAGTTATTGACCTATTCGCAAGAAAAGTAATTGCTTATACCATTTCCACCGGCAACAGTTCACGAATTACAAAAGAAACGCTGGCAAAAGCATACTATGATCGAAATCCAAAGGAAGGTTTATTATTCCATAGTGACCGCGGTGCCAACTATACTTCACGTTCTTTCTCAACGTTTTGCAAAACACTGGGAATCACGCAATCACTATCAAGAACTGCAACACCGTACGACAATTCAGTTATGGAAGCATTTTTCAAATCCTTAAAAGCAGAGGAATTATATCGGAACAACTATCGTTCTGAAAGAGAGTTTAGGGAGCGGGTACAAAAGTACATTGATTTTTATAATGACAAAAGACCGCATCAAATCAATCGATATCGCACTCCAAATGCTACAGAAGAAGCTTATTTCAAGCGTCATGCTGATGATATAAGCCAAACAATTTAATCGAACTTTCGTGGTTCAAATCATTTTAATTTTTCGGATATAGCACAGTTTTTAAGCACTTCTTTCATTTAAGTTCGATTAAATAAAAAATAAGGAACGGCCAAGAAAGCCGTTCCCTACTAGATTTAAAAAAATGAATGACATCTCAATCGAACCGCAACAGTTCAGATTTGGGATGTCATTCATTGTGGAGGTGCCACCCGGATTTGAACCGGGGAATAAAGGTTTTGCAGACCTTGGCCTTACCACTTGGCTATGGCACCAGAGATTAAGAAAAGGCATATGTAACATATACCTTTTCTTATTAAATTGGTGCCTCCGGGCGGAATCGAACCACCGACACGGGGATTTTCAGTCCCCTGCTCTACCAACTGAGCTACAGAGGCAAAATGGCGACCTGGATGGGGCTCGAACCCACGACCTCTAGCGTGACAGGCTAGCGTTCTAACCAGCTGAACTACCAGGCCAAATGCAACAATCTATTGTTGCAACGATAGATATTTTACAACATATGCTATTAAAAGTCAAGTGTTTTTCTGTAAAAATATAATTTATTTTTTAAGCCCGCTGATCAGGAGTGTTTTCAGTTCCTCGGGCGAAAAAGTATAGGTCTTATCGCAGAAATGACAGCAGAGTTCAACAGGATTTCCTTCCTCGATCAATTCTGCCAAATCTTTCTTGCCAAGGCTGAGCAAAACCTTTTCTGTTTTTTCCTTAGAGCAATTGCAGAAATAGGTTGCGCTCCACCGCTCATTAACATGATATGGAATGCGATCCATTAATATGTTTGCAATTTCTTCATTGGAAGTATGCTCAAACATGGAAGAAACATTGGTTACCTTTTGAAGATTCTCTTCCAAGATTTCAATCGTTTCTTCATCTGCGCCCGGCAACAGTTGCAAAATAAATCCGCCGGATGATTTTACGGAATAATCGCGATCAACCAAAACACCCAAAGCGCATACAGTGGGCGTTTGCTCGCTGGTGGCGTAATAATGAGTAATATCCTCTGCGATCTCTCCGCTAACCAGCTCGGTGCGGCTGACATAAGGTTCCCCTTCCCCATTATCCCGCAAAACAGTAAGGGTTCCAACACCGATCGCTCCGCTAACATCTAATTTCCCATGCTTATTTAAAGGAAGATCGATGATGGATTCCCCCGGATAACCCTTAACATTACTCTTACGATCGCCGGTTGCTAAAATGGTTTTAATCGGCCCATCCCCTTCAATTTGCAGAGTAATGAGGTCGGAATCATTTTTAAGAGTACGGCCCATGATGGCGGTGGCGGTCAACAAACGACCAAGTGCTGCGGTTACAACCGGTGCGGTTTTATGATAGTCAAAAGTTTGCTGAACCAGTTCCTTTGAGTTTAAAAAATATCCACGCACCATTCCGTTATCGGAAAGGATGGAAATACCGGGGTTTTTCATGTTAATTCTCCTTTATTGCAACGAATGTCAGACGTTGGGTTTGCTCTGAAGGCAAATTATCGGAATAATCGTCGACAATACACACTAATTTAAAATGATGTCTATCAAGAATCTCCTTGATATTCTCAACAGAATAGTAGCGTTGAATTTGTTCTTCATCGGATCGTTGATAGTTGTTGCCGTTTTTAGAGAAAACGGAAAGTTTGTGATGGCACAAACCATCTAAGAAACGGCTATGCCAGGTCATAAATACATCATCTTCATCATAGACCGCACAATGGCCATCCAGAATTTTTTGGTATTTAAACAAAGTATTGACATCGAAGATCAACAATCCACAGGGGTTTAAATAGTTATTAAACCAATGGAACAAGCGCTCCAAATCGTCTGTTTCAGCGAGATAATTGATGGTATCTAAAGTGGATACAATGCAATCTACGGTACCATAGAGCTCAAACTCGGGCAACTGTTGGCAAAGAAATAGTGCTCTATCGCCGTTTTCAACCTCCGCGCGCTTATTAATAGCCTCAGAGAGCATTTCTACGCTTCCGTCGATACCGATCATATCATACCCTTTTTCAAGTAAGGAAAGGGTTAGAGTTCCGCTTCCGCAGCCTATATCGCAGACAAGACTTGCGGAAGGAAAAAACTCCTTGATTTTATCATCAATAAAATCGGCTATCTTACTATAGTCTGCGCCGACAAAACGGTCGTAATATTTAGCTAACGCAGTAAACTGATCCATAGATACCTCGTAAATTAACGAATATAATCGAATTCCAGATCCCCGATCTGAACAGGATCGCCTTCTTGAATGCCCATCTCTTCCAGCTTTTCGATGATGCCGTTGCTTTGGAGAACTCGTTGGAAGAAATTCATAGACTCATAATCATCAAAACGAACGGTTTCGAGGATCTTAAAGAGCCATTCGCCCTCAACGATAAAGGTGCGATTCTCCTTGCGGACTGTAAAGGATTTATCCTTTTCAACAGCGACGGTAGGCTTGACATACTCAGCCTCAAAAACCTTGGTTTTAGGCAGGGTTTCAAGCAATTCGCCGGTCTTACCAAGAAGGGGTTCCAACCCATTTTTGGTTGCGGCAGAGATGCAGAAGACGGGATAACCCTTTGCTTCCACATGGGCAATAAAGCGTTCTTTCATTTCCTCATCGTAAACCGCATCGCATTTATTAGCAACAACGATTTGAGGTAAGGCTGCCAAAGTAGGCGAATAGGATTGCAGTTCTCGATTGATGATCTCAAAATCCTCAATAGGATCTCTTCCTTCGGTTCCCGCCACATCAACCAGGTGAAGAAGCATTCTACAACGCTCCACATGGCGCAGGAACGCTGTTCCCAGCCCTGCACCGCCTGCAGCACCTTCAATAATTCCGGGAATATCAGCAATAACATAGCCGTTTCCAAAGTAATCAACAACGCCAAGGTTGGGGGTCATGGTTGTAAAATGATAATTGGCAATCTTAGGTCTTGCAGAAGATACAACCGATAAAAAAGTGGATTTTCCAACGTTTGGGAAGCCAATCAAGCCAACATCGGCAATCAACTTCAATTCCAATTGAATATGAAACTCCTCGCCGGGCTGGCCGGGCTTGGCAAAACGAGGAATCTGACGGGTGGGGGTGGCAAAATGCTGGTTTCCCCATCCACCGTTTCCGCCGCGAGCGGCAATGAAAGGTTGATCATCGGAAAGATCCTTGATCAACAACCCTGTTTCGGCATCCTTAATCAAAGTTCCAAAAGGTACCTTGATAACCAAGGGGGGCGCGCCGGCACCGGTGCACTGGTTGGTCCCACCGTTTTTGCCGTTTTCGGCAACATATTTTCTCTTATATCGGAAATCCATCAAGGTATTGAGGTTGCGGTCAGCCTTAAAGATAATATCCCCGCCTTTACCGCCATCTCCACCATCGGGTCCGCCTGCATTAACGTATTTTTCACGATGAAAAGCAACGGCACCATCGCCGCCCTTCCCTGCTTTAATCCATATTTTTGCAACATCAACAAACATGATGCAATCGTCTCCTTTGCGATTGGATTTAAACGAAAAAAATCCCGGAAAGATCCGGGATTTTTATGCTGAATTACTCTACAGCGTAAACAGAAACCTTTTTTCTGTCGCGGCCAATACGCTCGAACTTCACTTTGCCGTCGATCAGAGCAAACAAAGAGTCGTTGGAAGCACGGCCTACATTGTTACCGGGATGGATCTTTGTCCCTCTCTGGGTAACCAGAATATTGCCGGCCAGAACAAACTGACCGTCGGCTCTCTTCACACCCAGGCGCTTGGATTCGGAATCTCTGCCGTTCTTGGTAGAGCCCATACCTTTTTTATGCGCAAAAAACTGAATATTAAACAACATTTGTTACACCTCCATTATTTCAAGGTTAAAATACATTGCATAATCCTTTGCAATGCTTTCTCCCAGCTCAACCAAGATCTCAATATGTTTTGAAAACTGAGCGTTTGGTTTTTTGCTGAAACATCGGATCAACGCAGCATCCTGATCAATGGTAAGCTGCATCGGAACCCGATCGATTTTTTCACCGCAGTTGATGCAATACTGGACAGCGGTTGAAACAGCAGCGCATACAATATCGCTCCCTGCTTCGGCATATCCGCTATGCCCTTCGCATTCAAAGCCGGTATAAAGCGTTCCTTTACGGTAGATCCTGAGGATCGTCATAAATTTATGCTTCAGCCTTGGGCGCGGTGGCGTTGATGGTATTGATCTGGATCTTGGTATAGGGCTGTCTATGACCCTGCTTTCTGCGGTAGTTCTTCTTGGGCTTCATCTTATAAACGATGATCTTCTTTTCCTTACCGCTCTTGATCACGGTTGCTTCGACGGTAGCACCCTTAACATAGGGCTTACCGATCTTCAGCTTCTTGCCTTCGCCAACGCTAACCACCTTGTCAAAGGTAACAACACTGTCGTTTTCGGCGTCCAACTTTTCAATGAAAAGAGTGTCGCCTTCCTGCACTTTGTATTGCTTACCGCCGGTTTCAAAAATTGCGTACATTACAAAGCACCTCACTTTCTTATAGAAAACTCGCTATGGCAGGTTGGTTTCCCATTAAGACCTGACATACGCGGCTTAAAAGATTATAACATACACATTTTGGAATGTCAATCTTTATTTTTATTATTATTTATCATTTCTTCCGCGCTCATTAAGAGAGTATCGGAAAGCTCCTCACCGCCCATAATACGGGCAATTTCGCCCACCCTTTCTTCTCGACTTAAAAGGTGTATTTGAGATTGGACACGACCATCTACAGTTGATTTGGAGACCTTATAGTGATGGTCTGCACAGGCGGCAATCTGCGCAAGATGGGTGATGGAAAACACCTGACGCTCCCCTGCTCCGAACTGTAGTTTTTTGCCAATCTTCTCGGCCGTTGCACCGGAAACGCCGGTATCGACTTCGTCATAAATGACAGTATCAAAGCCTTGGTTCAAAACCGATTTCATCGAAAGCATAATGCGCGAAAGCTCGCCACCCGAGGCAATTTTTGCCAATGGACGCGGGGTCTCGCCGGCGTTGGCAGAGAGAAAGAATTCAACATGATCCTTACCGTCATCCCGGTAACGAATGCCGCCGCGCTCATTGAGGCGATCCTCTACCAGAACTTGAAATTTAATTTTCGGCATATCTAGATAGGCAAGTTCATCCTGAAGGCGTTTTTCCATCTTTTCGGCCGCTTTGCATCGTTGCGCAGAAAGTGCCTGCGCACAACGATCCAATACAGCTCGAGCCTCGACAAACTCCTTTTCAAGAGATTCAATGTACTCAGTCCCTTGGTCCAGATGATCAAATTCTTCGCGATAACGCTTGCGGCATGCCAACACTTGCTCATCGGCGGGACCATATTTTTTCTTAATCTTATCCAATTCATCCAAGCGATTTTCAATTTGATCGGGATCCGATTGCTCGCCGGCATAATGATCGAATAATTTCCCGAGTTCTGCGCCGATATCGTCTAATTCTGCAGAAAGCTGCGTTAGGCGTTTAGAAAGTTCCTCCCCCTGGGGTAAACTTTTTTCGATGGAAATAATACTGTCCAACGCAATCTTGACTTGTTGGGCGGCGGGCATCTCACCATCATAAACGGCATTGGCCGCAACATTTAAGGCCTCGGTGATATCGGCGGTCAGCATCAGGTTCTTTCGACGGTTCATTAAATCGTCGTATTCCCCCATCTTCAGATCACAGCGATCCAATTCCTCGAGATATAAAGCGAGTTCTGCGCGGCGGGATTCTTTATTCAATTCGTCCTGTTTGGTTTTTGTCAATGCGTCACGAAGGCCTTTGACCTTTGCGTATGCTTTAGAATACTCTTCGCATTCGATATTTCCGAATTCATCGAGATAACCAAGGTGACGCCGGGGATCCAATAATAATACCCCATCATGTTGACCGTGGATGTTAACCAGGTGTTCTCCCAACTGTTTTAGCAGAGAAACAATGACGGACACACCGTTAATACGCGCATTATTACGACCGTCTGCACCGATTTTTCGATAGATGGTAATATTACCATCTTCATCGGGAGATAACTCGTTTTCACGCAAAATATCAAGTGCCTCTTTGGAAAGATCGCAAAAACAAGCGCTGACAACCCCATGTTCCGCACCTGTTCGAATCAGGTTCTTCGATGCCTTATTTCCCAGCAGCAATTGAATGGAGTCAATGATAATACTTTTGCCTGCGCCGGTTTCACCCGTCAGTACCGAAAAGCCTTTTTGAAATTCAACATCCAGTTGATCAATAATAGCTATATTTTCAATATGCAGTGCAGTTAACATTACTTGCTCCTATTCCTTTACACTGATCAGAAGGGATTTAATTTTAACAGCAAATTCATTATCAAGGGTGCAGATAAAAATAGTGTCGTCCCCCGCAATAGAGCCGGCAACACCCTGGAGATGCATGCTATCGATGGTTGCGCAAACCGCTCCCGCCATTCCGGCATAACATTTAACAATCACAAAGTTCTGCGCATTGATAACGTCAATGATACCGTTATTCAGTATGGTGTTGGCATGAACCTGGGTCGGCAACGGCGGCGTTCCGGCTGAAGGTTTCACATAGCGAGTCCCTCTCCCGTCGGAGGCCTTGCGCAAGCCAAGCGCCTTAATGTCGCGGGAAACGGTTGCTTGGGTTACATTCCACCCCTGATCTTGCAGGATGGAAACCAACATTTCCTGGGTAAAAACAGCTTGCTCATCAATGATCTTGAGTATAGCCTCTTGCCTTAAATTTTTCATGACATCCTCCGGCTGATTTTCTCATTCAGCACTTTATAAAAACTTTTATTGTTTAGTTTAACTAAACGCAACGGCTTGACATGGCGGGTGATCGAAACGTAATCGCCTTCGGAAAGGCGGGCAAGTTCCGCTCCGTCGCATTCCAAAATAGGTTGTATACGCTCTGCATTGGCTACTCGTACATCCAATTCTTTTTGGGCGGTGCCGAAAACAACGGACCTTGAGCCTAATGTATGGGGGCAAATAGGGGTTACAACAATGCTATCCGAACGCGGCTCTAAAATCGGTCCGCCGGCACTCATAGAATAAGCGGTTGAACCGGTCGGGGTGGCAATAATAAAACCGTCACAAAAGTAATCCAACAGGTCGATACTATGATCTGCAATAACGATATGAGCCGGTTTTCCGTTATTACTTCGGATAACCGCATCATTCAATGCGGTGGTTTCAATAATGCTTTCTCCTTCGCGAATAACCGATACCTTGAGCATCATCCGTTCAGTACATTCAAACCCGTTGCTTAGGATCTCAGGAAGCACGCGAAGCTCGTTCCCTTCCAATTCGGCCAAAAATCCAAGATGGCCAAGATTGATCCCCAAAAGCGGCACATCATACTGATTGGCATAGGAGGCCGCTCTCAAAAGAGTGCCGTCTCCGCCCAAGGTAAGTACCAACGAAGCGTCGGAAAAGCATTCTTCCGGCGATGAGAAGTCAAAAGGAATATCCGGCTTATAATTGCAACAGGATACAGAATAGGTATAATCCGTTTCATTTAAAAGATCCAGAACCTGATTTAAGCAATTCAGTTCAGGATCTTTTTCGGGGTTCACAATAATTCCGATTTTATTCATAATGATCCTCCGAATATACCGCTGCGTGGGCGGCGGTAGGAATATCGATGGATGATGATTCACCCTTCGTTAAATTAAGAAGATATTCGCGATTGCCGCTCTCGCCGGCTAATCCGCTAAAAGAGATCCCCTTGATTCCGAAACCACAGTTTTCTGCAAATAAAGCAACCTCTTCAATGATATGAAACTGAACCTTACGGTCGCGAACAACGCCGTTCTTACTTAAATTCTGCGGGCCTGCCTCGAATTGCGGCTTGATCAAAACGATTGCCTCTCCCCATTCAGCCAAAGTGTCGCGGATTGCAGGCAGAACCGCTTTGATTGAAATAAAGGATAGATCTGCAGTGATTGCATCAATGGGTTCCGCAAAATCACCTGCATTAAGGTAACGAGCATTATGATGTTCCATATTAACAATGCGCGGATCATTTTTAATGGTTGGATGCAGCTGGGCTGTTCCAATGTCTACAGCGTAGATCCTCTTGGCATCACATTCCAGCAAAACTTGGCAAAATCCGCCGGTTGATGCCCCAAAATCCGCTACGGTTTTTCCGGACCAATCGAGGTTAAATTGACGGTTTGCATGGAGAAGTTTATATGCAGATCGAGCAACATAAACGTTGGTTTCCTTTAATATCGTTATTTCATCATGCTCAGAAATATCATAAGAAGGTTTGGAAACTGTTTTCCCATTAATGGCATAACGGCCCTCTTTGATTGCCGCTGCCGCCTTATTTCGGCTATCGAAATCGCCTCTGTTGGTTAAATACAAATCCAATCTCATGCATTCATTTCTCCGATTTTTTGAATCATGCGGGCAATACTCTCGCCATCCAGATGGGTCTCCTTCAGCAGCTGATCAGGCTTTCCGGATTTCAAAAATTGATTGTTAATGCCAAAATTACGATATATACCTTTATATTGGCGGTTAATCAATTGATTGCCGAGATAGGAACCGATGCTACCTTGCTGATAACCTTCTTCAACAAAGAGGATTCGTTTGAAGGAGAGCAACTTCTTAATAACATCATCCGAGATGGGATAAATTTTATTGAGTTTCAAAAAGGAGACGGGAGTTTTAGCCAATCGAATTCCTTGGAGGCAGGCAACCACCTCTCTGCCGTAGGAAATAATACATAATTCGTTTGATGTCCCGCTCCATTCCACATCTTCATTGTGCTTTTTAAAGGGGAGCACCATATCGGGCTCAAATCCGCGCGGATATCGAATGGCGGAAATTCCCTCTCCACTTGTAAGGCAACGATGGAGAACAACTCTTAGATCATCATAGGAAGTAGGGGAATAAATTGAAATATTGGGAATCGGCAATAGCATGGGGATATCAAAAAGGCCTTGATGGGTCTCACCGTCTTCACCAACAATTCCGGCGCGGTCAACGCAAACGGTTACAGGATAGTTCTGCAATGCCAGATCGTGGATAATCTGATCATATCCCCTTTGAAGGAAAGAGGAATATACTGCAAAAACAGGTTTCATTCCATTTTTGGCTAAACCGCCTGCAAAGGTAAGGGCGTGTTGTTCTGCAATACCGACATCAAAGAACCGATCGGGGAAACGGTTTGAAAACTCGGATAAACCGCATCCGGGAGTCATTGCCGCGGTAATGGCACAGATTTTCGGATCATTTTCTGCTATTTTACAAAGTTCTTCACCGAAAATTTCGGAAAAGTCCGCTTTCACCTTGGGAGTATGCTTCCCTGTTTCAATATCAAAGGCACCAAGCCCATGATAAGCGGTGGGCTGGTTTTCTGCAAATGTATAGCCTTTTCCCTTTACAGTCTTTACGTGGACAAGGCAGGGTTTTTGCAGGTTCTTGGCACGTTTTAAAACACGCTCAAGAGTTTTTTGATTATGCCCATCGATAGGGCCAAGATATGCAAAACCCATGTTTTCGAAAATATTTCCTTGATAAAACATGGATTTTATTGCATTCTTAATTCTTTGAAACAAGCGATAAAGAGGTTTGCCGATAACGGGGGTTGCATTGGTTGTTCGGGTGAGAAAATCCTTGAATCGGAAATATCCTTGGCGAGAACGGATCTTAGAAAGATAATCTGCAAAGGAACCGACATTTGGGGAAATACTCATATCGTTATCATTCAAGATAATGATGAGATTTCCGCGGAATTTTCCGCCGTTATTTAACCCTTCATAGGATAATCCGCCGGTCATTGCGCCATCCCCCACAACAGCAACAACATGGCGATCGGTCTCCCCTTTCAGCTGAAGGGCATTGACCAGACCGACTGCGGAAGATATAGCGGTAGAGCTGTGTCCTGTTTTTAAAATATCGTGATCGCTTTCTTTTGGATCGGGAAAACCCGATAGACCGCCTTCCTGGCGCAGAGATTTAAATTGACCATAACGCCCGGTCAGAAGTTTATGAACATAGCATTGATGGCCAACATCAAAGACAACCTGGTCCTTGGGGGAATCAAAAACACGATGAATCGCCATAGTCAGTTCAACGACTCCCAAATTGCTTGCAAGATGGCCGCCGGTATGGGATATGCCATTAATCAGGCAGGAGCGGATTTCCTCGCCAAGAACGGCAATATCCTCATAATTAAATTCCTTAATGTCATCAGGATGTTTTATTTGATTTAAAAAATTGAATTCTTGCAAGGTTTCCCCTCCTTTACAGATTAGTGGTCGCGGCCGCCGATATATTCAACAAGCCAGATTAAAAACGGATCCCCTTCCGCCTCTTTTGTTGCGGACGCCAATTCATTGCGCAAATATTCTTTTGCAGAATCCAAACCCATAATTGAGACAAAGGTGGATTTATTCTCTTCTGCATCTTTGCCGATTTCTTTACCTAATTTTTCGGCAGAGCCTTCAACATCCAAAATATCATCTTTGATTTGAAAGGCTAAACCAATATGTTTTGAATAGTTTACATAACTTTGTTCGTTTCTATCCGCAAGCGCATTCGCAATTAAGATCGGTGCCAAAAGCAATGCACCTGTCTTTTTGTTATGGAGTTCTAAAAGCTCTTCCAAGGATAATTGGCGGGTTTCTCCAATCTTATCAATAGCTTGTCCGCCAAGCATTCCCTCTGCTCCGGAAGCATTATAAAGAACGTCAATTGCATTAAGAAGACGATCAGGTTGATATAATTTTTTGTTTTTTAAAATGTATTCTATAGAATAGTTTAAAATGGCATCCCCTGCCAAAAGGGCCATTGCATTGCCAAATTTTTTATGGCAGGTGGGTAATCCGCGGCGGTAATCATCATTATCCATTTCGGGAAGATCGTCATGTACCAGCGAATAGGCGTGAATCAGTTCCAGCGACACCGCAAAAGGAAGGGCCTCTTCCAAGGATACGGAAAGACGTTCGCAAAACGCCAGGGTCAGTACGCCTCGAATTCGTTTACCCGGGGCGGTTACCGCATAATGGATGGCGGGATATAGTGGTGAGTTTTTAAAGGTGGCAGATTCCATCGCCTTTTCAATCTGCTGATCCACCAATTGTTTTTTATCCAAAAACTCTTTATTCATCTTCTGAAATCTCCGCCTGTTCTTCCTGCAAAAAACGAACCTTTTGTTCTGCTTTTTCCAAAAGATCAGTGCATCTCTTGCTAAGCTTGATACCTTCTTCAAAAAGTGCAATTGATTCATCCAAAGAAGCCTCGCCGCTTTCCAAGACACGAACAACTTCGCCGAGTCTCTTCATGGCGTCTTCAAATTTAATTTCATTACTCATTGGTTTTTTACCTCTTCAATTTCCTGAACTTCACAAACTGCAGAACCATCTGCAAAACGAAGTGTAACCATATCCTTTGGCGAAAGATTTGCCGCCTTCTGGACAACTGCTCCGCCTTTATCCTGAACAAAGGAATAGCCCCTCGTTAGAATCTTTAGCGGACTAAGCGCATCTAATTTGGCTATAGAATTGGCGATTTGATACTTATATCCCTCACAATGCGTGACAATGGATCGATGCAGCCGTTCGTTCAAATGATCCAGAAGCATATAGGGCTTATCGGTAAATGCCTTGGGGTCGGTCAGTACTTTAGATTGAACATAACGATTCAATCGGTTACGTTCGTTTTGAACGGATCTGTTTAACGCGGCGGAAAGTCTTCTTTGATTTTGCTTTAATTGTTGCAATAAATCCTGCTGATCCGGAACGGCAAGTTCCGCTGCGCCCGAAGGTGTGGGTGCTCGAAGATCTGCAACAAAATCGCAAATAGTAAAATCCGTCTCATGCCCGACTGCGGAAATAACAGGAATGGTACAATTATAAATCGCCAAAGCAAGATCCGGATTATTGAATCCCCAAAGGTCTTCAATGGAGCCGCCACCCCTGCCAATGATTATAACGTCAACGTTATGCGCGCGTTCGAAGTAGTCGATGCCTTGAATTAAGGAGGAAGGCGCTTGCTCTCCCTGAACAATCGCAGGAAATACATCCACCTCTGCCAATGGAAATCTTCTTCCTAATATTTGAAGGATATCTCTTATGGCGGCGCCGGTTGGCGATGTAATAACACCAACTCGCTCGGGCATTAAGGGAATAGGGCGTTTATGGCTTTCAGCAAAAATGCCTGCCGCGGCAAGTTGCTTTTTCAGTTGCTCCAGAGCAACATAAAGGTCCCCTGCCCCATCTTGCTTCATTTCAGTGACATAAAGTTGATATGCCCCGGTCTTTTCAAAGATGGATACGCTTCCCTTAGCCATGATCTTCATGCCGTTTTCAGGTCGAAAGGTCAGTTTTGCAGCGCTTGAACGAAACATAACGGCACTGATGATTCCCTGCTCATCCTTCAGGCGAAAATAAATATGACCGCTCCCATGGATCGTTAGGTTTGAAATTTCGCCCAAAACCCAAACACCACGAAGATTTAAGTCTGCTTCCAGAATGCTCTTGAGATAGGTATTTAATTGAGAAACCGAAATGGCATTGATTTCTTTCATAAATTCATTTTGCAATATAGCTTAAAACACCATGAACAAAACTGCCCGAATCCTCTTCGCCGAATTCCTTAGCCAATTCAATTGCTTCATTGATTGCAACACGGTTGGGAATGTTCTCGTTGAACTTCAGTTCATATACCGCCACCCTTAAAATCGCCAAGCAGACGGGGGTGATCCGATTAATTTTCCAATTCTTCAACGCAGGCTCAATAATATAGTCGATTTTCTCCCAATTATCGCAGATCCCTGCCAAAGTTTCGTCGATATAAGGAATCACATCGGCGTTTTCCTGTTGATTATAAAACTCCTGTAGAACAGTTTCTTTTTGGTCTATTCCTTGATAATTTAAGGAATAGACTAATTGAAATACAATTTTTCGTTGCTTTTGTCTTGTCATATTGCCTCCTGTTCGATGCAGATACATAAGATCTTGCCATCGTGAATCTCTATAGTAGGTAATTCTTCAGACGGTTCATTGCTGATACACATTGGTATCGATCGAAAAACCGTTTGATGGTCTAAAGGATATTTAAGACCATTTAAGGATATGGTTGCTTGCTGTTCGATGGGGAAAAACGATATATAACGATATTTAGGATCAAGCGTATGTTTACCCTCACCAAGTAAAAACGCAAGGTTTTCCCCGTCGTAGAGCTTCAGATCCACCTGATTGTTGTTTGCCTTTTCAAGCAATGCGATATTAGCCATCGTGTGATCCAACCGCCCGCCGAAAGGAGCAATCATCCATATACATTTATATCCATCTTGGATGGCCAGATCAAGGGCTAATTCACTGTCGGTCTGATCTTTTTCACAAGGGTATACGGTAAGATTTGGTAAATTCGGCACTTCCGATGAATCAAAATCCCCAAAAACGCGATGAAGCGTCAGGTTCATTTTGTTCGCTAACCGATACCCGGCATCTGCTGCAAAAAAATCAAATGGGCCTATCGATATAAGTTTCTTTATGTTATCTTCATTACGCAGTTCTCCGGCGAGAAAAACGATTAATTTGCGTTCTTTTTGGTCCAAGGCGTTTCCGCCTCCTTTAAATATTGATAGATCTGCCGATAACTTTCATATCGCTTGGTGTCGATCTGCCCTTGTTGGACAGCGTTACATACCCCGCAGGATCGTTCGTTCAAATGAGAACAATCTAAATAGATGCACTCATCCAAATAGGCCTCAAATTCCGGAAAATAGGAAGCAAGTTCTCTTCGTTCCATGGGATAACCTTCTAATTCCAGAGCGCCAAAGCCGGGGGTATCGGCGATATAGCTACCGTTTGATGGAAACAGTTCGATATGGCGGGTTGTATGGCGGCCACGCCCAAGCTTATCAGATACTTCACCCGTTTCTAATCGTAGTTCGGGATAAAGCGCATTCAGAATACTGCTCTTCCCCACGCCGGTATTTCCCGCAAAGACAACGGTCTTATTTTTCAACGCTTCACTCAGTTCTTCTATTCCGTAGCCAAGGGACGCAGAAACGCAAAAAACCTTATAGCCAAGGCGGGTGTATAACGCGGCAAGTTCCGAAACATTTTCTTCATCTGCAAGATCACTTTTATTAAACACAAGTATGGGCTCAATC
The DNA here is from genome assembly GCA_045596965.1 of Eubacteriales bacterium. Classification (GTDB taxonomy): domain Bacteria; phylum Bacillota; class Clostridia; order Oscillospirales; family QAKW01; genus QAKW01. The sequence goes on along the minus strand of JAZODI010000029.1, from coordinate 40,229 downwards.
TTTTGATTTTGCGCAATGATAAGCATCTTATCAATGGTATATTGAAAGGGGGTGGGCTTAGAAAATGCCGAAACATAGCAAAGAACATCCACATTCGCCACATTCGGACGAATCATATAATTACGGCGCGGCAAAATCGCCTCAATGCGCCCGGTGTGATCCGGCAATGGGAGGATTTCAACCTGATCCCCGGGCACCGGGGAGATGCCTTTCTTTCGAAAACTACCTTTCGCACGGCATAGGTAGAGCCCTTCCGGTGTCTCAACCGTGTAGACACCGGAGAGCAATTTGATTATTTTACCTATCATACACTTGGTTAATTGGAACTTCCGGAATTATTAGAATTACTCGGATTGGAATTGTTGTTACCGGAATTGCCGTTAGCAGTATTCCCATCCGTTTCGCCGCTTGTCGGGGTATCGCCTCCATCCGGTTGGGTTGTGCCATTACCGGAATCGGGAGTCTCCCCGTCGGGAGTCTTATCAGGCTCGTTTGTACCTCCATCGGGCTTATCAGTTTCGTCGGGAACTGTATCGCCATCCTCCTTAGGACCAAGGCTGATAACGATATCAATGGTGGTGCCGACTTCTACCTTAACATCTTTTAAAACGCTTTGGGAGATCACCTTCCCCTTTTCAATAGTATCATGATGTTCGCTCTTAACGGTACCGATTTCCAGGCGGTTATTCTTCAATGTGGTCTTTGCGGCGTTTTCGGTAAGATTAGAAAGATCGGGCATGATAATGGTTTCGATTTCACCCGGCTCCTCTTCATCGGACTCTTCAGGTCCGCGGCTGATGGTGATGGTAACAATCGTATCATCATCCACTTCCTTACCGGCAGAGGGATAAGTGGAAATAACTTTCCCTTCTTCCACGTTTGCATCGAATCTGGTTTCAATGCGATAGGAGATTTCCTGAAGACGGAATTCTGCAATGGCGGCAGCCTTGGACATCCCTACAACAGCAGGAACATAATTGGTTGCAGTAGAGGGATCATTTTTGTTAATACTTGCAGGGCCATCGCTGATAACGACCGTAATGGTGCTCTTCTTTTTGATATCGCTGTTTGCATCAGGGCTTTGAGAGATGATCTCGCCTTCCAAATATTTATCGCTGGAGGCAGTAGAACCAACAACAAACTTGAAATTATATTCGGCCTTGGCTTTCTCCAGATCCATGCCGACAACATTGGGGCAACTAACGGTGCCGGGACCAAAGAGTTCTTTTTGGAAGATCACACCCAAAGCAAAAAGAATCAAAAGCAATACCGCTGTGCCGATGCCGGCAATAATGGGCAGCCAAGTACTCTTGAATTTAGAAGGATTTTCTTCCTCATCCTCTGCTTCTTCCTCATCTTCAGTATAGTTTGCTTCATCTTTTAAGAGATCCGAAGCAAAAAGTGTGGGGGAATTATCGGCAGAAAGGAACGGTTCGTCCTGTTCCTCGGAGAAATAATTAAAGGTAATGGTGGGATCTGCTTCGTACTGAACAATATCAGCCAAGACAGCGGCGGCAGACTGATAGCGGACAGCCGGATCTTTCATGATCGCCTTCAAAGTAATATCTTCCAGACCCTGACGAAGCTGATCGTTGAGTTCGGTAGGCAGATCAGGCTGGGCCTGGACCTGCATCAGAGCAACTGCAACTGCGGTATCTGCTTCAAAGGGCAGCTTTCCGGTCAACATTTCATAAAGAATAATACCAACGGAATAGATATCGCTTCGCTCATCGGTGCGGTCACCGCTTGCCTGCTCAGGGCTGATATAATGAACCGAGCCAATGGTCATGTCGCTGATGGTCTGAGTGTCAAATTTTGTCAGGCGAGCAATGCCGAAATCGGTAATTTTGATGGTGCCGTCTTTGAGCAAAATGATGTTATGAGGCTTAACATCTCGATGAACGATTCCACGCTCGTGGGCATGGGCTAAGCCCTTTAAAATCTGCTTGATAAAATGAAGGGCTTCCACATCCGAAAGAATGCCCTTTTTCTCCATGTATTCCTTCAAGGTGATGCCATCGATGTATTCCATAACGATATAAAGCGCATCCCCTTCGAGAGAAACATCATAAACATCAACAATATTATTATGAGAAAGCATGGTGATGGCCTTGGATTCATTAGTGAACCGACGGCGGAACTGCGCGTCGGACATAAATTCGTCCTTCAAAATCTTCACAGCAACAACACGGTTGCAAACTTTATCAAACGCTTTGAAAACATAGGCCATGCCGCCGACGCCCACTACCTCGGTAATCATGTACCGATCATTAAGCACTTGTCCGATATACTTTTCCATTCCTAAATCCTCCTTAAATCTGAATGGCGGCAACCGTGATATTATCCGTTCCGCCTCTGCTGTTTGCAAGATCGATCAATCGGGATGTCAGTCCCTCAAATTCCCCGCCGGAAGCCTCGAACTGAATTTCATTTTCATCCACATAATTGCTCAGTCCGTCGGTACACAAGAGTATAATATCTCCGCTCTGGAGTTTTTCCTCAAAGAAATCAAAAGGTATGCTCTCTTCAATCCCGATTGCGCGGGTGATGATATTTTTATTAGGATGTAGCTTTGCTTGTCGTTCTGTAATATGACCGCTATCCACCAGTTCTTGAACGGCAGAATGATCTTTAGTGATCTGTCGAATAGAACCGTTGGTTATATGGTAGGCGCGACTGTCTCCAACGTTGGCAAACGATACGGTATCATCGCATATGAGTGCCAGAACTAATGTTGTTCCCATCCCAATCAAATCCTCGTTGGATTTTGCGGCATTGAAAACGTTCGTGTTGCAAAATGTAACAATCTTATCAAATAACTTTTCGGGTTTTTCTGTTAAGCCGTTTTTCTCAACATATTCTTTAATTGATTGAACAGCCAAGGTGCTTGCTTGCTGACCGCCGCGCGCACCGCCCATGCCGTCGCAAACAACAGCCAGGCATGTTTGATCATCGATTTGATATACCCAATAGGCATCCTGGTTCTCTTGGCGAACCAGGCCGATGTCGCTATTGCCGATAATTTTCAAGTCCAATTCCCTCCTTTTCCGAAGCTTGATGGCGGAGCTGACCGCAAGAAGCGGAAATATCGCCGCCGAGTGTTCTGCGAATGGTGGCGTTCAGCCCCATTTTAATGAGTGTTTCCTGAAAACCGAGAATGTTCTTTCGGGAAGGTGGACGAAATGCACCATCCTCAATCGGATTAACAGGAATTAGATTTATATGACATAAAAGACCCGTTAAGAGTTCTTTTAATTCCTTCGCATTTTCATAACGGTCATTCACACCATCAATAACCGCGTATTCAAATGAAATTCTGCGCCCCGTCTGCGCCTGATATTTCCTACAGGCTTCGATCAATTGATCAATATGGTACTTTCGGTTGATCGGCATGATCTGAGACCGCTTCTCATCATTTGTTGCGTGAAGGGAAATTGATAATGTGATGGGCAATTCATATTCCGCCAAGCGGGCAATTTGCGGAATCAAGCCGCAGGTGGAAAGAGAAATATGTCGATACCCTATGTTGATGCCTTCGGGATCATTTACGTTCTTTAAAAAACGTATGACCTCATCAAAGTTATCCAAGGGTTCACCGATTCCCATCATAACAATGTTTGAAATGCGAATTCCAAGATCTTCCTGAACCTTTATGATCTGATCCAGAATCTCCCCTGCGGTCAGCGAACGAACCAAACCCTTTTTGGTGGATTGGCAAAATGCGCAGCCCATGCGGCATCCCACCTGAGAGGAAATGCAAATTGAATATCCATGGTAATAGCTCATCGCAACCGTTTCAATGATATTACCGTCTTCTAATTGGAATAAATATTTGACCGTATCATCTAATCGGGATTTAAATCGTTTATAGATCCTCAGGGTAGTAATAAACGCATCATCATCCAGCTTTGCCTGCAGGGCTTTGGAAAGATCGGTCATCTCATCAAAACGACGCACACCCCGATGCAACCACTTATAAATCTGCTTAGCTCGAAATTTTGGTTCACCGATATTAAGTATGTAGGCGGAAAGTTCCTCCATTGTCATGGACTTTATGTCTTTTTTCAAGCGTTAACCTTTCTTTAATGCCGCGATGAAAAAACCATCTGTTTCTTTGTTTGGCAAGAATGTTCGCATGCCATTTTCAATTGTTTGGCTATCCAAAGAAAATGCAGGATGTTCTCTAAGAAAACGATGAATCTGATCTTCGTTTTCCCTCTTATCTAATGTGCAGGTGGAATAAACCATCCGACCGCCTTTCTTTAAATAGTCGGATGCGTTGCAAAGAATATTATATTGAAGATTTGTAAATTCCTCGCTGTTATAGGTCTTATATTTAATGTCGGGCTTTTTGCCTATAATTCCAAGGCCACTGCATGGCACATCACATAAAACGAAATCGGCAGCTTCCTTAAATGCCTCTTTAAATTCAGAGGCATCTGCGCAATCGGCGGTAACGTTTGCGTGGCCCATGCGGTTTGCAGATTGCGTTAATAATTGAACCTTATGGGGGTGAATGTCGAAGGAATGAATCCGACCATCGGTTTGGGTAGCCATTATAAAGGTCTTGCCGCCCGGTGCCGCGCAAAGATCCAAAACGACCTTCGCATCTTTCGGCATCAAAAGAGCCGCCTCAGCAGAGTGCACTCCAACGATATGAAACCAACCCTGCCGGAAACTCTCGGAATCTTCGACCGAAAAGCCGTACTTACTTTGATATAGGTTTGGGATCATGGTTTGATCCACTTCGATTCCCTCTTGATTCAATTGATCTAAAAAGGCGGATGTATCTCCTTTTTTTGTATTATGGTAAAGATATATGGCATTGCTCTGAGCGGAAATGCCTTCAATTATTTTCAAAAAGGTTTCTTTCCCGTATTGCTCAAGCAAAAGATCAACAATCATAGGGTCAATTGAAAATCGAACAGAGTAATCTGCCTTTTTCAGTGCCAAAAGTTGATCTTTATTCCGCGCACAACACCGCAGTACACCGTTGACAAAGGAAGCGCTATGGGAAAACCCTCTTTTCTTAATTAAATCAACGGATGTGTTGCAGGCCGCCGAGAGCGGAACATTCATATAAAACATCTGATAAACACCCATCCGAAGAATTGAGCGAACCGCTGCAGACATTTTATCCACCTTGCGATTGGCGCATTGGTTGATAAAATGATCCAACGTGATCTTTCTTTCAACAACGCCATAAACCAACGCAGTTATAAAACGGCGATCCCGCAGATCAGCAACAGAGCGCAACGCTTTTTTTAAAGATAGATTGGGATAGGATTTTTTAACATCCCATTCTTCGATCAAATTATATGCCAATAAACGTATATCCATCATCAACGCCTTCTAGCTCTGCTGAGCATTCGCAAAAGTTGCCAGAGCGCCGTGGCCGCAGAGGCAACATAGGTCATAGCAGCCGCGTTCAATACCTTTCGCACTCCGGATATATCCTGATTCGTAAATCCATTGGCTTCAATGATCTTAACAGCACGGTTCGAAGCATTGAATTCCACCGGCAATGTGATCAACTGAAATAAGAAGATGATTGCATAACAGATTGTAGCAATGTTAAAAATGACGGTGCTAAAAGAATAGCTATAGAAAAAGAAACTGCTAAGAATTAAAATATACAGTAATTTTGAGCTAAAGTTTGTGATCCCTACAGCCGATGAACGCAAGCGCAAGGGAAAATAATTCACATTATGCTGAATGGCATGGCCACATTCATGGGCAGCAATGCCGATGGAGGCAACGCTTGTTCCGTTATAGACTTCATCGGACAAACGCACCACCTTTTTGGCAGGATCGTAATGATCGGAAAGCTTACCGTTTGTCTGCTCTACCCGAACATCAAAAATGGCGGCACCGTGCAAAATCATTTCTGCCATCATGGCCCCTGTTATCCCCTTGCCGTTGGAGATCTTAGAATACTTGGAATAGGCCGATTGCAAACGAAATTGAACGATCGTTGCAAGTATAATAATCGGAAGCATGGCAAAAATACCATAATCATAACCGTAGAACATAAAAAGCACGGACTCCTTATCTAAATTCTTCCCCCACGACAAGTTTTGCGCCGCATGCATAGGAATATGCATCGGTCTTATTTTTTCCTTGCTTCTGAACCATTTTCAAACGCAAGGAATTGCCATCTCCACAGGCAACATCTATGCCATCTTTAGATACAGTACAAATTACGCCGGGTTGGTTGTTGCATCGGTCGGAAACACTTGCTTCATGGATCTTGATGCGATAATCGCCGAAATCAACAAATGCTCCCGGTGAGGGGTTCATGCCCATAATCAAATGGAATAAATCCGATGCAGGGCGATTAAAATCGATCGCCCCCTCCGATTTCTCAATCATGGGTGCATAAGTGGCTTGTGCATCATCCTGAGGCGTATATATAGCAGTACCCTCAACAATTTGAGCGATTGCTTCCAATAAAACTTCGGCGCCCAAAACAGCCAGTCGGTCAAAAAGAGTTCCCGCTGTATCTGTTTCGGTGATGGGGGTCGATACCTTCAGGATCATATCGCCGGTATCCATCCCCTTGGCCATCTTCATAATGGTAACACCGGTCTCTTTTTCCCCATCGATAACTGCGCGTTGGATAGGGGCGGCACCGCGGTATTTGGGCAATAAAGAGCCATGAACATTGATGCAGCCATATTGGGGATAATTCAAAATATATTCCGGTAAAATACGGCCATAGGCTGCCACAACAATCAGATCCGGTTTAGTCTCATCCAAAACTCCTTGGAAGGACCCATCTTTAAGAATCGTCGGTTGCCAGCAAGGCAGATCATGAGCAAGCGCAAATTCTTTAACGGGTGGTGCGGATAGTTTCCCGCCTCTTCCCTTGGGGCGGTCGGGCTGGGTAACAACACCGACCAAATTGAAACGCTGATATAATGCCTCGCAGGAAGGTAGTGCAAAATCGGGCGTACCCATAAATAAAACACGCAGTTTATTCATTTTCAAAAACCTCTTCCCCGATCATAGGAATGGTAATTCCCTCCAGGTGGTCATATTCATGAAGCAAACATCTTGCAACAAAATCTTCCGCTTTAAACTCAAAGAATTCTCCGTTCACATCCTGCGCGCGCATCTTCACTTTATGGGCGCGGGTGATGCGGAAACTTCTGCCCGGATAGGAAAGGCAACCCTCCAGATAGCGGTCGTTTTTGCCGGTGGCAGAAATGATTTCGGGGTTGATGAATTCTTTATATTCACTCCCGTCCCCGTGGATATCCGCAATAAATATTCTGCGTAAAATCCCAACCTGCGGCGCTGCAAGCCCTGCGCCGACTTCTTTGCGCAAAGTCTCTCTCATATCATCTACCAACATAGAGAGTTTGTTATCGAAAACAGTTACAGGGCGGGATTTTTTGCCCAGAAATTCATTATCGTTCTTAACAAGGTTTCTTAATGCCATAGTTCACCTCAAAAATATTGAATGGGATTAATGTTGAATGTAACCGAAAGATTTCCGGGCAATTCCAGCTCTTTGCACGCACGAATTAAGCGGCGCAGCGTTGGAGAGTTTTTGCATTTCACCAACATCTGCATCCGGTGTTTTCCGCGGATCATACCGATTTTCGGCACAATCGGCGAAAGTAAGCGCAAAGGAATGTTATTATATTCACCAACACTCGCTCGCTGGAGATACTGATAGATCGATCCCATCCCTTTCGAGACGGTATCTTGAGAAAATCCCTCGACCATAATCAGCAAGATATCGCAATAAGGCGGATAATTCGCCAATTTTCGAAAAGCAAGTTCCTGCTGATAGAAATCTAAATAGTTTTGCTCTTTGGAAAGAGCGATCACACGATGATCGGGGCAATAGGTTTGAATAATTGCCCGACCGGGTCTATCGCTTCGGCCCGAGCGCCCACAGACCTGCGTAAGAAGATCAAAGGTGCGCTCGTTGGCGCGAAAATCATTGTTATATAGGGACATATCCGCCTGAAGAACCCCCACCAGGGTAACATGGGGAAAGTCCAAACCCTTAGCAACCATTTGGGTGCCAAGCATAACATCATATTTCTTCTCGCGAAAATCCGATAGTTTTTCGCCGTAGGACAAATAGGAATCCACCGTATCCATGTCCATGCGAAGAATGCGGATATCGGGGAATAAGGCTTGAAGCTCATCTTCAACATATTGAGTTCCCAATCCCAGCATTTTAATGTGCGCGCTACCACATTCGGGGCAATTATAATATCGCTTAATGTTATAACCGCAATAATGGCACATCAGCCGTTGATTGGGTTTATGGTAGGTTAGCGCAATTCCGCAGGATGGACACTTGGAAACATTTCCGCAAGATGAACAACCGACAACGGAATGCATCCCGCGTCGATTAAGAAAAAGAATGGCTTGTTCCCCTGCTTGAAAAGTATCCTTCATTGCTTCCAGCAAAGACTCACCAAAGAGCTTTGCGCCTTCAACCGCGATCTCTTCCTTCATATCGACAAGGGTAACCTCAGGCAGAGCCGCGTCGTTATATCTTTTCTCTAATGTGTGCAGTTGATAAAGTCCTCGTTCGGCCGCATAATAGCTCTCCATAGAAGGTGTTGCCGATGCAAGGACAAGAGGAATATTCTGGTGGTGCGCAAGAAATCGCGCAATATCGCGGGCGTGGAAACGGGGGCTGGTCTCGGATTTATAGGTGGATTCATGCTCCTCGTCCATGATGATGAGACCAAGATTCTTTAAAGGAGCAAAAACAGCGCTCCGGGTTCCGACAACGATGCGAGCATCCCCTTGATGAATCTTTTTCCACTCATCTGCTTTCTCACCAATGGAGAGTCCGCTATGCAAAACCGAAACGCAATCGCCATAGCGGTGGTAAAAACGGTTAAGCATTTGGGGCGTAAGCGCAATCTCAGGGACCATCATCAGGACCGATCTCCCCTGTTCCATCATATCATCCATCAATTTCATAAAAACATGAGTTTTACCGCTTCCGGTAACACCATGAAGTAAATGGGTGGATTCGCAGTTATAGTGATCAGCAATTTCTTGATAGGCAGACTGTTGCTCTTGCTGCAAATGGATAGGGGTATGATCTTGGGTGCGCTCCATACTTTGATACGGCACACGCTCTTTTGCCTGGCTGTATACCTCAATATAACCCTTTTGAGAGAGCGTCTTCACGGTGGAAACGCCACAACCCGAATAGTAAAGCACATCCTTTGCGGAGAGATCCGATTCATCCAAGAAAATGGAGAGAAGATCCCGCTGCTTATCGAAGCGAGGCCCCAACTCCGAAAGAAAAAGCTCAATCTCTTCAACAGAACGGGCACGCCGAATTCTTTTCTCCTTTAAATCGCCGATATTGCGGATCGATTTGATCTCTTCGATCAAAATACCGTCGCGATAAGCGGGCAGGCAAAGCTTTTTTAATTTCTGCGGAATTTCACTGCGCCTTACAGAATGACCGGCCTCTTTCATAAAGGAAACCAATTCGGCATATTCATCAGGGATTTCTTCTCGCGAAGGATTCAACGCAAAGGTTTCGTTGATTTTATAATCCAATCCCCGCGGGATCATGCAATGAATTGCTTGATAGCGGGTGATGAAATATTGCTCCGCCATCCAATCACAAAGCTTCAGGTGGATGTTATCAAGCATGGGTTTCTGATCCAATAGGCGAACTGCTTCCTTCAATTCAGCGGTATCATCGGACTGAAAAACAGACAAGACCATTGCTTTTTTTAAAACGTTGGCCTTTCCGAAGGGCACTAAAATACGCATACCGGGCAAAACGGATGCAACAAAAGAATTCGGCAGGATATAATCATAATCCCTGTCGATCTTCTGCACGATCTGATCGATGGCAACCCGGCAAACAAACGGCATTTTATTCTTCGCTTTCGTTGAATGCAACCATGCTATCGATATCCGTCTTAATGTTGACTTTACCGTTTGCAATATCAGTAATAGCCAGTTTAACAGGTTTGTCGCTCAGATCGATCTGATTGGACTCAGCGTGTTCCGAAATCTGGCGAGCACGCTTTGCGGTCATGATAACCAGCGCATATCGGCTCTGGGTTACCTTTTCAAGTTCAGCTACTGCGGGATACAACATTTTTCAAAATCTCCTTTATTGATTGATAATTTTTTCAATTTCATCGGCCGCTCTTTCAACAGTATCATTGACAACTGTATACTCATAATCGCCGGAATTTGCAATTTCTTTTTTTGCCTGCTCAATGCGAGCGGCAACAACCGGGGAGCTTTCAGTCCCCCGCCCCCGAAGACGCGCTTCTAAAACTTCAATGTTGGGCGGTAAAATGAAGATCATCATAGCATCAGGGCATTTTTTCTTCACCTGACGCGCGCCGCAAGGCTCGATCTCCAATACGATATCGTTGCCCTTAAGACGCTGCTCTTCAACATAATCTGCAGGAGTTCCATAGTAATTATCGCAATAGGTGGCATATTCCAGCATATCGCCGCGTTTGATCTTTTCTTCAAACTCTTTATGGGTAATAAAGTAGTAATGAACCCCATGCTCCTCACCGGGGCGCGGTGCGCGAGTGGTTGCCGAAACGGAAACCTTCAGCTGCGGTATTCTGCGCAGGAGTTCCGCCAAAACCGTCCCCTTCCCGGCTCCGCTGGGGCCGGAAATAATAATCAGTTTGCCTTTATTCATCATCTTCATCATCCTCTTCATCGTAGCTGTCATTCAAACGATTTGCCACCGTTTCCGGTTGCAGAGGCGATAAAATAACATGCTCACTATCGGTAATAATAACGGCTCTTGTTCTGCGGCCGTAGGTTGCGTCTACTAAAACGCTGCGATCCTTTGCTTCGGTAACAACACGTTTGATCGGTGCGCTATCGGGGCTGACGATCGCAATGATCCGCGATGAATTGATCATGTTGCCAAAACCAATGTTGATCAGTTTCATGAAAAAACTCCTTTATTCTACGTTTTGAATCTGCTCCCGAATTTTTTCAATGCAGGATTTGACATCAACAACGATTTTTGTTATTTCAATACTGTTGCACTTAGAACCGATCGTATTGATCTCTCGGTTCATTTCCTGAACCAGAAAATCCAGCTTCTTACCGATCGGGCCACCCTGATTCAAAAGACCGCGGAATTGAGAAATGTGGCTCGCAAGGCGCACCGTTTCTTCATCAACCGCCACCTTATCAGCAAAGATGGCAACCTCTGTCAGAAGACGAGAATCATCAACGTTTCGATCAGCAAGGGTCTCCTTGATTTTTTCTTCCAACCGCGCCTTATAGGCAGAAACCGATTCGGGAGCAAGTTTTTCCACATTCTCCACCGCTTTTTCGATAAAAAGAAGGTTATCCAAAAGATCCCCCTTCAGCCTTGAGCCTTCAATCTCCCGCATCTCCAAAAAAGAAGCAAGAGCTTCGTCCAAGGCAGTCAAAACAGCCGTTTTAACATCTTCATCGGAAACTTCGGGCTGGGTAATGGCCAAAACATCGGGCAAGGTAAGAATACGAGCGGCGGCAAGATCGTTACGCACACCAAATTCCGACTCTAACTCTTTTGCGGCATCCAAATAAGCGCGGACTAAGTTTTGATCCAATTTTGCGGTTAATTCAACATCCTCTGCGCTTTTCTCGGTATGGAAATATACATCAACCTTACCCCGCGATACCGATTCCCCGATTCTCTTTTTAATGGGCTCTTCCAGGAAAGCGTAGTCTTTATAAATGCGTGCAGAAAAATCAAAAAAGCGGTGATTAACCGATTTAATATCGATTGTAAAATCCAAGCCACCGAAACTACCGGTTCCTCGTCCAAAACCGGTCATACTTTTTACGGACATGATACTACCTCACTATTATTTTATTATATAATAATATCACAAATTAAATATTTGTCAACAAATTGAGAAAATTATACATAAATTATGCAAAAAGGCGATGCAAATACGCATCGCCTTTTTTACTATACCCTTCTCTTGTTGCTTTTACTTGTCGGCAAAACGCCGGAACCGACAAACGTTACAAACTTAATGGAATAAAGATCGCAAACAATATAATTGCCGGTGCGGGGCTCAAATAAAACAACAAAACTTACACCAACATCATAAAGAACCCCTTCTCGTTGAACCAAATTATCCGTTCCTATCAAGAAATCGATGACACAGTATTGCCCCTCATTATTTCGAAGAACTTGCTGCCAGGAGCCGGGATATGCCGGAGATTGGCTATACTCTTGATTGGAATCCTCTGAGGGACGAAAATAGCTTGCGTTTCCATTTAAATCAGACATAATAACACCTCATTTAAGTAAATTCATAAAGATCCGTAGGATCATAAAAACAATGTTCTTGATAACGTCCAATATAGTAACCAACATCCGATGGAAAAGTCTGCCTGCAATTAGGATTGAAGGGATTATAAAACCAAAGCGCATCTCCCAAGCCGGGCAGCCGATTTCCTGCAATGGCCCAATCTGCGATTGCAAAATGCTCGCCCGTTGGATTCATATTATAGATGTTCTGCGGATTATATTGCCCATTCTCAACTGTGCTTGCACAAGCAAATTGCCCGGGCTGAAGAATAATATTTTGAATATTCCTCTGCCCAACTCTTGCATATTCTCCAACCGGATAATTTACACGGTTCATAATAACACTGGCTACCGCCTTCATTCCAATGTCTCCCTCTCCTCCGGCCTCACATTGGATCAGGCGCGCTAAAAGTTCGCGATCTGAATATGCCATTTCACCACCTCTTTGCTTAAAATCTATGCGTTTATCTGTTTTTTTAGTCGTCTATAAACAAAAAAACAAACGATGCAGTTTTTGCACCGTTTGTTTTCTGTAATGCCTTTTTACTTTACACCATACTTCTTAAGATATGCCCCTGTATAACTCTCCGGGCATTTGGCCACCGCTTCCGGTGTTCCCGTAACAAGGACTGTTCCACCCCGATCTCCACCTTCCGGACCGAGATCAATAATATAATCGGCAGTTTTAATAATATCCAGATTGTGTTCGATAACAACAACTGTGTTGCCGCCGTCTACTAACCGTTGCAAAACAGTGATCAGCATTTGAACATCCGCTGTATGAAGTCCGGTGGTGGGTTCATCAAGGATATAAATCGTTTGACCCGTTGAACGCTTGGAAAGTTCTGTGGCCAATTTCACACGCTGAGCCTCGCCTCCCGAAAGGGTTGTGGAGGGTTGGCCGATCTTAATATAGGAGAGCCCAACATCATAAAGTGTCTGGAGCTTGCGTCGTATTTTAGGATGATTTTCAAAGAAATAAAGCCCTTCCTCTACCGTCATATCCAAAACATCAGAGATAGACTTATCTTTATACTTAACCTCCAGTGTTTCCCGATTATACCGCTTCCCCTTGCAAACCTCGCAGGGAATATAAACGTCGGGCAGAAAATGCATCTCTATCTTGATAATACCGTCACCCTGGCAAGCTTCGCAACGACCGCCGCGAACATTAAAGGAAAACCGGCTGGAACTATATCCTCTCGCCTTTGCACCGTTGGTGGATGCAAACAAATCGCGAATATCGGTAAAAACCGAGGTATAGGTGGCGGGATTAGAACGCGGTGTTCTTCCAATCGGCGATTGATCGATATCAATCACCTTATCAAGATATTCCATCCCTTTGATTTCTTCAACTTTGCCCGGGAAAGTTTTTGCGCCGTTTAATTCATGGGCCAAGGACTTATATAGAACGGAATTGACCAAAGAGGATTTACCCGAACCGGATACCCCGGTTACACAAGTAAAGGTTCCAAGGGGAATCTGAACCCCCACCTTTTTTAGGTTATTTTCCTCTGCTCCGATAATTTCAAGAACTTTGCCGTTTCCTTTGCGGCGTTCAGCAGGAATTTCAATCTTCTTCCTGCCGCTGAGATATTGACCGGTCAAAGAATCTTCGCATTTCATCAGTTCCTCGGGTGTGCCGTTAAAGATAACCTCTCCCCCGTGGATACCTGCACCGGGCCCAATATCAACAATATGATCGGCCGCCCGCATAGTGTCTTCATCATGTTCAACAACGATCAGCGTATTTCCCAGATCCCGCAAACGCTGCAATGTGGCGATCAATTTATCGTTATCCCGTTGATGCAAGCCGATGGAGGGCTCATCCAAAATATAAAGAACTCCCATAAGAGAGGAGCCAATCTGCGTTGCCAGGCGGATTCTTTGACTTTCCCCGCCGGATAAAGTCCCCGCACTTCGCGAAAGTGTCAGATATTCCAGACCCACACTGCTTAAAAACGTAAGCCGTTCGATGATTTCTTTTAAAACGCGACGGCCAATTAACTGTTCTTTCTCGGATAGAGAAATATTTTGAAAAAAATCAATGGCGGCGGTAATGGAGAGGTCGGTAATTTCGGCAATATTTTTATCCCCGACCATTACGCCTAAGATATCTTTCTTTAAACGCTTCCCTTCGCATGACATGCACGGACAATCGCTCATAACATATTCGATTTCGCGGCGGATAAAGTCACTGTTCGTTTCTTTAAACCGCCGCTCAAGGTTGGGGATCACACCCTCAAACGAACTGCTATAGGCAACCGATCCAAAGGAAGAGTTTCGTTGCATTTCCAGTTTTTCTCCATCATTTCCATAGAGAAGAATATTTTGTTGCTTTTTGGTCAGCTCTTCAAAGGGGGTATCAAGCGAAAAGTTATATTTTTCGCTCAAAGCCCGAAAATACATCCTGGCAATGTTATCCGAACCAGAGAGATACCATCCGCTTGCCCGAATTGCCCCTTGGTTAACCGCAAGTTTAGGATCGGGTACGACCAAAGAAGGATCCACCTTCATCAAAAGTCCCAACCCGTCACACTCGGGACAAGCGCCGAAGGGGTTATTGAAGGAAAACATTCTGGGTGAAAGCTCTTCCATAGAAAATCCATGCTCCGGGCAGGTGAAATCCTGAGAAAAGAGGATCTCTTCCTCCCCTTCGGGCGCAATAATAACCAATCCATCCGCCTGATGAAGAGCTGTTTCAATGGAATCGGTTAAGCGTTGTTGGATCCCCTCCTTCATAATTAAGCGATCCACAACGATTTCGATACTATGCTTAATATTTTTCTCTAATTTGATCTCTTCGGAAAGATCATAAAGATTTCCATCCACACGAACGCGAACAAAGCCGCTGCGCTTCGCATCTTCCAAAAGTTTTTGATGCTCGCCTTTTCTGGCACGCACCACCGGAGCAAGAACGGTCAGACGGGTTCTTTCGGGAAGGGCGCAGACCTGATCCACGATCTGATCCACCGTTTGTTGGGTGATCTCACGCCCGCAAACGGGGCAATGAGGCTTACCGATACGTGCAAAAAGCAGGCGCAGGTAATCGTAGATCTCTGTTACTGTGCCAACGGTGGAGCGAGGATTCTTAGAGGTGGTCTTTTGATCGATGGAAATAGCAGGTGATAAGCCCGAGATGTTGTCTACATCCGGTTTATTCATCTGCCCCAGAAACATTCTGGCATAAGAGGATAAACTCTCCACATACCTTCTGCGTCCTTCGGCATAGATCGTATCAAAAGCCAAAGAAGTCTTGCCGGAACCGGAAAGGCCTGTGAAAACAATCAATTTATCTCTTGGGATCTTGAGGTCAATGTTTTTAAGATTATTCTCTTTGGCTCCTTTAATTGTAATGAATTCTCTATTCATTCGAATCTCCTTTTAAAGAGGCAATTTTATCGCGAAGCATGGCTGCATATTCGAATTCCAGCATCCGTGCCGCTTCCTGCATTTGCTTTTCAAGATCTTTGATCATGCGTTGCTTCTCATCCATCGAAAGTTTAAGCTTGCGTCTGGAAGGAGTGCTGGGCAATGCACCGATCTCTAATACCTCATGGATTTCTTTTTCAATGGATTGAGGGGTTATATTATGCTTAGTGTTATACTCCGCTTGTATGGTCCGTCTGCGTTCGGTCTCCCGGATCGCATTTTCCATAGAGGCGGTAACTTGATCGGCATACATAATAACCCGCCCATTCGCATTACGGGCAGCGCGACCGATCGTCTGGATCAACGAGGTCTCGCTACGCAAAAAGCCCTCTTTGTCTGCGTCCAGAATGGCAACCAGGGAAACCTCGGGAATATCAAGTCCTTCTCTAAGCAGATTGATGCCAACAAGAACGTCAAATACCCCTCGACGAAGGTCGCGTACGATTTCCATTCGCTCAACCGTCTTAACATCGTGGTGCAAGTATTTAACCTTTACACCCATGCCTTCCAAATATTCCGTTAAATCCTCAGCCATTCGTTTTGTTAAGGTGGTAATAAGGACGCGGGAATGCTGTTCTACGCACAGGTGGATCTCCTGCAACAAATCATCCATCTGCCCTTCCACAGGACGAACGGAAATTTCGGGATCCAGCAAACCTGTTGGACGAATAATCTGCTCTGCAACCTGCTCACTTCGTTCCAATTCATAAGCAGCGGGCGTTGCGCTGACATAGAGGATTTTATCCAATCGATTGGTAAATTCCTGAAAATTCAAGGGGCGGTTATCGAAAGCAGAGGGCAGGCGGAATCCATATTCCACCAGCATTTCCTTGCGGGAACGATCCCCGCCATACATCCCCCGCACCTGCGGTAGAGTGACGTGTGATTCATCAACAATCAGAAGAAAGTCATCTCCAAAAAAATCCAGCAAAGTGGCCGGTGGGCTTCCGGGAGCTCGTCCGCTTAAAATACGGGAATAATTCTCAATGCCGTTGCAGAATCCGATTTCCCGAAGCATCTCCAGATCATAGCGCGTGCGCTGTTCGATCCGTTGCGCCTCTAAAAGCTTGCCGTTTTCGGTAAAATAGGCAATTCGATCCTTAAGTTCGCGCTCAATTTCTTTTAACGCGCTTTCCCGCTTTTCTTCACCGACAACATAGTGCGAGGCAGGATAAATCGCAACATGGGTCAGATCCCTTTTAAACTCGCCGGTCAGATGATCAATTTCCGAGATGCGATCGATTTCATCGCCAAAAAATTCGACTCGGATAACCGTATCGCTGGATGAAGGCGGAAAAATTTCCAAAACATCTCCTCGAACACGAAATTTATTACGGGTAAAATCAAAGTCGTTGCGCTCATACTGCACGCCGATAAGATGCTCAATCACCTCATCCCGATCCTTAACCATACCCGGCCGAAGGGATAAAACAAGATTTTTATATTCTTCAGGATCCCCCAAACCGTAAATACAGGAAACGGAGGAAACGACGATAGTATCCTTGCGTTCTAAAAGAGAAAAAGTAGCGCTATGGCGCAGTTTATCGATCTCATCGTTGATGGAACTGTCTTTTTCAATATAGGTGTCCGAGGACGGAATATACGCCTCAGGCTGATAGTAATCGTAGTAGGAAACAAAATATTCCACCGCATTGTTGGGAAAAAATTCACGCAATTCAGAACAAAGCTGTGCAGCCAACGTTTTATTATGAGCGAGAACCAATGTTGGTTTATTGATTTGAGCAATAACATTAGCCATTGTGAAGGTTTTTCCGGACCCGGTAACACCAAGCAAAACCTGCTCCTTCTTTCCCTCCCGAAAGCCTTTGCTCAAACATTCAATGGCTTGGGGCTGATCGCCGGTCGGCTTGTATTTGGAAATTAAATCAAAATAATTCAATGAAATTCAACCCCCTATCTTTAGTGATATAGTCATTATAACACATTTTCCATAAAAATAAAGCCTGATTTAAAAATTAAACTCTTGACAAATAATATATTTATAGTATAATTATTAGGTCCTTGCTCATCATTGAATGAGCCAAAAGTCCATAAGGAGGTGTAAATCATGGCTGAAGGAAATCGCAAGTATGAAACTATTTTCATCACCCGGCCGAATTTAACAGAAGAGGAGTTCACTGCGCTTGTTGAAAAGTTCAAGGGCTTGATCGAAAAGCACGGTTCTGTTGAATCTGTTGAAGACTGGGGCGTCAAAAAGCTTGCCTATCCCATCGACTTCGTCAATGAAGGTCATTATGTGCTGATCAATTTTGAAGCACCCGTTGCCTTCCCTGCCGAGCTCGAGAGAATTTACGGCATTACTGACGGCATTCTTCGTTCCATCGTTGTGAACAAAGAAGAAAAGTAAGGAAGGATTCTGCTATGTTAAACAAAGTTATTTTAACCGGTCGCCTGACCGCCAATCCCGAGCTGAGAAAAACTTCTTCCGATGTTTCGGTCGTTTCCTTTTCTGTTGCTGTTCAGCGGCAGTATAAGGGTCCGGACGGAAATTATCCGACCGATTTTATCAACTGCGTGGCATGGCGCAATACTGCTGATTTTATCTGCAGATACTTTGAAAAGGGCAATCTGATCGCTTTGGTCGGTTCCCTGCAATCCCGTACCTACGAGGATAAGACCGGTGCAAAAAGAACTGCTTTTGAGGTTGTTGCCGATGAGGCGCACTTTGTAGAATCCAAAAAGGACTCTTCTCGTCCTGTAGCTCCCGAGTTCAAGGCTCCGCCCGTTACCGGCGGCAACACCGTTGAGTTCGAAGAAGTCCAAGATGATGAATTGCCCTTCTAATCTGTAAAGGAGGATTTAGCTGTGGAAAGAGAAAAGAATTACAGACCCAACAGAAAGCCCAGACGTAAGGTTTGTGCTTTTTGCGTGGATAAAGTAACTGAAATCGATTATAAGGATATTGGCAAGCTCAGAAAGTATATCTCCGAGCGTGCAAAGATCCTTCCCCGCCGCGTAACCGGTACCTGCGCAAAGCATCAGCGTCAGCTGACTGTCGCAATCAAGCGCGCCCGTGTTATTGCTCTGCTGCCCTATGTAAGCGACTAATTGAATTTTAAAAGGTGCTTCCAATCGGAAGCACCTTTTTATTTTAACTTTAACACATAATCAGCAAAGGATTCTTTAGTAAATTTTCGATTTAATTCTTTCAGCAAAGCATTATTTGATAAATGAGACGGAAGCATTAGTGAACGCAATAACCGTAGTTTCTTATCTTTGCAACCCGCTTGACCTGTCAGCCCCAGTTCATAAAGATCGATCGGCTTGATTTCGTTGCCGATCGGCTCAGCCTTAAATTCAGCAAACAGATTGCGCAAAACGTCTCCGGCCATACCTTCCACCCCTAAAAGACCTTCTTTAGATGGGGTGGTTTTTCTTTTTTCCTTCCCTAAAATGGGCGGTATATATAATGTATATACCGTTACCCCTTGCAATATCGTCTGGAGATGTGAACGAATCGCAGCGCCTGCACGATCAGAATCCGTTAGAATAATTGCACCGCGTTCCCGCGCCAAATTTCGCAAAATCGCCCGTTGCTCCTCGTTTTTAAATATCCCAAAACCTTCGCAGGTCATGATGGTTGCATCAATGATATTATCCAAGGCAATTTTATCGTATTTACCTTCAACAATAACGATGGGATCAATGGGTATTTTATTCATGATCTTTCATCTGAAAGGCCAGCAAGCCTGCGGCAAAGGAATAGATCAGGTCCTTTTCATTCAAACCGGATGTTTTGATCTTCCGGTCCAGTTCCCTGCATTTACGCAAGCCATCTAAAGCCTCCCCTTCCATCAGTTTAGCTGCAGAGCGCATGATCCGCGCCGCCGCATAAGGGCTGATTCCGCAAACAGCCGCCAATTCCGCCGAAGATTTCCCCTCCTTTAACGCGGTCTCTCCCCGCCAAAGGTCGGTATAGGCTCGATAAAACATACCGGCAATAACCGTATCGTCCACATTCTGCTGATAAAGAAGTTTCAATGCATCCATCAAAGCCTCAAAATCGTGCTCAGAGATCGCGTTGGAGATGGCATACCAAGATGCATCTTCGGCAGGCGAAACCATCTTATCAATCAAATTTCGGTCGATCTCCCCCGCCTGAATAAACGAACAAAGTTTATGAAGTTCATTTTTCAGTGCAAGCATCGAACCCCCGGTTAATTCTACCAGATAAGCCGCATCAGATGCGGAAATTTCGCAATTGGATTTAGAAACCAATTCTCGCACCCAAATCTGCAATTTTTCAGGCTTAGGTCGATCAATACGCACCACTTCTCCGCCAAGTTTCTTCAACGCAGAATCCAGCGCGTTGGATTTACTTCCATCTTTTGCGTGATCGATAAACAAAACCGTAACACCGGGCGCAATATCCGATAAAGCGGCCGCAAGCTTTTTCTCATTATTTCCTTTCAATCCGGCGGTTTCCAAGTCGATAATCACGACCAGTTTTCGCTCTGCCATTACCGGATAAGAGGTGCTGGCATCAGCTAAAAAATCATAGTCGATTTTCTTACCGTCCAGTTCAATATAATTGAACTCCGGCAATACATCGGCGCAAATCCTTTTAAATTGGCTGTAGTAATGATCCAAAAGGTATTGTTCATCCCCGTAAAGATAATAAAGACCCGAGAGATTTGCTTCTTTCAATTGTCGCTTTAATACGTCAACCGTCATTCGTTGATCCTTTCTAATATTTTTCCATCCGTTTTAAAACGGATAGTACCTTCTTTCGAAGTCAAATATATATTATTGCATAAAGTACCGATACGCCTCATCGCTTCCTCGGCAGGAAGACCGTAACTATTATCACCAACAGATATGATTGCAATCTCCGGCGAAGCAGCCTTCAAAAAGGGATAAACAGATGAGGTGTCGCTGCCATGGTGACCCACTTTCAAAATGGTGCAGGAGAGGTCGTTTTCTAAAAGCGTCATTTCCCCCGCCCCTTCCAGATCACCTGTTATCAAAACAGAGGAAGATCCGTATGTAATGCGGTAACAAACGCATTGTTCATTTTCGTTAGCGTTTTTGTTTTTAAAGACTGCATCTGCAATCACCTCAACTTCAACATTACCTAAGACGGTATATTTACCGTTTTTAACAATTGATTCCCCGCTTAATATTTTAATCAGATTAAATATTTCGGGAGAATCAGCCTCCAAATCAGGATACCATAGGGATTCAACATAAACATATCGTCTTAATGTATTTAATCCGTTTGTATGATCGCTGTGCAGATGGGTAAACGCCAAAAGTTCAATCCGATAGATATCCTTCTTTTGCAGATATTCAATCAGATTATATCGCTTTTGTGAAGTTCCGCCGCAATCAATAACAACCGCCGAATGATCCTTAGAAATAACCGTGCAATCCCCCTGACCCACATCGATAAAAGCGATCTCAACAGAATCATCGGAATGTAGATAGATATTCAAATTTCCAAAAGCAATCGCAAAGCAAAGGAATAATGTGAATAACGAAATAAATGCTCTGAATTTATAGCGCCGATATAGGAAAACCGAAACTCCAATCACTAAAGTGAATAGAAGCGACAAAAGAATCCCGACCCAATCCAGCTTAGAAATGTTAGCAAAGGATATCTTACCCAAAAACGTTGCCATTGCGTAGATCAGTTTATATAAAAGATCACATACAAAACCAAATAGCGCACCGATCCCGGGGATCCAATCCAAAAGAACGGTAAGGATTCCCAACATAAAAACCCCTTGTATGGGATAGATCAGCAAAATATTGGCAAATGGCGCAAGCAGGCTAAACGAACCGAAAACAACGATGGTGATCGGAAAAGTTGCAACAGACGCCGCAACAGAGCAAGAAAAGATTCCGGTGAAATCCCGATAAACTTTGTTCAGACGATGATTTTTGCCAATCTTTTTAGGGAACAAGAAAGTCTCGATAGGCGCACGCATTGTGATAATCCCCGCCGTTGCACTGAGACTCAAAAGAAAACCAATATCTCTTACCGCAAACGGATTAAAAAGAAGGATCAGAAAAGCCGCGACCGAGAGAGATGTCAGCCCATCGGAAAACAGATCAAGAGCCATTCCCAGGGAAAAGATCGCCAGCATAACGCACGCGCGCACGCAAGAAAGCGGAAATCCAACCGCGGCTGTAAATAATAAACTAATAAATATCCCCAAAAGATAGCGAGGGCGGTAATGAACACCCAACAAAATAAACAGCAGATTAAACAAAAGGACAGCAAAGGATAAATGCAGACCGCTCACTGCCATAACATGGGAAAGCCCGATCCTGCGCAACGAAACATAAAGATCCGGATTTAAATGGTCTGTATCGCCAAAGCATACAGCGCGAATCAAATTTTGAGAATCGTAGCTCCCATATTTGATGTTACTCTGAACGGCACTCCTCACCTTATATAAAACTCGATAAAGGCTTATTCCTTCGCTTGGCTTAAAATGCAATTCATCCCCATCTTGGTAGGCGCTTAAAAGGATGCGATCTTCCCTGCCCGCTCCAAATTCAAGAGGCGTATCATAGAATTTAAAAGTCCCCTCGATATTATCACCGGGAGTGCAACCCTCTTCATCGGTATAGAGATAGACAAAAAATTGCTGATAAAATCTAAGTTTCTCGCCTTCGATGGATTTCAAACGAACTTTATATCGGCTCAGATCCCCCGCCGCGTTTGATCCAACATCAGCAACTTCTCCCGAAAGGAAAACGGATCGATCGGCAAGACGTTCTTCTGTTTTATGGGCAAGGATCTGAGCGCCGCAAAAGAACGACATCGCGATCAAACCGGATAGCAAGCAACTGATCACTGTCTTTTTAACCGGGTATTTTATCCAGATTGCAGGAACAAATAAAAGAAGAATTGCAATGAAAATACTTAAATAAAAAGATGCAGGAACAAAACTGCAAAGAAAAAGAACTATGAAAAAGGTGCCAAGCACCCACATTAAATATCGTTTTGCCACTTCCTACACCTCTCTGCTCCATTATACGACATCTTTATACAAAAGTCAAAAAAGAAATGATCCACAGAATACTCCATGGATCACCTCTTTTATTCGTTTTCAGATGGACGGGCAGTGCTATTGGTAAAATTGCGAGCGATTTCTTCCAGTTCATTTCTGGTATTAAAAGTAACACCTGATTGCAAGATGTCCTCCCGAAGCCATTTCGGCAATGTGTTGAAAAAAGCCTGTGCCTCACTATTCATTATTTATCACCTCATGAATAGATTGGCGCAATCCTTATAGAATTATACAAATAAGACCGGCGCTTCCTTCGTTGATAATTTTGGAAAGAGTCTCTTGTAGTTTAAAGCGCGCATCATCCGGCATACGAGACAATTTATTATGTAAACCTTCGTTTACAAGATCATGCACCGATTTGCCAAAAATATTGGATTCCCATATTTTTGAAGGGTCTTCTTCAAAATCTTTCAAAAGATATTCAATCAATTCTTCCGATTGACGCTCACTGCCAACGATCGGCGAAACCTCTGTGCAGATGTTTGCTTGAATAATATGATAGGAAGGCGCTTCTGCAGACAATTTGACACCGAATCTCCCGCCTTGCTTAAAGATCTGCGGTTCACCAAGACTCATTTCGTTCATGGACGGAAAAACAATTCCATACCCTTTTGATTGAGCCTCTGCAAATGCATCTTTAATCTTCATATATTCTTTTTGCGCAGACGAAAGTTCCTTGATCATCGCAACAAGATCTCCATCGTCCTTAATCTTCATTCCCGCCGCTTCGCTGAGAATATTATAATATAACTCCGGCTTCAGTTCGATCTTTATGCCCGCGCTCCCACTCCCGAGATCCACGTTTTTAAGTTCGCACCCTGAAAGTTGCTCCTCGCCCGATAAATCAACCGTCATTTTCTTAACCGTTCGAACGCGGTCGATCTCCTTTGCGCTTTCTAAGATACTGCCATAAACCTCTCTTTTCAGCCAATGATCCTTATCCAAACCGCCCACCCAAGAAGGCAGATCCACTAAAATTTCCTTAATCGGGAACTCCAATAATACAGCCTGGATAATCGATATGATCTTATTTCGATCTAATTCCAAGCAATTTACCGTCATAACCGGAACATCATAGCGGTTGGATAACTGATCCCGCAGTTCGCGGGCACTATCGCTATCGGGAAACATGGAATTGATCAATACTGCAAAAGGTTTATTGATAGCCTTAAGTTCATTTATGATCCGTTCTTCCGCTTCAATATAATCATCTCGCGGGATCTCCCCGATACTTCCGTCGGTGGTAATAACAAGGCCGATGGTAGAGTGCTCGCAAATAACCTTTCGGGTGCCCATTTCGGCCGCTTGCTGAAACTCCATTTTTTCCTCGCTCCACGGCGTTTCAACCATACGTGCTTCTCCGTTTTCGGTTTGACCCATCGCGCTATCCACAACATATCCGACGCAATCGATCAGTCGAACGTTAAAGCGTGTATGATCCTCTGTGAGGATTTCCGCCGCTTCATCGGGAATGAACTTTGGCTCGGTTGTCATGATCGTCTTACCCGCCGCCGATTGCGGCAGTTCGTCGATGGCACGTTCACGTTTATGTTCATTTTCAATATTGGGAATCACCAAATTCTCCATGAACTTTTTGATAAAAGTGGATTTTCCGGTACGCACCGGCCCCACAACGCCGATATAAATATCGCCACCGGTTCGGGTGGCGATATCATGATAAATGCTCGTATTTGTCATTGCGAAACCTCCATACTTCCATACTTGTTTGTATATAAATATGAAGGTTCGATGGGAATTATACCTTGTTTAGACGAAGAGATCATCCAGCAGGCTCAACACCTCATCCTTGCGCTTTTGCGTTTCCTCTGCATCGATCCGATAGGATGTTCCATCATAATATATAACATCCCCCTCCTTGCAATTTTCAGGAAGATGCTTTGCAGAAAGCCGAATTTCTTCTCCTTGATCATTTAATCCGATCGCAACGTTCTCTTCAAATCGATCAATACTGAAATATTCTCTCATTTTTCCTCTCCTTGCCAAACAGTCTGCCCGTCTGTATTCAATGTGATCGTTCCATCAAGATCTGTTCGGAATATCGAAATGTTCTGCTTATTCAGTCGATTTAATGCTTCCTTATGGGGGTGTCCGTAGGAATTGCCGGCCTCACATGAAATTACACCGTATTGCGGAGATACCGCTTCTAAGAAAGAGGCAGACGATGAGGATCTGCTTCCGTGGTGACCTACTTTTAGAATCGTACTGCTTAAATCAGCACCATATTTTTCACATAGATCTTTCTCCGCACCCGATTCCATATCACCGGTCAACAGAATGGAGATCCCCTGATATGTACCCTTTAAAACAATCGATTGATCGTTAAAATCCTCATAATCATTAAGCGGTCCAAAAACCTCGAAATTCCACTCGCCGCATTCAAACAGATCTCCCGCCTGAACCGCGTGGACAGTCTTATCCAGCGACTTGATCTTTTTGAGAAGATTGAGATATACCTTTGTTGTTGGCTCTGTTCCTTTGGTGGGTCGCCGCATGTGGATGGTTTCCACCTCAAAAGAGTCCAGGATCGCTTCTGCTCCGCCGATATGATCTTCATGAGGATGGGTTAAAATGAAGTGATCGATCTTCTCAATGTTTCGATCTTCCAGGTGTTTCACCACCTTCTCGGCATCCTTCCCCGTTGTTGCATCCACCAAGGTTGCGCATCCATCGGAAACGATCAAGATGCTATCCCCTTGCCCGCAGTCAATAAAATCAATATAAGCATCAGCAGAAGGCTGATTATTTGCCTCCATATAGCCGTTGGAATATAGATATGATAAGATACCAACCGCAATAAAAACCGCTATTCCAATTGCCTTTAGCAGGTCAACCTTCTTTTTTCTCGCCATGTATTTACTCCTTTTTAAAAAACCGCAGAGATCTTCTCTGCGGTTTTCTTATCATTTTAAAATCTTATCGATCAATCCGTATGCCAACGCCTGCTCGGCAAACAGCCAATGTTTACGTTCCATATCCTTATTGATCTGGGAAACATCCTTATCGCAAAGCGTGGCAAAAAGTCCATTTACTCGCGCTTTCACGTCCAAAAGATGATTGGTTTCCAATTCGATATCCGACGCCTGGCCAAAGGTACGGTCCCTCTCCACCTGGGTGAGCATGATCTCGCTATTAGCATAAGCGGCACGTTCCCCCTTCGCTCCGCCGACCAGCAAAAGGGATGCCATGCCATGGGCCTTTCCAACGCAGACCGTATGGATCGGGCAGGAAAGGTTGCGCATCACATCATAGATCGCCAGTGCATCCGTTTCATTTCCTCCCACCGAATTGATATAGAGAGTGATGGGCGCATCGGAATCCTGCTCCGCCAGATAGAGCAAAGCGGAAATAATCTGAAAAGAAGTCTTTTCATTAAATTCGCCGAAAGCCAAAATGGCGCGTTTCTTCAGCAGGCGTGCCCCCAGGGATTCAAAGCCGTTTTCATTTGCAAAAATAGGTTCGTTCATTTTATCATACTCCTTTACTAAAGATCATCGACCGACCATCGGTCCTTTATTCACCAACCGTACCACTCATAGCTTCAACCTTCGTACTCTTGGCGAGAAAAAGATTTCCTGTTAATAGCTTTCGCACCTCATCATCGGCAACGATTTGATAGGTTCCGTTTTCTTTTTGAAACGTCAAGGTATATTCCTGCGTCATTTTCTCAATTTGCTCGGGGGTTTGGGTTGCAATCGAAAGCATTGTTTCCTGCAATAAAACAACCGCATTTTCGCTGTTTTCCTCCAGCTTATCTCTCAGCGATTCATCCATCAGGGTAAGGCTCATGATCCTTGCAGAAATATCGGTATAGAGCGTGTGAATATTGGGCATGGAAACTTCCAAAACAACACTCTTTCCGTTGATCGATTTAACACTGTAGGTTATAGATGAATACAGCTGACGATATAGTTTAACATACGCTTCATCATTAAAAATATCATCGATATAAACATATCCTGAATTATCGGGAAAATCCGAGAGATAATTGCTCATCTCCTCCCGATCATATTCTTTTAAAGCGGCAAAAAACGGATCAAGAACACCCTGCGCGTCCTCGCGGTTGATTTTATGGCCGCAGCCCGAAAGCATAATCACCAGGGCAAATATAAGGGCTAAACCGGTAATTCGTTTCATAATATTCTACCCCTGCTAAGATTTATGAAATGAGTATAGCACACGACCATATTTTTTTCAATAAATTTTCACGATTTTTCTCTTGGCTCATAAAATATAACAGAATAATGCAAAGGAGGCACCCTATGGATACCAATAACTGTAATCAGGAAGTTTGCAACTATTCAGATGAAATCTGCGTAAGCGCAAGAAAAATATACGACACTTGCAAAGATAAAGATTGCCTGACCGATATGCGCGTTTATCTGAGCCCCTCCGATCAAACATTGATCGATAACGCGATCAATGTCCGCGCAAGAAGATCGGAACTTATTTGGACCTCAGTAAGCTTGGAGGAGGTTCCTTTTAACAAAGGATTCTACGGTGTGGACCTGACCTTCTATTTCCGAACCGATTTTGAGGTTTATACCGGGAGCAACCGCCCCACCATTGTTGACGGTCTTTCCTTTTATAATAAAAAGGTAATCCTCTATGGTAGCGAAGGCAATACCATTACATTCTCCTCCTGCGGCCAAGATCATGGATTCTATTCAACCAATTTGCCGGTTGCTGAAGTAGAGGTGGTCGATCCCATTGTTTTGAATACAAGGATCATAAACCCCTCTTGCAACTGCTGTTGCTCAGAGTGTGAAACATTAAACCTTCCTGATCGCGTTGCCAATCTCTTCTGCGACGGGCTAACGGATACCGCCAATCGCAAGTTGGTCGTTTCATTGGGTCTGTTTAGCGTTGTACGCATCCTGCGGGATGTTCAGGTACGCATCCCTTCTGCCCAATTCTGCTTGCCCGAAAAGGAATGTTGCGCCCCGAAAGAAGAAGAGCCCTGCACATTCTTTGAAAAGCTTGGCTTCCCCACCAATGAATTCTTCCCGCCGGAGCAATGTAACTGCTAATATCAAAAAAGAAGCCGTTGGTTTTCCAACGGCTTCTTTCAATTTTAATAACCTATCGTACCCTCAAGGGATTCATCGTTGTTGATCCAATCCTCAACAAGGAAAGTATGGAATTCTTCTTTATTATCACGAACAACGACATCTTTAATGCCGGCATTGATGATCATGCGTTTGCACATAGCGCAGGGAGCGGCGTTTTCAACATAATCCCCAGTATCTACCTCATGACCGACCAAATACATGGTTGCACCGATCATATCTCTGCGCGCGGCGGAAATAATGCAATTGGCTTCTGCATGGACCGAGCGGCAAAGTTCATAGCGTTCTCCCCTTTTCAGCCCCATTTCCTGCCGAATGCATTTACCGAGATCACAACAGTTCTTACGCCCGCGGGGAGCGCCGGCATAACCGGTGGAAACGATCTCATCATTCTTAACAATAATCGCACCGAATTTACGGCGCAAGCATGTACCACGCTCGGTTGCGGCATCTGCCATATCCAGATAATAGTTGATTTTATCTCTTCTCACAACGCATACCTCACAATCTTTAAAAAAGGGACCTTGAAAAAGGTCCCTGAATATTGGAGCGGGTAATGGGAGTCGAACCCACCTATCAACCTTGGGAAGGTCGCATTCTACCGATGAATTATACCCGCAAGTATTACGAATGAAAGTATACACAATTTCTCTCCGTTCGTCAAGGGGGAAAATAAAAAAATCAGCGCCGAATAAAATTCGACGCTGAAAAAATATTACTTTTTGTTGGAAATTGCAAGTTTGGCCTTTTCTGCAATCCCTTCCGCATTGAGTTTGAAGAGATCAAGCAGTTTCAAGGCAGGACCGCTCATGCCGTAGGTATCTTCAACACCGTGGCGAACAACGGGGCAAACACCCTTCTCGGCAACCAGATCGCAAACCGCGCTGCCCAGACCGCCGATGATGGAATGCTCCTCAGTAGTAACGATCGCACCGCACTTCTCGGCATATTTCAAGACAAGCTCATCATCCAAGGGCTTGATGGAAGCCATATTGATAACAGCCGCATCAATCCCCTCGGCCTTCAGCAGATCTGCCGCTTCAATAGCGCGGGCTACCATCAGGCCGGTGGCAATAATGGCAACATCCTTGCCATCGCGGAGTACCGCGCCCTTACCGATCTCAAACTTATAGTCGTCCTCAAAAATAGAATCGATGGGCATTCTGCCAAAACGCAGGTAAACAGGGCCTTCATGCTCGATAGCTGCCTTAACGCACAGACGTGCCTCAACAGGATCGGCAGGGTTCAGAACAACCATACCGGGAATGGTACGCATCAGGGCAATATCCTCATTGCACTGATGGGTAGCACCGTCTTCACCGACAGAGATGCCGGCATGGGTAGCACCGATCTTAACATTCAAATGAGGATAACCGATGGAGTTGCGAACCTGCTCATAGGCACGGCCTGCGGCAAACATCGCAAAAGAACTTGCAAATACAGTCTTTCCCGCAGCGGCAAGACCGGCGGCAACGCCCATCATATTACCTTCTGCAATACCACATTCAATAAAGCGCTCGGGGCATGCTTTCTTAACCATTGCGGTTTTAGTGGCAGCAGCCAGGTCGGCATCCAGAACATATAAATCATATTCCTCGGCAAATTCAACCAAAGCCTTGCCGTAGCTATCTCTTGTTGCTTCTTTTATAGACATTTTGCAGCCTCCTTCAGTTCATTCATCGCAACTGCATAAAGCTCATCATCGGGAGCCTTACCGTGCCAATCAACGGCATTTTCCATATAGGAAACGCCCTTACCCTTAACGGTTTTTGCAACGATCAGAGAAGGCTTGCCCTTGCATTCCTTCGCCGCGTTAAGAGCCTTTTCGATGGCTTCAAAATCATGACCATCGATCTCAAAGGTTTCGCAACCGAATGCTTTTGCTTTTTCTGCAATGGGAGCGCTATCCATAACCTCTGCAACAGGACCATCGATCTGCAGACCGTTATAGTCAACAATAACGCAAAGATTATCCAACTTATAATGAGCGGCAAACATCAAAGCTTCCCAAACCTGGCCTTCTTCAATCTCGCCATCACCCAAAGCGGTATAAACACGATAGGAAGCGCCGGTCTTCTTGGCGGCAAGAGCCATTCCGCAAGCAGCGGAAATACCCTGACCCAAAGAACCGCTGGACATATCCACGCCGGGGATCTTCTTCATATCAGGATGGCCCTGCAAAATGCTGCCAATATGGCGGAAGGAAGGCAGAAGTTCAGCATCAAAGAAACCGCGTCTCGCCAAAGCCGCATAAAGAGCCGGGCAGGTATGCCCCTTGGAAAGAACAAAACGATCGCGATCAGCCCAATCGGGGTTTGCGGGATCGATATTCAACTCAACAAAATACAGATATGTCATGATATCTGCAACGGATAAAGAACCACCCGGATGGCCGGCTTTAGCACTATGTACCTGCTCAATAATGTCAGCCCGAATGGTATTTGCAGTCTTTTTCAGCTGCAACTTGACCTCTTCATTCATGTAGAGAGCCTCCTTATTTTTTATTATATCTATTTTATATCGAATAATGGATAAAGTCAATGACCTTTTCGGTAAAAAACAGTTGAATCGGGTTTTTCCTTTTGATATAATGTATAAGAATGAAGAAAGGAGGGGAATTATGCGTCCTTTATCCGATGTTTTGCGCCCGAATACCATCGATGAAATGGTTGGCCAGCGTCACCTTTTGGCCGAAGGCAAGCTTCTGCGTTCCATCGCAGAGGGCGGCGAGATTCCCAATATGATTTTCTACGGTCCAAGCGGTGTTGGTAAAACCACCCTTGCAAGGATCATTTCACAAAAATCCGACCGCAAGCTCTATAAATTAAATGCAACAACCGCATCCATCAGCGACATTAAAGAGATCATTAATGATATCAATCCCTTCACAGCCCCCAACGGAATTTTGCTCTATTTGGATGAGATTCAATATTTCAACAAGAAGCAACAACAATCCCTGCTGGAGTTTATTGAAAACGGAAGTATTACTTTGATCGCATCCACAACAGAAAATCCTTATTTTTATGTTTATAATGCGATCCTCAGCCGTTGCACCGTCTTTGAATTCAAGCCGGTGGATGCAAAAGAAATGATTCCCTTCATTAAGCGCACCATTGCCTATCTTGAAGAGCAACGAGGATTTACGATCAAGTATACAGACGAGCATTTAAAGCGCATTGCCTACGGTTGCGGAGGGGATGTCCGAAAATGCTGTAATTGCATTGAAATCATTTCCCTTGGGCTCACCAAGGAATGCAATGAGATTACCGATGAAATGATCAGTCAAGCCTCTCAGAGAAGCGGAAACCACTATGATAAAGACGGAGATTATCACTATGACATTCTCTCCGCCTTTCAAAAGTCTATCCGCGGTTCCGATCCCGATGCGGCATTGGTTTATTTGGCTCGTTTGCTGGAAGCAGGTAATATGATCGCCCCTTGCCGCCGCCTGATGGTAATTGCGGCCGAGGATATCGGGCTTGCCTATCCTCAGGCGATCTCTATTGTTAAATCCTGCGTCGATTGCGCCCAGGCTCTTGGCCTGCCCGAAGCAAGAATTCCCTTGGCCGAGGCTACCATCCTTTTGGCCACCGCACCGAAATCAAACTCCGCCATCAATGCAATTGATGCGGCAATGGCGGATGTACGCAATGGCAAGGGTCAGGTAATCCCTTCAAATATTCAGGACTCTCACTACGGCGGCGCCGAAAAGTTAGGGCACGGTAAAGGTTATATTTACCCCCACCCCTTCCCCCATCATTACGTTGAGCAAAATTATATGCCCGAGGACCTCAAAGGCAAAGTATATTATGAATACGGCGACAACAAGCTTGAATCCGCCTCGAAGCAATATTGGCAAAAAATCAAGGAGGAAGAATGAAGAAAGCCGAGAAAATTCAGTTTATATTAGATACCCTCGATAAACTTTATCCGAAGGCAGAATGCGCCCTGCATTATACGCACCCCTATGAGTTACTGATCGCAACAAGATTATCGGCCCAATGCACCGATGAACGTGTTAACAAAGTAACCCCCGCACTGTTTAAAAAATATTCAAGCTTGGAAGCCTTTGCAGAAGCAGATTTTGACGAACTTTGCGCGATGGTTCATTCCTGCGGATTTTTTCGCGGCAAGGCCAAAAGTATTATTGAGATGAGCCAAACCATTCTGGAGAAGTTTGACGGAAAGGTTCCCGATAACATCGAGGATCTGACCAGCCTTTCGGGAATCGGGCGAAAGACCGCCAATCTAATCTGCGGGGATATTTACGGAAAACCTGCGATCATTGCCGATACCCATTGCATTCGCCTTTCCAATCGTTTGGGGTTAGCCAACAGCAAAAACCCCGAAATTGTGGAGCGTCAATTAAAAGCCATTATTCCCTCAGAGCGGCAAACAAAACTATGCCACAATCTGGTTCACCATGGACGGGCAGTCTGCGACGCCCGAAAACCCAATTGCGCCGAATGTGCGCTAAAGGATGTCTGCGTTTATTTCAAGCATCTTTAAAATTCAATTGACATTTATTATATTAAATAATATAATATTTTTTAGTTTTTAAATTATGATCGACAGTTTTAACTGTCGGCGAGGAGGTAACAATGAGACAGAAAAAAGCCAATGTCTGGCAAAAACTTTCTTTCTTTATTGTCGCGCTGATCATCCTTGCTCTGGTCGCTTATACCGCGTTTGGTATTTATAGCGAGGGCAACGGTTATATGCGTTTCGGCATCGACATTAAAGGCGGCGTCAGCGCCACATTCCAATCGGCAGACGAGAACATCGTCCCTACCGACAGTCAATTAGACTCTGCAAAAGCAGTTATCGAACTGCGCTTGGACGGGAATAATATCCTTGACCGTACCGTAACGATCGATAAGCAAAATAAGCAGATCCTCGTTGAGTTCCCCTGGCAAGCCGCCGAGAAGAACTACGATCCGGTTGAAGCCATCAAAGAATTGGGCGAGACCGCTCAATTGACCTTTGCCCTTGTTGAAGAAGCAGAGCATGACGACGAAGGCGTTTTGGAATATGAATACGAAGGCGGACATGCCGATTATAAGATTACCGAAAAGTTCATGGACGGCGGCAATGTTAAGACTGCAGAAGCCGGCCTGATCAACGGTCAATACGGCGTCAGCCTGGAGTTCGACGATAAGGGAACCAAGATCTTTGCCGACACCACCAGCGATCACGTTGGTGATTCCATCGGTATTTTGATGGATAACACCCTCATCAGCGTTGCAACCATCAAAGATGCCATCACCGAAGGCGGCGGTTACATCAGCGGTTCCTTCACCGCCGAAGAAGCCCGCGATCTGGCTTCCAAGATCAATTCCGGTGCGCTCCCCTTCACCATGGAATCTTCCAACTATTCTGCCGTTAGCGCAACCATGGGAACCAATGCGTTAAACATCATGATGATCGCGGGTGCAATCGCCCTTTGCATCATCTTCCTGTTTATGTGTATCTACTATCGCCTGCCCGGCTTTGTTGCATCCATCACCTTGCTTTTGCAAACGGCCGGTCAGCTTTTGATCTTCCATCTGATGGGCCTGACTCTCACCCTGCCCGGTATCGCCGGTATCATCCTTTCCATTGGTATGGGTGTTGATTCCAATATTATTATTGCTGAGCGCATCAAAGAGGAAATCAACGCAGGCAAAACCTTGCGCGGCGCAATTTCCGCAGGCTACAACCGCGCCTTCAGCGCCGTTCTCGACTGTAACGTAACCACCGGCGTAATCGGTATTCTTTTGATGATCTTTGGTACAGGATCTATGCTTTCCTTTGCCTATACATTATTGATCGGTATTGTATTGAATTTCGGTCTTTCCATCATCTCCAGCAAGCTGATGTTGCAATCCCTCGCTTGCTATAAGATTTGCTCTAACCCGAAGTTCTATGGTTATAAAGCTGCAAAGGAGGTTGAATAATCATGCGTGATTTTTACGGAAAAAGAAAGATTTACTACATCATCTCCCTTGCTTTGATCCTGGCCGGAATCGTTGGTCTGTTTATCAACGGTGTTAAGCTGGATATCACCTTCAGCGGCGGCGCCAAGATCACCTATAGCTACACCGGCGAAGAAATCAATGCTACCGATGTTGAAGCCTTGGTTAAAAAGACCCTCAGCAGAGATTGCACCGCTCAAAACGCAACCGGTTATCAAACCGACGATACTTCCCTTGTCATCAGCCTTTCCGGTACCAAAAGCCTTGAAACCGAGGATCAGGAAAAGCTTTATAAAGCATTGACCGAAAAATATGCAGAAAATAAGATCGAGCAGGGATCTACCACCAACGTGGAAGCGGCGATCGGCCATCGGTTCTTAACCAATGGTTTAATTGCCATCGCACTTGCAGCAATCTTTATTATAATTTATGTTACCGTTCGCTTTGCTGTTGTTTCCGGTTTTACTGCCGCAATAACTGCTTTGATTACATTGTTCCACGATATCGCGATGGTATTCTTTGTATTTGTTCTCTTCAACATCCCCATTAACGATGGCTTTGTTGCCGTTGTTTTGACCATTCTCGGTTATTCGGTCAACGATACCCTGGTTATCTTTGACCGCATTCGCGAAAACAAAAAGCTCTCCGGCAATAAACTCCCGATTGTCGATCTCGTTAATAAGAGCATCAACCAATCTCTTACCAGAACGATCAATACCTCTTTAATGTCGCTGGCGGCAATCGCTTTGGTTTTGATCTTTGGTGCATTAAACGGGCTTTCTTCTATCGTTAATTTCGCACTCCCCATGATGGTGGGCATCCTTTCGGGTTGCTATTCCTCCTCTTTCTTGGCTCCTTGCCTTTGGTGCACCATCAAGAATAAAAAGTAAAAGAAAGGCTCCCCTCATGGGGAGCCTTTTGAATTAAAAATTAAAGCAGCGATCATTGATCGCCGCTTTTCATTATTTTGCCTCTTCTGCAATCTGGACGTTAACAACGTTAACATTAACGGCATTAACCTGATAATTTGTCATATCCTGAACAGCAGATAAAATAGCGTCCTGAACCTTAACTGCAACATCCTGAACATTACATCTGAACTTAACAATGATGCTGGCAGTAATGACCAGACCATTTTCATCAGTAACAACAGAAATTCCCTTGCCGGCATACTTCTTTGTAAGAAGATCTTTGATGTTTCCGCTTAAGGATGCAGCCAGACCGGCAACACCGTCCACTTCGCTTGCCGCTACACTTGCAATGGTACATAACACTTCTTCGGAAATCTCAACAGTTCCCAATTCATTCGAAATATCCATGATCATCTCTCCTTTGGACAACTTTATGTTGATATTATAACACAAAGCACCTGTCAATTGCAAGTTTTTTCTATTTAATAACTTAAGAAGCCGTCTTGATCTCAACAATCTTGATGGCTGAAGCATCCTTTCCCGATTCGGATATAGCAATTTCATTGATCTGCGCCGCCTGTTCTTCTGTAAGGCCGCCGGTGGCAACAATAACGTTTACCGCATCATCCCCCATATAGACCATGCAGTCCGAAAACCCCTTTGCTTTAATCAAACTTTCGATTGTCCCTTCAATATCTGTTGCCTTAGCAAGGGATATCATATCATTATTGGCCTTTTCTTTTGTTTCAGCCGCCGAATCTTCACTTTCGGCCACAGATTTGAGCAATTCCAAAGCTTCATCCCTTGTCTGTTGCTTATTCAATCTGCTCTCAGTAAAATAGGCGTCCACATCTTTTGCTACAGTTTCAACCAACTGTGCCTGGCCAAGGGTCTTCCCCTCTTCCGATTCGTTCTTTTCCTTATCGGTCGTTCCGCCAACTGAGATTAGATTTCCTCCATCCAGATCCACTGTATCCAAAAAACGCCAATTCAGATAGACCGCAATGCAAACCACCAAGGCCAAGGATAAAAATACAATTTGTTTTTTATTGATTTTCATAGTAATCACTCCCCACTTAATGACACAACACAAACTTTATTGGTTCCGATTCCCAGCGCGGTACTTACCGCGTTTATAATATTATTACGAACCGTAACACTTCCCGCGCCGCTGCTCAAAACAGTTACACCCGCAATCTCCGGAGCACACTCCTGGGAAACAACAGCCGATTGGTTTCCGTCTTTATCGGTAATAACCAAAACATTACCGTCTTCGCGGACATATTCTTTTTTACCGCCGGACGCCAAAGTAATTGTTACATTGCAACTTCCCGCACCTTCAACTTTTTTCAGCATTTCGCAGATACGTGCTTGGGTCTGCTCCAAAAAATCCTGCTCTGCAGGCGTGGCAGAAACCGGAATGGCCTCCGGTTGATAAACCTGATAAACCATCATAAAAACGCCGATCATTACCATCACCGGAACATACCATATTCTGCGTATCTCTTCCATGATCTTTTTCATGCTCTCATTCATTTTTTACCTCAATATTTGAAATCCCAATCTGATATCGCCCGGCGATGATTCTTCGCGCTCCTTCTGCATTCGGACCGCTTAAGACCACTTTTGATATTACATAACCATCACCCTCGACCGAAATTCTTTCTACCATTGCATCGATATTTTGTTCCAATAAAAAACGGTTGAATTCCTCTATCAACCCCTGTTCGATCACAGTTTTAGCTTCCTCCAAAACCTCATTATCTTGATTTTGAGCAATTAAATTTTTCAAACTGTCCAAATCAAAGTTTCTAATACCATTGATCAACGAAAGCATAATAAAAATAGAGATGATCGCTTTCATGAGATAGGATATTTTCCCTCTTGGGATCGCTTGCTTGAGATAAGCCATCAATACCATCAGCACGCAAACGATCAGACCCAAACTTCTTATTTGATTCATATTAAGACACCTGCGTGATAATCCCGAAGAAGGAAAAGAGTCCCATAAGCGTAACACACACCCCTAATGCAAGCATCAGATAGTAGCAATCGGCCATTACACCCGCAATAGAACGCACAGTCAGATCATTCATAAACTCCGCAAACCATTTGCAAATGTTCCAACACACCGCATGAACAGCAATAAATAAAACCGTTGGGAGCATAAGGGAAAGAACAATTAAAATTCCCCCAATCGCAAAGGAGGTCTTAACTCCCGAAGCGATTGCAAATATACCATCGATCCCCTCTGATAATGTATTTCCAACCATCGGGATCAGGCTTCCCAAAGCGGATCTAATATATTTTTGAGTAATATGATTTCCCGCAGATGCGGCGGCATTTTGCATTCTTAAAATATAACGAAACAAAAGGATCAGAATCCCAATCAACCATACCACAAAACGACGGATATTTCTGGCAAAAGATCCAAAGTTGTACTCGTCACTAACGGCCGAACAGATGCCGATCGCCATAAAAACATCCGTCAGCGGCATTAAAACATTGTTTGCGATTAACGTTCCGGCCTCTCCCAAAAAGACCAGAGAGGCCGAAAAAACAGCCGCTGATGCCCCCTCTCCCGCACTGATCATAACTACCGAAAAGGCAGGAATACAGGCCGAAGAAAAAACCAGCATATCTTGGATGGATTTTTGAAGGGCAACTGCGCATTCATGGATGCTCCGCTCACACATTAACGCAATGGAGAGAGAAACGATAAAAGAAAACAAAAGCTGAAGATTTTGATTCTGAATATTTCCGCAGCATCGACTCACCAGTACCGAAAATAATACCAAAGCCACACCCCGCACCAATATATTGAAAGCGCTCTTAAAGGCATCAGATAAGCGACGCCATATGTAGCTGAATATATTCTCAAATTCCAGATCCTTCATAACTGCGCCGGGATCATTCAGATCGGTGTCATCAGAAAGTAAGGAATCCTCCGGCTCAACAGAATTGCGAAATTCATCGGAATACTGTTGGGCGGATGCGCCTGGCGAAAAGATCCAAACAAAGGATAAAACAATCAAAATCAGAAGAATTTTTTTCATTCCAACAAACCTAAAATAACGTCCAGAAACTCTTCACATAACGGGATGGCCAAAACAAGCAAGGTGCATCGGCATGCAAGCTCCACCTTATCGCTCCACCCGGGTTGACCGCAATCTTTGCAAAAACTGATGGTCGTTTCGCCAAGATAGCAAACGGCAAGCCCTTTTATAACGACCTCAAAGTATTGATTTTGAACCCCCGACCGTTGGGCAAGTTCTTGCATAAACAGAAAAACCGGAGATAATTTAGAACAGATATAATATAAGATTATAACCGCACCGCCGACAGAAACGAAGACTGCATAACGTTCATTGATCGCTTTAACAGCCAAATAGAGAAAAAGACAGCAAGCAACCGTTGCCAAAAGTTGATAAATATTCATCCTAAATCAAATACCGTTTTGATGGTGGCAAACAGATTGCTGATCTCCCCCAGCAACAAGAGTACAACGGTGATGATTCCCGCCATAGTGATCAGCATAACATATTCATCGCGCCCCAACTTTGCCAGCAGCATATTCACAACCGCAACAACAATTCCAATCGTTGCTATTTTAAAAATCAATTCCATTTCCATATCAAAACAACAACACCGCAACCAACAGACCGACCGAGGCGGTTACGAGGGGCAACGACTTTCCACCGCTCTGATTGTCCATGGATAACTTCTTGATTCTTTCATCCAACGTGTTTAATAACTCTTTGGAGATGGAAATAGAATCGGAATATCCGCTATTGGAAATCTGTTGCATTGCTTGATCAATCAATGCGCGGTCATCCTGATCGATCCAGGAAATGAGGGTATGATTCAAGAGTGCATCCCCCAGCATCCCGCCGTTTGCTAAGGTTTTATCCAAACTTTGGCGATTTTCCCGCAACCCTTGATCAAATTTTAAAAAGATCTGCCGAATAGCGAGCAGTGTCTCCATTCGTTTTCGTCTTCGGTATGTATACCCCCACCCCAGCAAATATCCTCCGCTAACAATCAGCGCTGCTCCAAAAATCTTCGTTATCATAGCGATTCAATTGCAATACCTTTCGTATTCTTCCCGGTGCTTTTGCACCCTTTAATAAAACGACCTTGGATATAGCCCCCGCATCGATCAATCGTTTGATTTGGGGACGGTTAAAAAGTTCCTCTTCATCCTTTGCATGAGCAGTGGCAAGAAACGGGACCCCTGCATTCATCGCTTCCAGCATCCGTTCTGTTTCCTCGTAACTCCCGATTTCATCGCAAATCAAGACCTGGGGTGCCAATGTTCTCAAAGCAACCATCATGCCATAGGGTTTGGGATATCCATCCAAAACGTCAACCAAAGGACCCAGGTCCTTTTGCGGATACCCCTGAAAGGATGCAGCGATCTCTCCGCGCTCATCCACAACGGCACAACGGTATCCGTTTTTAGATAATTCGCGTACCAGATCCGTCAGCAATGTGGTTTTTCCTCCGCAAGGCTCGGAAACAATTAAGGTTGAACAAAACCGCCCGTCACACAGCAACTCGGGAAGCAGTTTTTTACCTCCACCCACGATATCGCGACAAATTCTGAAATTAACAGACGATATATCACGAATGCGCACATGACCATTCTCGTCCTCAGCGAAGGTACCGCAGATCCCAACCCGATGCCCTCCCGGGAGCGGGATATATCCATTTTCCATTTGCCTTTCAAATTGATAGAGAGCTCCTCGACATATCCGTCCCATCATATATTCCATATCGCTTGATGAAACCTCGATCCCGGCAACGGGATAATTGCCGTCTCCGCAACTTATGGTGCATCCTCGCCCAACGCGAAAACGAAGTTCGCTCGCCATTTTCAGCAGGTCTTTCGGTTGTTCGCGTATGAGAGGATGCCACTTTTTATCAATATAATCAAGTATTCCGTCAATTTTATATAATTCCTTTGTTTTCATCGGTAGTTGTCCTCCCTTTGCTTTCAGTATATGTTGGTGCCAATCACGATAGAACTTTGTTATTTAAGCAGAAAAAGGACATACTATGGAAAAGGAGGTTTTTACTATGAATAACTCAAATATCAAAGAAGTCTTCGCGCGCCAGATTTTGGATTCCAGAGGAAATCCGACCGTCGAGGCCCAAGTTTTATTGGAAAACGGCATAACCGCATCCGCCGCCGTTCCCAGCGGCGCATCAACAGGCCAATATGAAGCCAAAGAACTGCGGGATGAAGCGGAGAACTACAACGGAAAAAGCGTATATAAAGCAGTAGCCAACATTAACCACACCATTAATCAGGTCCTAAGCGGACAAGATGTTTTTGATCAGATCACTCTTGATCGGAAGATGATCGAAGCAGACGGTACCGAAAACAAAGAGAACCTGGGTGCCAATGCCATTTTGGCAGTCTCGCTTGCCGCCGCCAGAACCGCTGCTATCGCATGCGGTATGCCGCTATACCGCTATCTTGGCGGTGCGGCAGCAACAAC
>JAZODI010000028.1:0-3386 GCA_045596965.1 Eubacteriales bacterium | reverse complement strand
CATTTGGATTTTATAGATCTTTTCAAAGGCTGTTTTGAAAGCATTCAGCAGATCGCTCCATGCGGCATTTTCGGTAAAGATTGCGGGTCGGATCTGCAAAGCCCCTTCGGCATATTGGATTTTTTTCGGGCTGGGGATAATGTTTTCAAGCATGGATAAAAACCTCCGTTTTTTCTTGCTTTTATTATATATAAACCCCACCAAAAAAGCAAGATAAAAAGAGTGTCTCCACTATAAGTAGAGACACTCTTTTAGTTATTTTTTCAATCCGAGGCGTTCGATGGAATCATCCCGCATTTTATATTTGAGAATTTTGCCTGCGGCGTTCATGGGGAAGGTTTTGGTGAAGATGAAATAGCGGGGGACTTTATGCATTGCCATATGGGATGCACCATAGGCCTTCATCTCTTCTTCGCTGGATTTCTCTCCTTCATGGAGGATCACCCAAGCGCAGCATTCCTCGCCGTAGCGCTGGTCGGGAACGCCAACAACCTGAACGTCTCTTACCTTCTTATGGGTGAGATAAAATTCTTCAATCTCGCGGGGATAGAGGTTTTCGCCGCCGCGGATGATCATATCCTTTAAGCGGCCGGTAATCTTATAATAACCGTCGGGGGTGCGGCAGGCAATATCGCCGCTATGGAGCCAGCCTTCGGCATCGATGGCCTCGGCGGTGGCCTTGGGCATCTTATAATAACCCTTCATAATGTTAAAGCCGCGGGCGATAAATTCGCCGTTTTCCCCATCGGGCAGCTCTTCGCCCGTCTCGGGATCGATGATCTTGCATTCCACGCCGGGGAAGGCAGAACCAACCGTCTCCACCCGATGATCCAGATCTTCATTCACCTCGCCCATGGTGCAGCCCGGGGAGGCCTCGGTCTGACCGTAAACACTGATGATCTCCCGCATATTCATCTCAACCGATGCGCGGCGCATCAGGTCGGCAGGGCAGTTGGCGCCCGCCATGATGCCGGTGCGCATATAGGAGAAATCGGTCTTGGCAAAATCCTCATGGTTAAACATGGCGATGAACATGGTGGGAACACCATTAAAGCAGGTGATCTTTTCATCGTTGATGCAGGC
Source organism: Eubacteriales bacterium (assembly GCA_045596965.1). Taxonomy (GTDB): domain Bacteria; phylum Bacillota; class Clostridia; order Oscillospirales; family QAKW01; genus QAKW01. Next base: position 2,303 of record JAZODI010000028.1, on the reverse strand, counting down.
CAGGGAGGATTTGGGGGAGAAATAGGGCATGGGGCAGATGGTGCCGCCATGGGTCATCAGGTTGGTCATGGAAAGAACCATCCCAAAACAATGGAACATCGGCACCTGGATCATCATGCGGTCGGCGGTGGAAATATCCATCCGATCGCCGATGGTCTTGCCGTTATTGACGATATTGCGGTGAGTCAGCATAACTCCCTTGGGGAAGCCGGTGGTACCCGAGGTATATTGCATATTGCAAACGTCATCGGGCTTTACCAGCGCTGCCAGGCGCCGCACTTCCTCTTTGGGAACAAGGGCAGAGCGCTCCATAAAGGCATCCCATTCCAAGGCCCCTTCCATCTCGAAGCCAACGGTAATGACGTTGCGCAGGAAGGGCAGATTTTTGGAATAGAGAGGCTCGCCCGGCTTGGTATTTTTCAGCTCGGGGCAGAGCTCTTCGATGATGGCCTTATAGTCGGAATCCCGGTTGCTATCCACCATAACAAGGGTATGGGTATCCGATTGGCGGAAAAGATATTCCGCTTCATGGATCTTATAGGCAGTATTAACGGTTACCAAAACCGCGCCGATCTTAACGGTCGCCCAGAAGGTGATGAACCATTGGGGGATATTGGTGGCCCAGATGGAAACATGATGGCCGGGGCGCACGCCCAAAGAGATCAGGGCCGCCGCCGCGTTATCCACATCCTCGCGGAATTGGGCGTAGGTTCGGGTATAATCCAGGGTGGTATATTTGAAGGCATATTGATCGGGGTAGCGGGCAACCATTTCGTCCAGAACCTGGGAGAAGGTCAGGTCGATCACCTTATACTTTTCCCAAGGGAAGGTGCCGGTCTTATCCCGATTATAAAAGATCTCCCGCTCCTTTTCGGCGGAAGGGAGGTTGCCGGAGATAAAGCTGACAAAATGGGTCAGAACGATATCGGGATCGGTGATCTCCTCATTCCAATCGCAGGCGAGATACCCCTCATAGTTGAGGGAGCGCAGAGCGTTCATGAATTCAGCAACCGGCAGGTCGCCCTCGCCAAGCAAAACATCTTTATCGCCCTTGCGGTCGCCGATGCGGGCATAGTTGATATATGCGCCCAGATTGCGGATGGTGGTATCCGCATCCTCGCGGGCGGTGAAATAGGTCTCGCGGATATTCCAGCAAGCGCCGATATGGGCGGAGCCGAAAAGGCCGATGATCTCTAAGGCTTTATCGGTTTCGGCATATTTACCCACTGTTTCGATCAGCAGCATCACGCCCCGCTCCTCTGCCTTTTGGATGGCGGGGGTGCAGATGGCTTTCAGTTGCTCATTCGCAACATCACCGATGCGGATCACCGCGCCCACCGCCCCTGCGCGGGCGGCCAAGCTGACGCACTTTTTGATGGCTTCGGGATCGGTAGCCGCCGTTACCTCCTCGGGAAAGGAAACCACCGAAACGCCGATATGGCGGTTGATGAGCTTGCGCTTTGCCCCCGAGGTCATGGTCAGGTTCAAAATACTATCTTGATGGTTTTCCCGCTCGGCCAAGGGATCGAAGATCTCAAAGCCGTCCAGACCGTATTCCGCGGTAAGGTTGCAAAGGCGGATATAACTTTCGGCGGGAACATTTTTAGTAGAAAAAGCTAATTTCATAATAATTAACCCTCGTAAACGATTTTATTCAGCGCGTTAACATAGGCGCGGATGCAGGCTCCGATGATATCGGTGGAAACACCGTTGCCGGAATAAAGCTTACCATCGGCCCGCAGGCGGATCAGGGCAGAGCCCACCGCTTCGCGGCCCTTGGTTACCGCATGGACCTGGAAATCATCCAGCTCATAATGATGGCCAACGATCTGCTCAATGGCATGGAAGGCGGCATCGATGGGACCGTCGCCGGTGGAAACGCCGTGGAGCTGCTCGCCGCCCTTTTCTAAGGTGAGGTTGGCGGTGGCGGTGATGATATTACCGCTGTTTACAACATAATTGACAACATGGAAGGTGGAAGGCACCTGCATGGCGGAAGAGGCGATAATGGCCTCCAGCTCCCGCGCACCGATGGTTTCCTTCTTGGCGATCACCCGCTTGAATTCTTCATAGATCTTGCCGTCGTCTTCCTCCGAAAGCTCATAGCCCAGAGCCTTGGCGGCGGCGCTGATCTCGGCGAGGGTGCAGGTCTCATCCAAAACTGCCGAGGATTGGCTCTCCTGCAGCGCGGGCTCTTCGGCCTCCTGCTCCTTGCCCGCAAGGATGTTGGTCATGATCTGATGGATTGCGGTACTGTCCAGCCCGCAGGTTGCTTGGAGCGCCTCTTTTTTGGCACGGAAAAT
>JAZODI010000027.1:0-4650 GCA_045596965.1 Eubacteriales bacterium | reverse complement strand
AAAATCGGGCATCGCCCCGCGGCCGCTGATGGTCAGCACCCCGCCGGAATAGGACCATTTTAATGATCCACACTTGCCGGAATCCTCCGCGGCAGAGGCCGCAGGCACGATCCACCCAAAGCAGAGCAACACCGCTAAAAGAGCAGCCATCAAGCGGCTAACAATATTTCGTTGTTTCAACACCTCGCCCATAGGCTCCTCCTTTGATGTTCTTGGGAGGACGAGGCCATGCCTCGCCCTTCCCTACGATTTACTGATATGAATTATTTGGGGTTATTGATCGTAATTGCAGTGGGTAATGTGAATGTGAAGGTGCAATTATCCTTATACAGTTCCAGCGTGTTAGCCGTAATAGTGCCGGCAGGGGTTTTTTCGTCGCTTGACGCGGTTTTGCTCTTTACATATCCAATTTTGCGAGTACAATTTCCATCAGCGGTCCATTCATATGCAGACTTTGTCGTACCGGAATAAATATGCTTATCGCCAAACATTAACTTGGCAGAAGTGGCCGTTCCAATTCCAGACAAATTGATGACAACCGTTGGCGCTGTATAATTATGCCACTTCCAAAAAAGATAATCAGATATTTCACATTTTATATAAACCGTAGCAGTTGTTTCTGTATGCGATGCAGTCACAGTTTCATCACAAGCATGCATCTGCCCACTTGGCGATATGGATGTGATCTTAACGGTTGGCTTCTTCGACCAGACACTATAGGTGGGAGCAGTGTTCAAAACCTGCCCGGGCATTGCTATGGTGGTAGTTTTGCCGCTACCGTCGATATTTCCGATGGTTACGGTCATAGAGGTTGCTTTATACTGACCGGCAACGGAGAGCACTTTATTATTTGTTCCGATGGTATAGATCGCCCCATCGTTGGAAACAAGAGTGCTATAAATATGCTCCGTATTGGTGGAAGAGGTCAGATCTTTCCAGCCGGACGTTACCGAATAATCACCAAAGGGATTGGTAACGATTCCGTTCGCATCTGATACACCGCTTTGATCATAATGGTATTGCAACGAAACGGCGGTAACCTTCATGCCATACTCACTCAAAAGTTTTTGCTCGCTACCGGCGGTGATGGAGAGTTCCAAATTATCCAAATCATAAGTTGTGCCAAAGGAGGCGGTTACCTCTCCTGCTTCGTTTTTACCAAATTCTTTGCTCTTATTGAGAGCGGAATTGGTAAACGCTACATTGACACCGCTGACAACGTGAATGATGGGCTCTTGGGTCTCACCCTCATTGGTAATATCCTCAATATCCCAATGCAACCAAGTCTCATAGTAATCCTTCGCTACGGTATACATGGGTTTCTCATCGGTACTTGTATCGGGGCCATTTTCGAGCGAGCCACTATAGAAGACATTATCGGAGCCATAAACATTGGCCAAATAGAGGCCTTCCAAGGTCCAGGTTCCTTGCTGGCTGTTATTTACAACCGGAATGGGGAAATAGAATACCTGCTCGGTTCCCTCGACTACCTTTTTATCCTTATCATGGCGGACATAATAGGTCTCGCCCGCTTCATTCTTCAAGACCGCATCTACCGTTGCCGCATCGGCATTAGCCATCCGTACGGTAAATCCGGCGGTATTATTCAGCGAGAAGGCCTCTCCAAATCCGGCCTTGCTAACATAGGTCGGGGGATCGGGAGGAATGGCTGTGATCGTGGGGGCGGTTGCCGCCTGACCCAAGGTGCTGGGTTCTCCTTGGAGATTAATGTCCACATAGCTAAAGTTATAAATGCCCGGAGTTCTTAAATCGAAGGTTCCCTGATACATCTGGCGGGAGGAATTCCAGACCATTCCTGCACCAAGGCCGTTTTCTTGGGCTGAAGAACCGCTATTGGAATATTGTAGCCATACATTGGTCAGATTGCCGAGGATCTCGCCGTTATCACTTTGAATGATCAGCGAAACCGGCACCTCATATTGGGGGTGATCCTTATCCAATAAGAAACTCGTTTCGCCGGTATATACGCTGGCGGAAATGCCGAGATAAAGGTTGATGGAAATATGCTGTCCTTCCGCCAAGCCCGTATATTGCCCATCCAACTCCAGATATTCCATTTTGTATTCGCCGGAGGTGGTAAAGGTGGCGGAACCTTCCCAGGTATTTCCGAATGTGCGGGTGAAATAAACGGTGGTACGGTTGCCGGTCTCCTGATGGATAAAGGCACCCTTGACCGTTTGGGGCATCTTAGTAACATCATCGCTGGCAAAAGCCAGGCTGACGGAGGTTTCAAAGCTCTTATCCGTCCGCATATAGGTCTTGCCGTTATCAATACAATAAACATCGTTGATGCCAAAGCCTTCAACGGTGAAGACGATGGGGTCCTGATCCAACTCATAGGAAACACCATCTAAAAAGATCTCCCGCAGAATATATTTACCCGGGGCGGCAAATTGATGGGTTGCCGTCCATTTTCCGTCGGCCCCTTTTGTGAACACCATCTTTTCCTGCCGGATACCCTGAGTGCTGTTGATCTCCCGCAGGAAATAGGCCTCCACCTTGGAAGGGGTATAGCCATCAACCGTAGCGATGATAGTCTTTTTGAGCTGATCAGCAGTGGCGGTGTCAAAAGCAACCGAAGGTGCCCCTTCCATAACCGCCGTCACCCGGCATTTGGATTCCATCAGAATGGGATCATCCATGGCATCCAGATCGGCGGAAGAACCAAACTGCAAATTGAGCTGACCCTGGATCTCGCCGGCAGCCAAAACCTGATCGTTGGTCAGGCCCTGACCGTCCAGATAGATCAGCGCTGTGATAAGAGTGGCCTTATTCTGCTCCAGTTCGGTGATGGTATAAAGCGGATTGCCGTCCGCGCCTGTAATGGAGTTATTGGTAACCGAAAGGGAGAGGGGGACCACTACCTTACCCGTCTGCTCCACCTTTTTATCCACATCCAATTGGGCCGAGCCCAAATAATTACCTTCCTGATCAATAAAAGCAACGCGGAAATGGCTGAGAAGCTGCAAGGATTTTTCCTGATCTTCGGGAGTTGCGGCATAGAAGGTATAGCAGCTTCCCGCGCCTTGGGTGGTGCTGTCCCCATCCAACAAAGCGCCTTCCGATTCATCCCAAACGCGGTTGACACCGCTATAACCGACAATATATTTGACCGTTTCCTTTAAAAGGATGGCGTTGGTGATTTCCCCGGTTGTTCCAAGTTCCTCTCCCGCAACGCCGTATTCCCGATCATAGGCGTAGTACACCCCATCCTCCAGATAGGCAGTATACTCTGTTTCATCGATGGTAACGGTATATAGATCATAGTTCTCGCCGTCAATTGTTGCCGAGACGATCTCCTCCCGCTCTTCATAAACAGGGCTGCCCTGCAAGATCAGATGGGAATTAGCCGCATTGGTGCGGACGAAAAAGTCGATTGCCATGCCGAAGGTGTCCCCTGCGATGGGATTGGATCCCTTGTAGCTGGTATCTGCACCAAGGGCACGCTCCTGCTCTTCGGGCAAAACATAAGGGCTTGTTGCGCTGGTGGTTGCCTTACCCTTAGCATTGGAGGTCATGCCCAATACTTTTACCGATACCGACAATTCTTTGGTCTGAATCTTCGCGCCGGTGAATTTATCCATCCGCTGGATTATTCCCTTATGGATAACGATGGGCTTTGTCCCCGAACCGGTGAGGCTTGAAATGTTCGACATGGAAAGTTGACCGATGGCGGTTCCGTTGATGGTGCAGGAACTCACATCGACGATATGATTAACATAGGTTTCTATGGCAGGATAAGTAGAACCGTCCAGGTTACGGTATACAACATCGTCACGACCCTTATAAGTCCCAATTACCGCAATATCGGATTTCAGCGTATTATAATCCGACCGCAACGTCCAAAGGTAGCTGATCATAGAGGGCTGAACGATGGTCTCATTGGTCGTATTCTTCGCTTTTAATTTGTTTTCAATCTCTGTTTGCGTTGCGGTGAGCAAATATTCTCCGGTAAATTTATTAGCCGCAAGATAACCGGGGTCTTTTGCTCGACGGAGCATCTCCATATTATAGATCGCAGCTAAGGCATCGGCAGATTGTTCCATATTTTTCTGCAGATCACCCAGCAAGGCATAGATGGAATCAACTTGGTTGAAACCGATATGTATGAGCGGCTCTGAGCCGCCGAGTTTCTCATCGATCTGCGCCTGAATATAGGCCGCCATCAAGCTGACCAGATCCTGAAGCCCGTCAGCCGTTGCCAACGTCTGCAAGCCGGATTGAGCTGTGTTTACCGCGGTTTCCGCCGTTTTAACCGCATCGGCAAGTGCAAGGTTTTGACCCGGAGCCTCACCGTAGGTTACCGAAGCAACAGCGCGCACACCGTATTTCACCCGATCGGCACTAAACTGATCCTGATTCCAATAGGCATAAGCGAAATCGCTATCCAAAATATCCACCCGTCCATCCGTGCCGTAGGCGGCGGCATAGAGGGGTTTTTCCAGCAAGGAGTTTTGGTTCAGAGAGGCCGGGCGAAGCACCAGCTTTTCCAACCCATAGATGGGGTCGCCCAGGTTGATCAGGTTGCCCCAGGTGGTATTCTTCACCGCCAGGTCTTTGCCGCTATCGCCCACTTCCGAGTCGTTGGGTTGGGTGATGGCGGTGCCGCTGGCAAGGGCGATCTCCAGG
>JAZODI010000026.1:0-1521 GCA_045596965.1 Eubacteriales bacterium | reverse complement strand
TAAAGACGGCGGCCATTTCGATTCCATGACCGGCGGTAAGGTCAATTCCACCGAATTGCTGGCCGCTCTGATCAGCAGGGAAGAAGATTTGGTCACCGGCATCAAAGCGGTGCAGGAGGCGGTGGACGGAACGGTCGGCGTTGTTCTTTTGAAGGACAACGGCAAGATCATTGCCGCCCGCGATAAGTTCGGCCGTCTGCCCATGCTGATCGGCAAGAGAGAGGACGGCTATTGCGTTACATTCGAATCCTTTGCCGCATTAAAACTCGGTTTTGAGATCGTGAAGGAGTTGGGCCCCGGTGAGATTGTGGAACTCTCTCCCGACGGAATGACCGTTTTAGCCCAAGCAGGTTCCAAGAAAAAGATCTGCGCCTTCCTCTGGAGCTACTATGGCTATCCCACCGCCACCTATGAAGGGGTGAACGTGGAGGCGATGCGCGTCCGTAACGGTGCGCTGATGGCCAAGATCGATCAGGAGATGGGGGCGGCCGCCGATATTGATTACGTTTGCGGTATGCCTGATTCGGGCGTTCCCCATGCGATTGGCTATGCCAATGAGAGCGGTGTGGATTTTGCCCGCGCTTATATTAAATATACCCCCACCTGGTCCCGCAGCTTCACCCCCAATAAGCAAACGGAACGGAATCGGATCGCTAAAATGAAGCAGATCCCCGTCCATGAGTTTATTCAGGATAAAAAACTGATGATCATCGATGATTCCATTGTGCGGGGTACGCAGATCCGCGAAACGGTGGAGTTTCTTTATGAAAACGGCGCCAAGGAAGTGCATATGCGCTCTGCTTGCCCGCCTATCCTGTTCCGTTGTAAATATCATAATTTTTCCCGCACCGCTTCCGAACTGGATCTGATCGCCCGCAGGGTGATCGTTGAGCTGGAAGGGGAAGAGGGGATCAACCATATCGATGAATATATCAACGGAAATACCGAGCGCGGAAAGCGTTTACGTAAAACCCTTGCCGAGCGATTTGAATTTGCTTCTCTGGATTTCCAGTCGCTTGAAAATATTATTAAGGCCATAGGTCTGCCGGAATGTGAGCTTTGCACCTATTGCTGGAACGGAAAGGAATAAGAAATGAAAAACTCTCAATCTGAAAGCTATGCAGCAGCCGGTGTTGATATTACCGCCGGTTATAAAGCAGTTGAATTGATGAAGAGCCATGTGGCCCGCACCAAAACTGCCGGTGCTGATATTGATATCGGCGGTTTCGGCGGCTTATTTATGCCGGATCTGGCCGGGATGAAAAAGCCGGTGCTGGTCAGCGGCACCGACGGTGTCGGCACCAAACTGAAGATGGCCTTTTTGATGGACAAGCATGATACCGTCGGTATTGACTGCGTTGCCATGTGTGTCAACGATGTGATCTGCTGCGGCGCAAAGCCCCTCTTTTTCCTGGACTATATTGCCTGCGGTAAAAACTATCCTGAAAAGATCGCGGCGATCGTCTCCGGCGTCGCCGAAGGGTGCGTGCAGAGCGGTGCGGCTCTGATCGGCGGTGAGAC
>JAZODI010000025.1:0-2008 GCA_045596965.1 Eubacteriales bacterium | reverse complement strand
GGATTGCTTTAAAAAATCGCAGGCATCTTGATCCAGCAGATAGGCGTTATATTTGCGGTAAACTGCGTCTTTAAACTCTTTATCGTTCATTGATCCGTTGCTCCTTTTCCAATATTTTTCGCAGGTTCTTTCGCGCGCGGTAAAGGATCATCTTTGCTTGAGAGGGGGATTTTTTCAGCGTTTTGCAAAGTTCTTTTGTTGAAAGCCCCTCAATATCCGCCAGAAAGACCGCCGCCCTTTGGGTTTCCTTTAATTGGGCGATGGCTTGGTATAAAAGCTGCTTTCGCTCCTCGGTCAGAACCGCTTCTTCGATCTGATTTTGAAGCGCAGAAGGGTGGTCGGTAAGATGATAATCTTCCAACGAAATATGCTTTTCTTTTTTGAGATAATTGATGGCTCTGGACTTCCCGATGGTGAAAAGATATGTTTTCATGCTGAATTTAAAATCATACTTTTCCTTTTTGACCAATAAATAAACAAAAACATCCTGCGCAAGATCTTCGGCCACATCCCAATTCTTCACATAGTTTTGGATAAAGCAGATCAAGCAGGTGCGGTATTTACTCATGATCGAATCAAAGGCGGAAAGATCGCCTGCCAAAAAGTCTTGGTATAAAACTTGATCCGAAATGTCTGTTTTCATGGTTCTTGCCCCTTTAGCGATGATGGATAAATTGCTCTTCTCGCTTATATTACAAGCGAGAGGATCAAAAGTAACGAAAAAAAGATACGAGATGGGCCTCATCTCGTATCTTTAGCGGTTACTCACAAGTTTCAGGTTCCCCGGTATAGCATTCGGCGTTGGTGAGGAAGATCTGATAGGTGCCGGTCTCGGGATCCCAATCCTCGGGGAGATCCACATAGGTATAAAGCCCTTGCTCGCCTTGGGGCAGGGGGCCGAAATAGGCAGTCCCCACCTTGCAAAGCTGCTCATCTTCATGATAGAAGAGCACCGAAAATTCCGCTGTTTCGATGGGATGATCGCCATTATTGATGCAATGGATCAGCAGCTCGCGGGAATAGGGGCTGATAAAGCCCTTATAGGTAATCTCCTCGGTGCATTGAGTATTGGTATAGGCGTATTCTCCGGGGTAGAGCAGGAGCTTTACCTTTTCATAGGCGATGGGCTCGCCGAAATCATCGGTCTGGATATAAAATTCTGCATATTCGGTAACCTGGGGGCATAAGGGGGAGAGGTGATATTCGCTGAAAAAGAGCGGAGAATCCTCTGCATCCAAGAAGACCGCCTGCACCCGCAGCTCGGCGAGGATCTCTTCGCTATTGTTCGTAATGGCGGCGTAAACATATTGATCGGTATGGAGCAGTTCATAGCTCAGATCCGCGACCGTTACGGTATTCTTTTTCGGCGCGGGGGTGAGCACGGCGCAACCGCTTAAAAGCAAGGAACAGGCAAGAATAACAGATAAAAGTTTCTTCTTCATGGGTTATACCCTCCTTTTTCTTCATTATAGTATGCGGAAAGAAGAATGTCAATGCGGGATCGATATGGGAGATTTTTTGTTGACCAAAGCAAATTACTTTGATATAATGAAGAAAACCATTAAAAATAAGGAGATTTTTTTATGGAAAGAGAACGTTTGGGAAGCCGCCTTGGCTTTATCCTGATCAGTGCAGGATGCGCCATCGGATGCGGCAATGTTTGGAAATTCCCCTGGATGGCCGGTGAATTTGGTGGCGGCGCATTCGTGCTGGTATACGTGCTGTGCCTGATCTTCCTGGGTCTGCCCGTCATGACCATGGAGTTTTCCCTGGGTCGTGCAGCCCAAGCCAGCCCCGTCAAGATGTACCAAAAGCTGCAGAAGCCCGGTCAGAAGTGGCACATCCACGGCTACCTGGCGCTGTTCGGCAATGTGTGCCTGATGAGCTTCTATACCGTGGTCTCCGGCTGGATCCTGTACTACTTCTATAGATTTGTCACCGGTCAGACTGCCGGCTTAGGCTTTGTCAGCATGATCTCTAACCCCGGTGTCAATGTGATCTTTATGCT
>JAZODI010000024.1:0-4211 GCA_045596965.1 Eubacteriales bacterium | reverse complement strand
CCCATATCCACCCCTTCGGGCAATAAGGCCATCGCGATAAAGATTTCTCCACCATCGCAAATATTTTGCAAAGTGGCATATTCTCCTTCTATTTTGATAACAATGTAATCTTTCGGTTCCATGTTAATCCTCCAGATCCTTTTGTTGTAAATGAACAATTTCATTTGGCAGATTTTGCAAGTAAGGCTTGATGCAACGCGGATAGACCTTTAGTTTTTTCAGTTGGTCTGCCGAAATCCAGCAAAACTCCTTTTCCGACTGTACCTGCCCGAGGGAATCATAGGCAAAAAAGTCCTCTTTCGGCAGCGCATCAGGATTTTTAAGTTCTGCAACATAATAAAGATTGATCTGATGGCAGGGCTTTTTCCATTGAAAAAACACCTCCGCCACCATCGCCAATCGCCCGATCTGGATAGCGGCGCCCGTTTCCTCCCGCAGGGCGCGGGCAAGGGTCTGGGTAGTGTATTCCCCAAAGCAGACCTGCCCACCGGGCAGGGTGTAACCCTCTTTATCCATGTTTTTTTGCATTAGGATCTTTCCGTCTCGCCAAAGCAACGCCCCGGCACGATAGGAAAAAATATAGTCCTTTTGTTCAAAGCAGATCTGTTCCGCCATAATGCACCTCATGATTTTCTTGAGATTAAATCAAAAACTGTGGTATGACAATAATCATACCACAGCATTTTAAATCACACAAGCAAAATATCATTAAAAACCTGGTTTTTAATCTTTTTTAACGATCATGAGCACACCCTCCGCGCCAAGTTGGTTTTCAGGAGCCAGCAGCAAATCTTTTTCAATACACGCTTCGATCAAAGCGGAATAAATTCTTGTTCCTGCAAATAATTGCGTATAAATATGATATTCATTCATTAGGTGTTCGGGGATATGGTTTTTCATAAAGATGGCAAGTTCTTCGGCAATCTTTTCTTTGACGTCCTGCATATTTTGTTGCAAACAATGAGAGAACGCAAAAAAATCCTTTTGATCTTTTTGATCAATAACAATAATTCGCGGTTCCAGAATGTTTCCGTTTTTACGCAGATAACCGCATTCAATGCATTTGGCAGCCACTTCTTTTTCTGCTTCACTCAACGCATCAACACATAATCCTCCAATTGCTTTCAATAACATCAATAGTTTTTTATCTTGCGAAATATTATGTCCGCAGGTGAAATGCCGATCTAATCTTTTACCGTATACATTTGAAATAAATACATGTTCGAATCCGCCCACATGGGTTGCGTGATTGCCATCGCAACCATAAACGGCAAATTGAGGAACATCTGCCTCCGTTTCAGCCTCGTAAGCAATCACAGCAACACTATAAGACCGATTGGTTGGTTTAATATTTGAAAAATATTTGTTATGGATCATTAGATTGATGTCATTGTTTATTTCTACAATGGTGTTCGTAAGTAATAACCATAAGATAAATCTTGTATCATTTTGCTCACTCAAATACGGGAAATTCAAAAGTTCTTCATTGATGTCTCTCAAGTTTTTTTCGAAGCAAGCGAATATTTCCGGCAAAAATTTTCCATAAATTTTATTTGCCTGATCATATTCATCGTAATCAACAACCAAAACGTTTGTTATGTATTTCCCATTTTCAAGTTTGCGGAGCATTCCATATTTTCCGTTTTCGCCATGACACTGAATAAACAATTCCTCCTCAACATATAATGTTGGAACGCAAAGCTCGTCGGAAAGTTCTTTAATAGATTTCGGCTTATCCTTGCAAAGATAAATGAGATTTCTCGAAAGAGTCCTATTCACATGAATACGCGGATCATTCTTATATATATTTCCTGTTCCTATCATACTAAATAGGATGGGTTTTAAAGACAAGTTTCTTTCATTCATTGATTCCACCTCTTTTCTGATAATATGCCTTGCAGAAAACAGCCGTTGCTTCACAGTTGTCTCGCTGATACCAAGCTTTACAGCGATTTCTTTGACTTGCAGTTCATCTATATAGTACATTACCATTACATCTCGGTAGATCTCAGACAAAAATGCAATTTCAGCGAATATCCCTTTTAATCGAGCGGCATCTTCTGCATCTTCTAAGAATAAATCGATCTCATTTTCCTTAGATGGCAAAGAAGGTTCAACATTTTCCATGCTGATATTGTTAGCCGTCTTACTCCGTTTTTTGGAGAAATCAGCATAAACTCTTTTGGCAATACTCCAGACGAAAGCATATAGATTTTCAATCTGATCTTGATTGTTTATAGCTGATAAAACCGCCAATATAATATCCGAACATAAATCCTCTGCTTCATAAGAGGTATTACATCTGAAATATGAAAATTGATAGATTTTATCCAAAAAAGCCTTATCTTCTATTTGTTTTAAAATTTCTTTTTTATCCATTCTTTCTCATTTCATTTTAAAAATAGTACCCACATTAATATAGTCGAAAAAAGTCATCATAGGTTAGGCACTTTTTATATCATAACATAAAAAAGACCGCCACTCGGCAGTCTTTCTTATTTCAATCCATGATCAAAATAAATCAAATTAGAAAAATTTTAAAAACAGTTGCAAAAGAAGATACATCAAAGGAATGGTAATGACGCTCAAGGTATGGGAGATGGCCGCCATGGAAGCGCCGGTATGGGCATCGCCGCCATAGGCGGCAGGAAAGACAACGGTATTTAACCCAAGGGGTGTTGCATAGGCAAAAAAGGCCATCTGCAAAACCAGATCAGATGCACCCAATAAACGCAAGAGCGCCAAAATGACCGCAGGAAGAACCAACAACCGCAGGAAGGTTGCAACATAAACCTTTTTATCCTTCAGCATTTCCTTGATGGAATAGCCGCCGATGATAAATCCTGTCAACACCATCGCAACAGGCGCCATACATGCCTTCAAAGAATCAATAATATCAACTAAGAACGGCGGAACATAGCTGGCGACGCCTGTCAGCCCCAAAATCGCACCGATCACCATGGCAATTATGCTGGGATTGATCAGATTTTTTAATACATGCCCATCTCCTTCACCATGAGGAATCAAAATATAAAGTCCCCAACTATAGATTGCAACATTGACCGGCAGGGTGAAAAGCAGATATTTAAAGAGAATCCCGCTATCAACCCCCGATAAAATCGCAACAACAACAGCATTCCCAACAAATCCGCTATTGGCAAAGGTGAGCGCATATTTATAGATATTGCGCTTATAGGGATCGTTCTTAACAAACAATCGGGATAAAGGGATCGCGATCGCCATAGCAACCGCCAATGCGATGCAACTATAAATAATTAATGCAGCATGCTCCTTCAACGAATTTAAGGAGCAATAATTCATAAAGGTGCTGAGGGTCAGCGCAGGAACAAAAACATAGGTTTCTAATTTAGACATAACCGCCGCGCCATTGGAGGGTAGCTTTTTGAATATCTTTAAAAGATATCCAACGACAATACAGCCGAACAGCACCAGCATCGGCGCGCATGTTGCTAAAAAAACGTCCACGATTTTTACCTTCTTTTTTAATTTCACACCGAGTATAGCACTTTAAATCTTGGTTGTCAATGAAATTTAAAAACAACACCGGTTGCGATATTTAAATGCCGCACTTTGTAGGGGGCGATGCCCACATCGCCCTAGAATACCTTGCCTAAAAGACTATATTTAACCAAGCCTTGATCATCAAGCCCTTTGCGGTATCCCGAAATTTTGGTTAATCGACGGAGCGATCAACCAAAATTTTGACCGCTGCAGCCGAACACCTCTGCCTTCATCTGCCACCGGCTGCGGCGGAGGAATTCGACCACCAACTTCGCTGAACGCTCAGTTGATGAACAATTGAGTTTTAACCAATGTCTCCAAGGAACAAGCCTTAGAGGCAGGCCAAAGAAAAAAGACTACCTTACGGTAGTCTTTTTTCTTTGGTGCACCTTCAGGGACTCGAACCCGGGACCCACTGATTAAGAGTCAGTTGCTCTACCAACTGAGCTAAAGGTGCATATATATTTAGTGCTCAATTTTTCCTTCTGAGCTAAAGGTGCATATGAAGAAAAGAGTCAAGAGTCATTCGATGACCTTGACTCTTTTCGTTTATGTCGGCATTACGTATCTTCCCGGGCCGTCACCAGCCAAGTATTGTCCGCATGAAGTTGCTTAACTACCGTGTTCGGAATGGGAACGGGTGGGACCAACTCATAATCAACACCGACTATAGGGTTTGAAAGTACTTT
>JAZODI010000023.1:0-37928 GCA_045596965.1 Eubacteriales bacterium | reverse complement strand
AACCGATTGATGAGATTGGTGATGGTGGTTTTGCCCGCGCCCGTTGCGCCGACAAAGGCCACCTTCTGGCCGGGCTCGGCATAAAGGGTAACATCATGGAGCACAATCTTTTCGGGAACATACCCGAAGTCTACATGGTCCAAAACAACATCGCCCGCCAGCTTGGTATAGGTAACGGTGCCATCCGCCTGATGGGGATGCTTCCAAGCCCAAAGACCGGTGCGCTCAGCGCACTCGATGATCTTGCCATCCTCTTCCCTGCAATTAACGAGGGTAACATAGCCGTCATCGGTTTCGGGCTGCTGATCCATCAGCGCAAAGATCCGCGCCGCGCCCGCCTGGGCCATTACCACCGCATTGATCTGCTGAGAGATCTGGGAGATATTGGCGCAGAATTGGCGGGTCATATTGATAAAGGGAACCACCGAAGAGATGGCCAGCAGTTCTCCATACCCTGTCCAAGAAAGGTTGGGAACCTTTAAGGCCATCAAAACACCGCCGGTCAGCGCAACGGCAACATAAAGGATATTGCCGATATTTCCCATGATGGGCATCAGGATATTGGCAAATTTATTGGCGCTTTCGGCATCCTTAAAGAGCTGCTCGTTAAGAACATCGAAATCCTTTTTATTCTGCTCCTCATGGTTGAAGACCTGAACCACCTTCTGGCCGGTCATCATTTCTTCCACATACCCTTCCACCTTGCCCATCGCCTGCTGCTGGCGGACAAAGAAGCGAGCGCTGTTGCCGCCCACCTTTTTGGTGACCAGCGACATCGCGACCACACCGAAGATGACGACGATAAACATCCAGACGCTATATTTCGTGAGGATCACGATACACATGGAAACGATCACCAACGCATTGAGAAAATTGGGCAAGCTTTGGGAAACCAGCTGGCGCAGGGTATCAATATCGTTGGTATAATGGCTCATGATATCGCCATGGGTATGGGTATCGAAATAGCGCAGGGGAAGCTTTTGCATCCCATCAAACATTCTTACCCGCATTTTATGGAGAAATCCTTGGGTAACGATGGCCATCAGGCGGTTATAGGTGATGGAGCAGGTCAGCGCAACGGCATAGATGCCCATCAATGCCAGCGTCAGCTTTCCGATTTGGGGCGCAACTGCCGCAAGGCCCGCATCCCAGCCGGAAGCTTCGCCGATCTTCATGCCTTCCTCGATCAACTGAATGGTGCGCTCCATAAAGAGAGAGGGCATGGTGGCCGAGGCGGCAGAGATCAGCAAGCAGACCGCCACCACCGAAAGATGAACGGGATAATCCTTAAAGAGCAATTTAACAACCCGCAAAAGAGTGCCCTTGGGGGCTTGGATGGGCGGGCGGGTATCCATCTTCTTAGGCATCTTCCCCACCCCCTTTGTTTTGAGAATAATAAACTTCCTGATAGATCTCATTGTTTTGAAGCAATTCCTTATGATTACCGATGGCATCGATCCGGCCGCCGTTCATAACAATGATCATATCTGCATCCTCCACCGAGGAGATGCGCTGAGCAATGATCAGCTTGGTGGTATCGGGAATCTCTTCCTTAAAGGCCTTGCGGATCATCGCGTCGGTATGGGTATCCACCGCGCTGGTGGAATCATCCAAAATCAAAATCTTAGGCTTTTTCAGCAGAGCGCGGGCGATGCAAAGGCGCTGCTTTTGTCCGCCGGAAACGTTGGTTCCGCCCTGCTCAATATGGGTATCATACCCATCGGGGAATTGGGAAACAAAATCATGGGCGCAGGCCAGCTTGCAAGCGCGGATGAGATCTTCATCCGATGCGTTTTCATCGCCCCAACGCAGATTTTCCTTAATGGTGCCCGAAAAGAGGATATTCTTTTGCAAAACAACCGCAACCTCATCCCGCAGGGTTTTGAGATCATATTCCCGCACATCCTTGCCGCCCACCTTGACGCATCCTTCCGAAACGTCATAGAGGCGGGAGATGAGCTGAACCAGCGTTGTTTTGCTGCTGCCGGTGCCGCCAATAATGCCGACCACCGCGCCGGAGGGGACAGAAAAATGGATATCCTTCAGGGCGAACCGCTCTGCCTTTTCGGAATATTTGAAGGAAACATGGTCAAATTCCAAGCTGCCGTCTGCCAACTGCATCAAAGGCTCTTCGGGATTTTTGATCAGGGAATCCTCATCCAGAACCTCAACAATACGGCGAGCCGATTCTGCCGACATGGTTACCATAACGAAGATCATGGAGAGCATCATCAAGCTCATCAAAATCTGAATACCATAAGTAAGCAAAGCGGAAAATTGGCCGACATCGAATGCCTCGCCGCCGGTCTTGATAATCAGCTGAGAGCCGAAAAAGATAACGACCAGCATGATCAGATTGAGGCAGAATTGCATCAAAGGATGGTTGAAGGCCAAAATCTTTTCTGCCTTGGTGAAATCCTTGCTGACATCCAGCGAGGCAACGCCGAATTTTTCGCTTTCCCGCTCCTCGCGAACATAGGCCTTAACAACCCGCATGCCCTGAATATTTTCCTGAACAGAATTATTAAGGGTATCGTATTTTTTAAAGACCTTGCGGAAGATGGGCATTGCTGTTTTTGCGATCATCATTAAGCCAAAACCCAAAATCGGAATAACCACCGCAAAGATCAGGGCCATTTTCCCGCCCATGATAAACGCCATGGTGAAGGCAAAGATCATCATAAAGGGGGCGCGGAAGGCGGTACGGACCAGCATCATAAAGGACATCTGGACGTTATTAACATCCGTTGTCAGCCTTGTTACCAGGCTGGAGGTGGAAAACTTATCGATATTGCCAAAGGAAAAGCTTTGCACCTTATGGAAAAGGTCCTTGCGCAGATTCTTGGCAAACCCGCAGGATGCGGTGGCGCAGAAATGACCCGCCAACGCACCGCAGGTTAAGGAAAGGATCGCCATAATAATCAAGATCCCGCCATATTTGCAGATGGTTATCAAATTGCAACCTGCATTGATCTCATTAACCAATTTCGCCGTTAAAAACGGGATAATACATTCGATCACCACCTCCAACATAACAATCAGAGGAGATAGGATCGATGCAGTTTTATATTCGCGGATGCAACCCGCTAATTTCTTTAACATCAAATTCCTCCTTGGAATACATCACAAAAAAACATTATCAAGAAAGCTCCATTCCATCCTTGCGGCGGCGCTCGTAATCGTCCAGCGCGTAGCGGAATTGAGTCTCATAGAGTTCCCGATAAACCCCGCTCTTTTCCACCAGATCTTCATGGCGGCCCCGCTCCACGATCCTGCCGCGCTCCATCACCAAAATCTCATCCGCTGAGAGAATGGTGGTCAGCCGATGGGCAATAACGATGGAGGTGCGCCCTTTCAGCAAGGGGCCGATGGCCTCCTGGATCAGGCTTTCGGAGATGGAATCCAGCGAAGAGGTCGCTTCATCCAAAATCAAAACCTTGGGGTTTTTCAAAATCGCGCGGGCGATGGAAATACGTTGCTTTTCGCCGCCCGAAAGCTTAAAGCCGCGGTTGCCCACCTCGGTATCATAGCCTTGGGGCAGGCTCATGATAAAATCATGAATGTTGGCATCGCGGCAGGCCTGCTCCAATTCCTCTTGGGTGGCATCCGCCTTGGCATAGAGCAGGTTGGCGCGAACCGTTCCGTTGAAGAGATAGGTCTCCTGGGTAACCGATGCGATCTGCCGCCTGAGGGCGGTAAGATCCCATTTCCGAACATCCACGCCATCCAAAAGAACTGCCCCCTGCTCCACGTCAAACAAGCGAGGGATCAGATTCACCAAGGTGGATTTTCCGCTTCCGCTGGCGCCAACGATGGCAATGGTCTTGCCCCCATCGGCGCGGAAGGTGATCTTATCCAAAAGGGGCATCTCGGCGGTATAGGCAAAAGAGACCTCCTCAAAGGCAACATCCCCCTGCACCGCTTGGGGCGCATACCCATTTTCGGGATTGGCGACCGCCGGTTTTAAATCAAAATATTCAAAAATACGGGTAAAGAGCGCCATGGAGCGGATAACATCCACCTGAATATTGAGCAGCTGATCGATAGGTTGATACAATCGATTCATCAGCGCAACGATAACGGTAACATCACCGACGGTGAGATTCCCGTTGCCCAGGCGATACATCAGAATCCCCGCGACAACATAGATGAGCAGCGGGCCCATCCCCCTTAAAACATGGAGGACGCGCCAAAACCAAATACCCATCAGCCGCTCTTTGATGGCCAGGCGGGTGGCTTCTTTATTTACCGCGCGATAAGCTTCATACTCCCGCTCCTCGTTGGTAAACAGTTTGACCAGCAGCTGGCCGCTGACGCTCAGCGTTTCATGCAAAATCTGATTGGATTTATCGCGCTGCTGCTGCGTTGCTTCGGCAATCTTCCACCGCTTTTGTCCAACTAATCGAGTGGGAAGCACCAAAAAAGGTGCGATCAACAACCCCACCAAGGCCAGCACCCAACTCTTCTGGAATAGAGTAACCAAAACGATGACCACCGTTGAAACATTGCTGAAAAGATTTAAAAAGGTGGAGGAAAGCACCGCCTGCACGCCGCCGATATCCTCCGTCATGCGGGTGATGATATCGCCCTGCAGGTTGGCGGTATAAAACCGATGGTCCATCTTTTGCAGATGGGCATACATTTTATTGCGCATATCATAAGTAATATGCTGGCCGATCCAAGTGGTGAGATAGATCTCCCCTATGGAGATCAAACTGGAAACCACCAGCACCAAAAGGGATAAAAGGGCCAATCGGATCAGGAGCGCAACATTCCCCTCATAAAGCCCCTGATCGATCATCTTACCGGTCAGCAGGGAGGGAACGACCGCCAGCAGCCCCGATGCGGTAATGCAGATCAATACCAATCCGAACTGCATCCAATAAGGCTTCAGCCAGGATAAAATGCGCTTCAATAACGCAGGAGTGAGCTTGGGTCTGTTTCTCTTTTCTTCTTCGGTGAGGGCACGGCGCGGGCCGTGGCCGCCGGGTCTGCGGGGAGGAGGTGGTGGCATCATTTCACATTCGCCTCCCCGCTGGCGAGCAGTTGCTGCTCGGCTAAATAATTATATAATACGGTTTGGTTACGGGGATCTTCCGCCGCCTCATATTCCTTGCGGCAGGCAATGGAAAAGGAATCCTCTTCCCCATCCTTAATATAGATCTCCCGCAGGGGCGAAACGGTGCTCCCGGCGGCCTGAAATCCCCCGGAATAGAGCACCCGATTGCCCAAAACCAACAAAAATACGTCCTCTGCCTCTGCTTGGAACAGGGTGCTTCCGCCATCCGTTTGCCCGCCGAGGACCGAAACATCCTGCAGATATACCTTCTGCTCCTGCCAATACCAGCCTTTAATATCTTCGGCGGTAAAGGCGATCCGCCCCTTTTCCTTGGCGGCCTGAAGCAGAGCGGAATCCACCATACTATCGGTTACATCCGCCTTTTTCAAAACATAAAATTTCAGATCGTCTTTTTGCGCTTTGCAACCCGCCAGCCCGCAAGCCAGCAAAAGGATCAGCGCAACCGCTATCCATTTTTTCATATGCTTCACCTCAAGTTCAAGGGGGTTTTGGACCCATCGGACTTTTGCAGGATCACCGAAGCCAAGGTGGCATGGTTACTGCCAAAATCCAAATAGATCACACCCCCATCCTGCAACTGATAGGCATCCATATACTGCTCCGCTCTGCCCTCCAGCCAATCGGGCTCGCCCAGCTTGCGATAGATCTCCGAAGGCTTGGCGTTCTTTTGGAGCGTATTGAAAAGATTGCGGTTGCGGTTGCCGCGATAAAGACCATCGGGCTTTTGCTCCGCGCCCCATTTTCCCAAATAGGTGCTTGAAACACCGCTCTGCACCTTTTCTACCGCCCGCAAGGCCTTGCGCGTGTAGCCATAGTCCAGATAAAGGGTACTGCCGTCCTCCATCTGATAAACGTCGATGATATAACCATCGGCCTTGAAATCGATGGAACTATAGGCGTTGGGCTTGCCCAGGGCCGAGAGCACCGTTTCCCGCAAAACGCCCTCTTTCAGCACCTGCTCCGCCATGGTATAGCTATAACGCTCAATAGAGAAATAATAATTGCTTTCGGTAATCGGCCGATAGGAATCCTGCTGAGGCTTTTCCTGTTCCTTAGAATCTTCCGATTGCTCCGGCTGGGTTTGCGGCTCATCAGAAACATAGTTTAAGATGATTCCAAGGGAGTTCAGATAAGTAAAGAAATCCTGCTCCCCGCCTTCTGCATCGGTATAGCGGGCCGATTCCAGAAGACCCTCATCGGAATAGATCAGCTTCAGTTGCTCCCCGCCCCCCAGGCGATAGGTGCAACCGTTGCTATTGGTCAAAATGAAAGAATGGGGACTGCCCAAGGCCATCTCCACATCCTCACGCGCCGCACCGAGGCGCAGAAAATAAAGATCCTGCTCCACCAGGCTGCTGCCGCGGGCGGTACCAAAGCCGGTGCCGCCACTCTCTTCGGTTTTGGGGGCTGCCGTTTCCTTGGCGCAGGCCGATAAAGCCAGCATCATCGAAAGGCAGAGCAAAAGTGCTATTGTTTTTTTAGTCACGCTAAAACCTCCTTGCTCCTCTCCCCATCCTCTTTTATCTGCAAAAATAATTGCTCGGTATCTTCAAACTTGCGTTCGGGCCGCAAAAATTCCTTCAGCTCTACCAGCAAAGTCTTGCCGTAGAGATCAGGCCCATCCTCCTCTAAAAGGTGCGCTTCCAGATTGGGCCGATCGGCATTCTCCACTGTTGGCCGCAGGCCGATATTGGCCACCGCCCGATAGCGGACGCCCTCTACCTCCACCCAGGCCGCATATACCCCAAAAGGAGGTAATAACTGCCGCTCATCGGGCAGGATATTCACGGTTGGCAACCCAAACTGCCGCGCCAGACCCTTGCCATGGCAGACCGTTCCCATCAGGCTGAAGGGATGACCCATCGCCTCTTCGGCTTTGGGAATGTTGCCCTTTTCGATGAGATCCCGAATGGCAGAGGAACTGATCCGCAACTGATCCTGCAGCTGATCCTCCACCTTTTTTACCGCGATGCCGCGGCTGATCAATGTAAATGCGTTACCGGCGCGATCCTTGCCGAAATGGAGATCGCCCCCGGATAAAACACCCACCACCCGCAACTCCTTTTTGAGCAGTTGCTCGGCAAATTCCTCGGCGCAAACATCCTTCCAACGCTCGAAAGGAAGCACCATCAGCGGAATCTCACCGATTTGGCGGATATAATATTCTTTCATGGAAGGGTCGGTAATAACTGCCCTCCCCTTTGTGTTGACATCAAAGGAGATCGCCATCGGCTCTGCGTCCAATTCTTTAGCCCAGGCCAGCAATTGGCTCAAAAGTTCCCGATGCCCGCGATGGACACCGTCGAAATCCCCGATCGCCACAACACGATTCATTGTCATAAATGCGTTACGACCTTAAAGCAGGTCTCTCCGTCCTTTTCAATTTGATTCCCCAGCCCCAAAAGCCGCTCGCCCTGATAGACGCGGCAAAGCCCTTCGGGCAGGTTTTTCAGTTTTTTGATATCCACCGCGCAACCGTTGCCCAAAAGAGTGGCAAAAAAATCGATGGGCTGATAGGCGGGCAGGAAGGTCAGCGCCTCTTCCAAAGGAATAAAGCCTGCCTCCTCCCCTTTTTCCAATTTTTCCATCAATAGGGCAAGGGGGGTGGCATCCTCCACCGAAAACCGCCCCACGCGGGTGCGGCGCAAAGCGGCCATGGTACCAATGCATCCTGCCGCCTCTGCCAAATCGGTAAAGAGGGTGCGGATATAAGTACCCTTAGAGCATTCCACCTCAAAAACCGCTTCCCGCTTTTGGGCATCATAGCTCAAAAGGGAAAGAGTGTGGATCTCCACCTGCCGCTCGGGCACCTCCATCTCTCGCCCTGCGCGGGCGTGGCGATAAAGAGGAACCCCATCCACCTTGATGGCGGAATAGAGGGGCGGGCGTTGGGTGATCACCCCTGTAAACTGCGGGAGCAACGCCAAAAGCTGCTCCTTTTCAGGCATGCCTTCCCGCTCCTCCAGCACCGCGCCGGTAATATCCCCGGTATCGGTCAAAATACCGAACCGCAGGGTGCCGATATAAGTTTTTTGCCCTTCGGTAAAAAGCTCGCAGAGCTTGGTGGCTTTGCCGGTCATTACCGGCAAAAGGCCGGTGGCCATCGGGTCCAAGGTCCCGCTATGGCCGCATTTTTCTCCGCTTAAGCGGCGCACCCGCGCCACCACCCCAAAGGAGGTCATATCCGAGGGCTTATCCACTAAATAAAGTCCGTTCATAATTGCTCCAATGCTTTGATGAGCGCCGATACCATCTGCTGCTCCACCTCTTCATAGCTCCCGCTAAGGGTGCAACCGGCCGCCTGCTTATGGCCGCCGCCGCCAAAGAGGGCGCAGATCTCGCCGCCATGGATCATTCCGTTGGTGCGCAAGGAAACCTTATATTGCCCATCCTTTTGTTCTTTAAAGGTAGCGGCAACCACCACCCCTTCGATCTGGCCGGGCAGAGAGGAGATGGTCTCCAGCTCATCGGCACCTGCGCCGGTTTGCTCCAGCATCTCCAAGGAGATCCGCATCGCCGCGATCCGATCCTCCGCAAAATAGCGGATGGTTTCCATCGCCAGGCGGTTGAGCTCGGTTTCGGCTCTGCGTACCGTTTGGAAAAGCCAACGGTTAAGGGCGGGCAGATCAAATCCTGCCGCGATCAGCTTGGCCGCCGCCTGATGGGAGCGGCCGGTGGTATTGCCATACTTAAAGCAGCCGGTATCGGTGGCGATCGCGGTATAAAAGGCTGCCGCGCTTTTTCCCGAAAGGCCGCCCAGCAATTCCGCCAGATCCACCATGATCTCGCCCGTCGCCGCCGCGGTGGCATCGATATAGTTCATTTTTCCATAGAAGGGATTGGTGGCGTGATGATCGATCACCACATCCGCCTTTAAGGCCAATTCTTCCCATTTCCCTGCCATGGAAGGGGAAGCAATATCCAGGCAGACCAAAGCGCCCTGCGCTTCACCCTCCAGCCGCTCCTGCCCATCGCTCAAAAAGCGATAGCGGGGCGAAATGGGATCAGCGCAAAGAACCAAAACCTCCTTGCCCTTTTGCTCCAAAAGTTCCTTTAAGCCAAAGGCGCACCCTAAGGTATCTCCATCGGGGCGGTGATGGCAAAGGAGGGTCAGCCGCTCCTGCTCCAGCAGAAAAGCGGCGATCTCATTTAAAGAATTATTCTTCTTCATCTTGCTCACCGGTACCGTCCAGCCCCAGTTCATGGAGCTTTTGGTTGATATGCATACCGTATTTGATGGAGGCATCGGCATAGAAGGTCAGCTCGGGAGTATAGCGCAGCTTGAGGTTGCGCGCCAGCGCGCCCCGAATATAGCTGCCCGAAGATTTCAAGCCCCGCAGCATCTCTTCTTCGCTGCCGTTGAGGGCCGAAACAAAGACCTTGCATTCCTTCAGATCGCCGGTGGTCTCCACCGCGGTGATCGAAACCAGCGAAGGGATGCGGGGATCCTTCAGATTGGGAAGGATCCGCGCCAGCTCCTTGCGGATTTCTTCATTGACTCTCTCAATTCGATGCGCCATTATTCTTTAATCTCCTGCATTTCGAAGGCTTCAACCATGTCGCCTTCCTTCAAATCGTTATAATTTTCGATGGTCAGACCGCATTCAAAGTTTTCCAACACTTCCTTAACATCGTCCTTAAACCGCTTGAGGGAGCCCAAAGAGCCCTCGAAGATAACAATGTTATCCCGAATCAAGCGGACGGAAGCATTACGCACCAGCTTACCGCTCTTAACATAGCAGCCCGCAACAGTACCGATGCCCGAAACCTTGATGGTCTGGCGCACCTCGGCCATACCCAAAACAACTTCCTTAAACTTGGGTGCCAGCATACCCTTCATCGCGGCCTCGATCTCTTCGATGCAGTCGTAGATGACGCGATAGAGGCGGATATCCACCTCGGCCTTTTCGGCCGAAGCCTTCGCATTGGCATCGGGGCGGATATTAAAGCCGACGATGATCGCGCCGGAAGCCTCCGCCAGCATAACGTCGCTTTCGTTGATGCCGCCGACACCGCTATGGATCACGCGCACCCGAACCTCCTCATTGGTCAGCTTCTCCAGAGAAGCCTTGACCGCCTCGGCAGAACCCTGCACGTCGGCCTTAACAATGATGTTGAGATCCTTCATATTGCCCTCCTGAATGCGGGAGAACAGATCGTCCAAGGAAACCTTATATTGGCTCTGAGCCGCCAGCTTCTGATCGTTCTTGCGCTGATCAGCCAACTCGCGAGCCAAACGTTCATCTTCAACAACGAAGAAGCTATCACCCGCCTGAGGAACTTCGGCCAAGCCGATGATCTCAACAGGGGTGGAGGGGCCTGCGCTCTTGATGCGGCGACCCTTATCGTCGGTCATGGCGCGGATCTTACCCACCGAGGTTCCGGCGATGATAATGTTGCCCATCTCCAAGGTACCGTTCTGAACCAGAACGGTTGCCACCGAGCCGCGGCCCTTATCCAGCTTTGCCTCGATAACGGTACCCTTAGCCAAACGGTTGGGATTGGCCTTGAGGTCGCGCATTTCGGCAACCAAAAGAACCATCTCCAGCAGGGTATCGATACCCTCATGCTTCAAAGCCGAAACGGGCACGCAGATGGTATCGCCGCCCCATGCTTCGGGAACCAGCTCATATTCGGTGAGCTGCTGCATGACCCGATCGGGATTGGCCTCAGGTTTATCCATTTTATTGATGGCAACGATGATGGGAATCTCCGCCGCCTTGGCATGGTTGATGGCCTCTACAGTCTGGGGCATGATACCGTCGTCGGCGGCGACCATCAGAATAGCAATATCGGTGGCCAGCGCACCGCGGGCACGCATGGCGGTAAAGGCGGCATGGCCGGGGGTATCCAGGAAGGTGATATCCTCGCCGTTGCAGCGCACCTTATAAGCGCCGATATGCTGGGTAATACCGCCCGCTTCGCCGGCGGTAACGTTTGCATTGCGAATGGCATCCAGCAAGGAAGTCTTACCATGGTCAACGTGGCCCATGACAACAACAACGGGGCAGCGCTTCTCCAGCTCTTCCGCCTTATCCTCGCGGTCATCGATCAAGCGATCCTCAATGGAAAGGATGATCTCTTTTTCCACCCGAATATCAAATTCCTCGGCCACCAGATAAGCGGTATCATAATCGATCATCTGAGAGGCGGAGGCCAGAATGCCAAGGCTCATCAGCTTTTTAACAACCTGAGCCAGATTGACCTTCATCCGCATTGCCAGCTCGCCGACAGAGATCTCATCGGGAACCTGGATCTTCATCTTAGCCTGCTTACGCTGCAGTTCGATCCGCTTTAAGCGCTCGGCCTCGGTTTCCTTCTTTTTCTTGCCGTACTGCCCCTGACGCTGGAAGTCCTTCTTCTTTTGGATCTTCTGCTTGCCGGAGGCAAAATTATTGCGGCTTTCATGGCTGCTGGCCAGATCCATCAGCTTATCATCATATTTGCCCAGGTTGACATCCTGGGTACGGGTATCGACAACGCGAACGGTACGCTCCACGTTTTGCACCTGCTTGGGGCCCTTTTCCTTCTTTTTGGGCATCTGCACGGGCTTGACAGCCTGCGGTTTTTGAGCAGTCTGCTGGGCAGGCTTCTGCGCCGCTTTCTGAGCCGGTTGCTGAGCCGGCTTCTGGGCGGGCTTTTGCGCCGCCTGCTGAGCAGGCTTCTGGGCAGGCTTTTGCTCGGGCTTTTTGGCCGCGGGAGCAGGTGCCGCCTTCTTGGGCTCTTCCTTCTTCGGCTCTTCTTTCTTGGGCTCTTCCTTCTTGGGCTGCTCGGAAACAGGATCCGGGCGGGTGGCCAAGGCGAAATAAGCGTTAAAATTTTCTACCTGATTTTTCTTGGTATAGTGGTTGAAAAGATAATCCAGCTCAGGGATGGTCAGCACCGCCATATGGGTGCGTTCCTTCTTTTCAACCTTATCCAAAAGCTCCATGATTTCGGCGCTTTTGATGTTGAAGTCTTTTGCAAATTCATGCACTCTGTATTTTAATTCCAAATTATTTACCCCCTTCGATACATTGCGCCAGGCTGCGGGCAAAGCCCGCATCTGCCACGCCGATGATTCCCACCGGCTTGGTGCCGATTGCGGCGCCTAATTGATCCTTGGTATAGGGCAGGCGATGCAAGGGAAGATGATATTCCTTTGCCGCTGCTTCCATATTTCTGCAGGTGCGCTCTGCGCAATCCTCTGCCAAAAAGAGCAGATGGGTTTTCTTAAGCCCTGCCATAACCATATCGAAACCGTAGGTGAGCCTTCCCGCGCGGCGGGCAAGCCCCAGCGTCGATAATATTTTATTATTCACCGCTCATCAGCTCCTTTTGCAGCTGCTGATAGATCTCATCGCTCACCGGGCGGGAAAATCCCCGATCCAGCGCACGGGTCTTTTGCAGCTTGGCAACGCATTCAGCTTCGCGGCAAAGATATGCGCCTCTGCCCGGAGCCTTGCCGGTCAGATCCATGCGGATCTCGCCTTCCTTATTGAGAACCACCCGCACCAATTCGCGCTTGGGCTTCATCTCGCGGCAGCAAAGGCACATCCGCATCGGTATTTTTCGTTCTTTTGCCAAGGTTTACTCACCTACTTTGGAGAGCGGCTTGATATCGATCTTATAGCCGGTCAGCTTTGCGGCCAAGCGTGCGTTTTGACCTTCCTTGCCGATGGCGAGGGAAAGCTGATCATCGCTGACAACGACAACGCAGGTCTTCGCCGCTTCATCCGCCGCCACGCTGAGGATCTTTGCGGGCGAGAGGGCGGAAGCAATGTAGTCTTCAGGGTTTTCGCTGAAGCGGATAACATCCACCTTTTCGTTCTTCAACTCTTCGCAGATCTTATTGATACGCATTCCCCGGTTCCCGATGCAAGCACCAACAGGATCGATATTCTCATCCTGCGTATAGACCGCGATCTTGGTGCGGCTGCCGGCCTCGCGGGCGATGGCCTTTACCTCCACCGAACCGTCGAAGATCTCGGGCACTTCCAGCTCAAACAACCGCTTGACCAGGCCGGGATGGGTGCGGGAGATGAGGATCTGCGGGCCTCTTTGGGCATTGCGGACCTCAACAACATAGATCTTAATGAAATCACCGGGGTTCAAGACCTCGCCGGGGATCTGCTCGTTTTTGATCAGCATCGCCTGGCTCTTGCCGATATCCAGGATGGCGTTGCCGTTGGGCTCCACCCGATTAACGGTGGTGGTGATGATCTCGCATTCCTTACTGTTGAATTCCTGATAAAGCAGGCCGCGCTCGCCATCGCGGATGCCATGGATGATGACCTGCTTTGCGTTCTGGGCGGCGATACGGCCGAATTCCTTGGTCTTGATCTCCACCTTGGCCTCGCTTCCCAGCTTCAGGCGCTTGGAAACGGTATCATGGGCCTCTTCCAAAGAGATCTCCAACGCAGGGTCGGTAACCTCTTCAACCACCAATTTCTTTTGGATCAGCTTGATCTCGTTTTTCTCGCGATTGATGATAACTTCTGCGTTATCGGCTGTGCCGTAGGCACGTTTGGCGGCGGCCAACAATGCGGCCTCTACCTTTTCCAGCATATAATCCGCCGGGATTCCTTTTTCGGCTTCGATCAGATCTAAGGCCTTGAAAAATTCTGCGTTCTTCATTTTTTCCTTTATCCTCCAAATTATGCTTTACTTAAGATTGACTGAAATCGATCCAGGGGCGAATCAGGCGGGCATCCTTTACCGCCAGCTCCAATTCCTGCCCTTGCATCTCTATGTTAAACCTTCCGTCCTGATACCCGATCAGGCGGCCGACCAAAAAGTCGGTCCCCTCCAGGGGGCGAAAGAGCTTTACCTCGATCATTTCACCCATGAAATAGAGAAAATCCTTTTCCTTTTTGAGCGGACGATCCAAACCCACCGAGGAAACCTCCAGATAATAATGATCCTTGATCAGATCGGCTTCGTCCAGCAAAGGATCCACCGCGCGGGACATCGCCTCGCAATCATCAATGGCGATTCCCTCTTCTTTGGTGATAAACAGCCGCAAAAAGTAATCCGGCCCTTCCTTCACATACTCCACATCAAACAGTTGATATCCCAGACTTTCCGCCACCGGCTGCGCCAGCGCCTCCACTCTGGATGCGATGCTTTCCTTCACGCCCATGCTCCTTTCATGCAAATGATAAGGAGGTTCGCCTTGAACGAACCTCCTTGCTATTCATACTATCGTTAGTTTACCACGTTTTATGCAAAAATGCAAGCATTTTTTATATTAAATAAGAAGAAACTCTGCATTTTTGCAAAAATGAGTAAAAAATCATCTAAACGCACCACTTTAAAACCGTTCAAAAGGGGTAGATTTTTCGTTTTCTTCGTTGACGGCGTATACCGATACGCCGAAACGAAGAAGGCGGAAAAGATACCCCTTTTCAAAGCGTTTTACCACTCGGTCATGATGACTTCGCCGTCATAAAGCTTTTGTGCGTTATCTAAGATTTTATCCACGTTGAGGGTGCTTACCCAGAAGCGGCCGGCATTATTGATCTCATAGAAGCATTTGAGCTCCGAAACGGGATAGAAACGCATGGTTTCTTTGGTACCGTCTTTGAGGGTGATCTCAACGGTTACGCGGGGCTCGGTTTCGCTCCCCTTCTCGCCCATATCGGTGATGCCGATGATGAGGATATGGGAATAGAAATCGGAGAAAAGTTCACTATCAACGACTTTATTATTGATGGTAACATAGAAGTTACCCAGATCGTCCTGATCGCCGATATTGATCTGATAGGTCTTGCCGTTGCCGGTTACCCGAATGGCCGAGAGGGTATCGGCGGCGCGGGTATAGATCATATCCTCGCAATAATCCTTGATGGAATTGCCGAGGAATTTGGCATCATCGGCAGTAACGGAATGGATAAACTTATCCCCTTCGGTATAGCAATATTGATTGCCCGCATCGTTGACCTTACCGAAATGAACGGTTTGCACCTTGCCCTTCATGGTGAAGGAGAAGGTATAGGCAGGCTGATCCAGGCCGTATTTTTTAAGGCTTTCTGCGCCGGTATCATCCCCGACCACCGAGGCGGTGGAGAGGGTGCTGAGCAGATCCAGCATTTTATCCTGCATGGCAGTGGATAAGGAATGGCGGAAGGGAGAGGTTAGGATATAGGATGTTCCGACCTCATCTTCTTCCAAAACGTTCATTTCGATCACCAGCTCTTCATCTACTTTTTCGCCCTTGATCTCAAACTTTTTAAGGGTTTCCATGGCAGATGTATCCTCGCTATAATCGATCATGGTATTCTGATAGAACTGATAGCGGGCCAGCAGAGCCACATCAGGCACTGCCGCAGGGATGAGATAAACGGTGGATTCTTCCTGCATCTGCATATAATAATTGCCGGTGGCAGAGGTGGTTCCGATCTTGAAGGAATAGACCTCATCCCCTTTTTTGATCTTGAGGGTTCCATGGGGATCTTTGAGGCCGTAGCTTTCCAACTGCTCCTCATTGGGCTGATCAATAACCTTTTTGCTGGCGGTAAGGCTACCCACATTTTCCAGCAAGCCGGTAACGCTATCGCCGCTTACAGAATAGCCTTCCTTGCCTTCAACGTAATAGGTACCCACCGCATGCTTCACAAGGGTATAGGCATCGAAATTATTTTTGATCTCGATAGAATCAGCGTCGGTCAGTTGGGTATTCATCAAAACAATGGAATTTCCTTTTTCCTCACCCGCTTCATCCTTGGGGAGGACAAAGGCGACCAATACCCAAAGCAAAATTCCCAAAACCAATGCCGCTCCCGCCAAAATCAGCATAGGGCGTAAACGCTTTATCATAAGAATCTCCTCCGGATATAGACGATGGCACCGATGATCAGGAAGATCACAGGGATCACCAGAATAAAGATGATGGACCATAAGGTTTGGGTGGCGGTATCCAGCATCATAATGGTAGAGGACGCAGTTTTAGAGGATTCCTGCATCCCGGTATCGTACTCGCCCACCATCATTTGATAGACATCCAGCAAAAATTCGCCGTTTCCGTTATAGTTTACATAATTTTTACCCAACATATCCACCGAGCCGGCCGCGAAAATATGGCTTTCGATCGCAACGTTGCTCTGATTATAGCGGTAGCGGGTGGCGATAACCGCCAAATTGAAGGGTCCGTTTTCATCGTCCTTGGTCTTGCCGTAGCCATCGTTGATGCTCTCCAGGCTCTTGGCATAGGACTCCTCGGAGGTGGTCATCAAGGCAACGGTTTCGGTCATATCCTTATCGTTAGCCATAATGGCAACCGCGCTGGAATTGGGAACCACGCTCTGATAAGAAGGCTGGATGGTGATGCCGCTGACCTCGGAATCGGTATAAGAAGGAATCACGTAAAGGGGAACGGTTGCGGTGCTGGTGGCATAAGCCGAAGCGCTATAATCATCCGCTTCCAAAACGAGATTCTTTTCGATCTTAATTTCCCAATCGGCCAAAAATGCCTCCAGATTGGGCATAGCAGAAGCTTCCGGATTGGCAAAATAGAAGATATCCCGCTCATAGTTATAATCATTGGAAATAAAATCCTGCAGTTGGCGGATCTCCTTTTCGGAATAATCCCGCATGGGGCCGCAGATAACCATTACGCGGGCGAGATCATCGAACTTTTCCAATTGATTGAGCTGAACCTCTTCCACATCCCCGCCGTTATTGGCAATAAGACCCATCAGCGATTCATAGCCCGCTTCGCCATGGCCGGTGATGAAATAGGTCTTGGGGATCTCGTCTTTGGTAACATAAAGGAGGGCCGAGACCAATGCCTCTTCCATCTTATAGGTAATATCGCCGGTTTCCTGATTTTGCTCCAGCATATTATCGGGGGTGATGACCCGCCGACGGCTGCCGTTTTCCATCACAACCGAGCCTTCGGAGATGGTATATTCCTCGCCGAAGGCAGTCAGGATGGAGGGGTTGACCACCGGATCCACAAACTTATAGTTCACATTGGAAGAAAGGGCGGAGAACCGCTTGATTGTCTCGCCCAATTGCTCGGGGAAATCCTCTTCGTTATAAACAACGGTAATATCGATCTTATTCTCCTTGGTGAGGGCATTGACTGTCTCGCGGGAGGTATCGGAAATGCTATAGAGATTATAGGAGGTCATATCCAACTTCCAGGAGAAATGGTCGGCCAACAGAGAGAAGATGACATTGATAATGATCACCACCGCAATAAAGGCGATGGTCAGACCGGTGGAGACCGATCCGTACTTAAATTTACGGCTCTTGAAGAAGGGCACGCCCTTGGCAGCCGAAGTTTTTTCTTTTTTGGTTCCGAATGCCATTAGCTCCACCTCCGTTTATCGATCACACGAATCGTTAAGAACAAGAATACAACGGTCAGACTAAAGAAATAGAAGATCGAAGAAAAGTCAAACAGACCGCTGGAAAGATTCAAAAAGCGGGAAGAAACCGAAAGAACATTGACGATCTTATCGACAATATTACTGTTCATCGCCGATTTGAGCACCTCGCAAAGGGCAAAGATCAAAAGGGTAAAAAAGCCCATGATAAAGGCAATGATCTGGCTTTCGGTGATAGCCGCCATCAGCATGGCAACGGCGATATAGGCCGCGCCTGCCAGCAGCAGGGCCGCATAACCGCCCAGCATGATGCCCATTTCCACATTACCGCAAACATACAAAAAGCCCATGGCGATCAGGCTGGGGATCAGGCTGATCAAAAACATGGAATAGGCGGCAAAGAACTTACCCATCACCATTTTGGTGATGCTGATGGGCGCGGTGATCAAAATCTGATCGGTCTTATTCTTGCGCTCATCGGGGAAAAGCTTCATGGTGAGGATGGGGATCGCCAGGGTCAGAACATAGCTGCTGACATAAAAATAGTAATAAACCTCGGAGCTATATTGCTGCAGGTTATAGGCGCTGAAGAAATAACCCGCCAAAATAGCATAGAGGAACAGATAGACATAGCCTACGGGCGATTTGAGATAAGAGCGAAGCTCTCTTTTCCATACAGCGATCATGCTTCAGCCCCCCCTTCGTTGGCAATCAAATTGACGAATACATCCTCCAAGGACATATCCATCGATTTCAGGCCCATCAACGGCCAACCCCGCTCCGCCAACATACGGAAGAGGGGCTTGCGGATATCCACGCTGGGCTGGCATTCGATCAGGAAATCGGTGGTTCCCTGCTCCTTCTGGCCCAGCTCATCGGCGGCCAGAACGCCGTCCAGGGCGCGGATGGCCTTTTTGATCTCAGTCTTTCCGCCGGCGATGCGGGCCACCAGGCGGCGGTTGCCCGCTGTCTTATATGTAAGCTGCTCGGCATTCCCGTCGGCTACCAACTGACCTTTATTGATAACAATGATCCGATCGCAGACCGCCTGCACCTCCTGCAGAATATGGGTAGAAAGAATAACGGTATGCTTTTTACCCAGCTTTTTGATCAGGTTGCGGATCTCGATGATCTGGCGGGGATCCAGGCCGACGGTCGGCTCGTCCAGGATCAGGATGGGCGGATTGCCCACCAACGCCTGGGCAAAGCCCACGCGCTGACGATAACCTTTGGAAAGGTTTTTGATCATGCGGTTATAAACATCCTCGATCTTGATGAGCTGGCAGATCTCCTGCAAATGCTCCTTGCGGGGGAACTTGCAACCCTTCAGATCATAAACAAACTCCAGATATTCCTTCACCGTCATATCCATATAAAGGGGCGGCTGCTCCGGCAAAAAGCCGATGCGCTTTTTGGCCTCGGTGGGATCCTCCAAAATATCGATCCCATCGATATAGGCGGTGCCGCTGGTGGCGGAAAGGTAGCCGGTGAGGATATTCATGGTGGTGGATTTACCGGCACCGTTGGGGCCGAGAAAACCAACGATCTCGCCCGGTTCGATTTTGAAAGAGATATCGTTTACAGCGTATTTATCGCCATAAGCTTTCACGATATTTTTTACCTCAATCATGAACGTTCTCCTAACTTCGTTATTTTGATTTCATTTTAGCATAATGCCTGCGGTAATACTATAAACAAATTGTTAATCTTTTTGGATAATGGCAATCCCCAGCTCTTCCAACTGCTCGGGGGAAACCTCGGAGGGGCAGTTGCTCATCAGCTCGGAGGCATTTTGCACCTTGGGGAAGGGAACAACATCCCGCAGGTTCTTCAGGTTCAGCATCTGCATCACCAAGCGGTCAAGGCCGAGGCCCATACCGCCATGGGGAGGTGCACCGTATTGGAAGGCATCCATCAGGAAGCCGAATTTCTGATGAGCTTCCTCATAGGAAAGGCCCAGCATATCAAACATTCTTGCCTGCAGGTCGGGATCGGTGATCCGAATGGAGCCGCTGGCCAGCTCAACGCCGTTGAGCACCAAATCATAGGCCTTGGCGCGGACGTTGGCTTTATCGGTCTCCAGATATTCCAGGCATTCATCCATCGGGGAGGTGAAAGGATGGTGCATGGCTACCCAGCAGTTCTTTTCCTCATCCCAATCGAAGAAAGGAAATTCGGTGATCCAAAGGAGCTGATAGCCCTTCTTTTCGATCCCCAATTTATCGGCAACGATCTGGCGCAACGCGCCCAAGGTGCCCAAAACAATGCTATTCTTTCCATCGGCAACAAAGAGGAGAACATCCCCTTCCTTGGCGCCTGCGCGCTCCAGAATGGCCTTCATTTCGTCCTCGGTCATAAATTTGCTGAAGGAGCAGTTGATGCCTTCGGGCATCCAGCGGATATAAGCCAGGCCCTTGGCGCCGATGCCTCTGGCATGCTCGGTCAGCTTATCGATCTCTTTGCGGGTGAGGGTGGCCGCGCCGCCCTCGGCCTTGATGCCGCGCACGCTACCGCCCGCCGCAACTGCACTGCTGAAGACGGAAAATCCGCAGTTTTCGGCAATATCGCTGATATTGAAAAGCTCCATGCCGAAGCGGGTATCGGGCTTATCGGAGCCATACCGCTCCATCGCCTCTTTATAGGTCAGGCGGGGCAGGGGCAACTGAATCTCTTCGCCCAGCGCCTCGCGGAAGACTCTTTCCATAAAGCCTTCGCCGATGGCCAAAACGTCTTCCATCTCAACGAAGGACATCTCCAGGTCGATCTGGGTAAATTCCGGCTGACGGTCAGCCCGCAGGTCCTCATCGCGGAAGCAACGGGCGATCTGCATATAACGGTCGAAGCCCGCCACCATCGAAAGCTGCTTATAAATCTGGGGCGATTGGGGCAATGCATAGAAGCATCCGGGATGGATGCGGCTGGGCACCAGATAGTCCCGCGCGCCCTCGGGGGTGGATTTCATCAGCATGGGGGTATCGATCTCGATAAACCCGTTTTCATCAAAATAATCGCGGGTGATCTTGGTGATGCGATGGCGCATCAGGATATTCCCCTGCAGATCGGGGCGGCGAAGATCCAAAAAGCGGTATTTCAGCCGCAGTTCTTCATTAACATTACTATTCTCAACAATTTCAAAGGGCGGGGTTTTGGCCTTGCCCCAAACCTTAACGGTATCGGCAAGGATCTCCAAGGCGCCGGTCTTGAGGTTTTCGTTCACCGCACCGCCGCGCTTGGCTACCGTTCCGGTAACTTCCAGAACATATTCACTGCGCACACCGAAGGCAACGTCGAACGCTTCCTTATTCACCGATTCATCAAACTGCAGTTGGACCAAACCGGTGCGATCCCGCAGATCGATAAAGATCAATCCGCCCAGATCCCGCTGACGCTGAACCCAGCCGCAAACCGTTACCTTTTGACCGATCTGCTCGGGAGTGATCTCCCCGCAATAATTTGTTCTTCTCATTGGTTAAATTCCTCCTGCAATTCATTCAAGGCAATTCTTTTTTGAGAACCGTCGGCCATATTCTTGATGGTGGCCGCGCCCTCATCCAATTCGCTATCGCCCAGCACCATGGTGCGGGCCGCGCCGATCTTATCGGCATATTTCATCTGCGCCTTTACCGAGCGGCGCAGCAGATCATATTGCACCTTCACGCCCCGATCCAAAAGCTCATCGGCGATCCGCACCGCTTCCTTGCAGGCGCGATCCCCCAGCGGAATGAGGAAAAGATCGCATCCGTTATCCTCTTCCAGGGTAATGCCCGCCTGCTCCAAAACCAGCATAAACCGCTCCATGCCCATGGCAAAGCCGATGCCCGGCTGGGGCGCGCCGCCGAATTGCTCGGTCATGCCGTCATAGCGCCCGCCGCCGCAAACAGTACCCTGCGCGCCGATCTGATCGCTGACAAATTCGAAAACGGTGCGGTTATAATAATCCAATCCGCGGACAATGCGGGGATTGACGCGATAATCGATCTTCATAACGGAAAGATATTCCTTTACCGCCTCGAAATGGTCGCTGCAATCGCCGCAAAGATAATCGGTGATCAGCGGAGCATCCTTGGCGATGCCGCGGCAGATCTCACTCTTGCAATCGAGGATCCGCATGGGGTTCTTTTGCAACCGCTCCCGGCAGGTGGGGCAAAGCTGCTCCTCATCCTTTTGGAAATAGGCGATCAGCGCCTCGCGGTATTTTGCGCGGCATTCCTTGCAGCCGATGGAATTAAGCTCTAAGGAAATATTATTCAGCCCCACCTTTTTGAAAAGGCGGTAGGGCAGAGAAATAATGGTAGCATCCGCAATGGGATCGGGCGCACCGAAAAGCTCCAAACCAAATTGATGGAACTCCCGCAGGCGGCCCTTTTGGGGCTTTTCATAGCGGAAGCATTGGATCATATAAAAAAGCTTGGTGGGCAACGCTTCGTTGAACAATCCGTTTTCCAAAAAGGAGCGGACGATCCCCGCGGTCCCTTCCGGGCGCAGGGTGACCGAACGGCCGCCCTTATCCTCGAAGGTATACATTTCTTTGGTAACAACGTCGGTAGTCTCCCCCACGCCGCGAACAAACACTTCGGTATGCTCGAATACCGGTGTACGAATCTCCTTGAAACCGTATTGCGCGCAAAGCTCGCGCATGATGCTTTCTGCCTTTTGCCAGCGGCCGGATTCCTTGGGCAGGATATCCTGGGTGCCCTTAGGGGCTGTAATCTGAGCCATTTTAATCAATCTCTCCTTCTGATTCACATAGGAAATCCCCGCTCAAAGAGCAGGGATCATAAACTATTTATTGACGGCTGACTTCGCGCCAATCCAAATCGCCGCGCTCCAGCGCCATGATGATCACCTCGGCGGTGGCGATATTGGTTGCCACCGGCACGCTATGGACATCGCAAAGACGCAGGATATTCAGCTCCTCCCGCTCCCGGGTGGTGGGGGTAAGAGGGTCGCGGAAAAAGAGCAAAACATCGATCTCGCCATAAGAGATCCGCGCCGCGATCTGATCCTCACCGCCATGGGGGCCGCTCAACACTTTATTGATATTCAGCCCGGTGGCATCCGAAATCAGATTTCCGGTGGTGGCGGTGGCGCAAAGGTTATGCTTGGCAAGGGTGCCTGCATAAGCAATGCAAAACTGCACCATCAATTCCTTTTTCTTTTCATGGGCAATCAAAGCGATGTTCATTCTCTTTTTGATCCTCCTGTTACTTTCTCCAAAACGCGGCCAGGGGGATATCCTCCCCTTCCAGCCGAGCGGCAATATTCTTAAAAGCGGCGGCGGTATTGGATTTTTCCTGAGGCAGGATTCCGCCCCGATTGGCGGAGATCACCACATCATCATCATGGGGCACCAGCCCTAAAAGGGGCAGGGACACCGAATCCATAACCTGATCCACATTCCGCATATAACCCTTCTTCATCATCTGCTTGCGCACCTTATTGATAACAAGCTCGGTCGGGATAGAGCACATCCCGGTGATGATCGCGGCGGTCCGCCCCGCATCCCGCACCGAGGTGAGGTCGGGGGTGGATACAACGATGCAACGCTGGGCGCTGAATACCGCATTGCGGAACCCTTCACCCACCCCTGCGGGGGCATCGATCAAAACATATTCATAATGGTCCGCCAGCCAGCGGCAGAGCCGACGCATCGCCCGCTTATCCACCGAGGCGGTATAATCCTCCGAGCCGGGGATCATATGGAGGTTGGGCAGAATATCATGCACCGCGATCGCCTTGCTCACCGGGCATCGATCCTCCAAAACATCCACCAGATCGAAGGGGGCTTTGCTTTCCAGCCCCAAAAGGATATCCAGATTACGCAACCCCAGATCCCCATCCAGCGCGATCACCGATCGCCCTTCCAGCGCCAGGGCAAAAGCAAGGTTTGCGCATAAGGTGGTCTTCCCCACGCCCCCCTTGCCGGAAACAATACTGATGACAGTTCCCATGCGACGGTCCTTTCTAAAAAACTAAAATTTCGAATAATAAGGGTAGTATATCACAAATTTCAACATTCGTAAAGTATTTTTTATAATTTTATATAATTACAGTTTAGTGCAAAACTCCACCGAACGAGGCAGATGAAGGGGATTCATCTCCCGCTTGCAGCAAAGAGCGATATTTCGCCCCAAGCGCCCCGCTGATTCCTTACCGTCGGGCACCAAAAGCAGGCGGATGCCGCCCTCCTCCAGGCAACGGCAAGCCGCCACCCCTTTGAGGCGGGAAAGCTCCTGCTCCATATCTCCCAATCGAACCCCGAAATCCCGCATATAGCAAAGATTTTCCTTCCGCACCTTCAAGGGCACCGGCGGTCCGCTCAGCACTCCTCCGCCGCCGCATTCAGCCATGGCGCGGGAGGCAAATTTTTCCATCAAGGGCGTCAGATTCTTGCCGATCTGGTACCCGCCCGAAAGGTTCGCCCATTTCCCTTTAAACCGCGCGGTATTTTGGCGAAAGAGCCAGAAAAATTCTTCGGTCGCCACCAAAAAATCGGGGCGGTTCTTTTGGAGCATCAGCATGGGATCGCCCACGCTCCAGACCACCGTTTTTCCTGCCGAAAGGGCGCTATGGACCGCTAAAAATCCCCCTTCGGTGGCGAAGGAATTTTCAACGTAAACCGTTTGCACCTCTTCTTTATGACGCCAGAATTGGCCAATGGTTTCGGCCAGCTCCTCCGCCTGATAGGTGATGGGGTTGGCTTGGAGGAAACAGCTTGTCCCGAATAGGATCACCGCATCCTCGGCGGCAGGCTTTTCCAAGGAGCTATAGCGGTTTTCCGCCATCATCTGATCCAGCAGATAACCCTCATCCTCCGCCGCCTCCAACCGCTCCTTTTGCAGATAAATGCTCCGCGCAGCCCCCTTCATATCCCGCTCGGGGCGGCATAAAATAAGGTCGCTTTGAGGGAGAGGCTCCTGCCGCTTGCAATAGCGGGCATACCGCCCGGCGGTGGTGAGCAAAACGGTTGCTTTTGCCGCTTCCATCTGCTTTTTCACCTCCCGCGGGGAGCAATCGGGATGGGCTAAAACGCCCACCGCCCCCAGGCGGGAAAGGCCGTAAAAAGAAGCCAGCAGATCGGGGCAATCGGGTAGCCAAAGGCAGACCCGCACTCCCGCTTCCAGACCCATCTGGCGGAAAGTGTTATAGGCGTATTCCGTTCGCACCATCAGCGCGCCGAAGGTGAAGGATCTACCGCCGAAAAGCAACGCTTTTTCATATTTATTCCGATAGGCGCCGATCCGAAAGGAACGGTAGGCCGAAATGTTTTTTTCTTCCATATTCTTAAAAAACGGGCTGCCGCAGCGATGCAGCAGCCCTTTCCTTTATTATTCTGTATCCGAAAGCTTATCGCCCGAAACGGTCTCGTCTACCAACGCGCTGGAAACATAGAGATAATTGCTTACCGGCACTTCCTCATCGTTGATGGTCATGGTCTCCTCCACCTTGCGCAAGGTGATGGTGATACGTTTTACAAATTTGGTGGGATCCTGGGTAATATCCTCGCCGGTCAGCCCATCGCTTTGATAGCAATCCACCAGCAGGATGGTTTCCCCTTTTTCCTCATCGTTCTTGATATCCAAAACGTTGGGCACGATCATGGAGTTGCCCATCGCCGAGCTCACTTTATAGCAACCGGATAGGGAATCATATTCAAAGCCCCCGCCGACTTCCACATCGCGGTTTTTGATCTCGCCGGGGAAGTCAAAATTATAGCGTGCAAATTTTTCCACATCCCCTTTTGGAATGCGGATGATACCCTCTTCATCCGTTGCATAAACGCCCTGACCGTTGACCTTGATCGCCTGCCAGATGCCATAAGCTATAAAATAATCGGTATCCAGCTCGATGGGATCGGAAAATCCGGGAAAATTCTGCTTAACGAAATTGCCGATAAATTCCTCAAAATATTCCGCCGATCCTTCCTCCAAGCCCGAAGCGCGCAGATCGTCAAAGGGCGCGCCTGCCCAGATGAGGTCGGGATCCACCCCTTCTTCGTAAATATGAGCAGGCTTAAAGAGATGATAGACCCAATTTCCGCCCAGCACCAGCAAAAAAGCGCAACCGCTCAAAAAGGCCAGTCCGATGCAGAAGGTGAGGATCTTATGGCCGTATTTGCGAAAGAAAACTGCGATTTTATTCATAGCATTTCTCCATATACATAATAGTTCCATTCTATTTTAACCTTTTTTTCACCGTTCGTCAAGTTGCGGTTGAAATATTCTCTCCTTTTATGTATAATAAGTCCATTAGATAAAAGGAGATTTTTATGGAGCTTTTAGCACCCGCAGGGGATTTTGCCGCCGCGCGCAGCGCGGTTCATAACGGAGCCGATGCCATCTATGTGGGCGGGCGGGTGCTCAACGCCCGCCGCGCCGCCAAAGGCTTTTCGGGAGAAGAGCTGAAGGAGCTTTGCGCCTTCTGCCGGTTGCGTAAGGTAAAGGTCTATGTTACCGTCAACACCCTCACCAAAGAGGAAGAACTGCCCGACCTGCTGGCATTGGCCAAGGAGATGGCCGAAGCGG
The DNA here is from genome assembly GCA_045596965.1 of Eubacteriales bacterium. Taxonomy (GTDB): domain Bacteria; phylum Bacillota; class Clostridia; order Oscillospirales; family QAKW01; genus QAKW01. Next base: position 12,012 of record JAZODI010000023.1, on the reverse strand, counting down.
GGGTGGATGCGGCCATCGTTGCCGATTTAGGTGCGGCGCGGGTGTTGCGGGCAGTCTGCCCCACGCTCCCCCTTCACGCCTCCACTCAAATGAATATCCATTCCCTTGCAGGGATCAAAGAATTGGAAAAGCTGGGCTTTCGGCGGGCGGTGCTGGCGCGGGAGCTCACCTTAGAGGAAATAAAAAATATTTGTCAAAACACCGCTATGGAGATCGAGGTCTTTGCCCATGGCGCCCTTTGCATGTGCTATAGCGGCAACTGCTACCTTTCGGCGGTGATCGGCCAAAAGAGCGGCAACCGCGGCCTTTGCGCCCAACCCTGCCGCCTGCCCTATGAAAACGGGAAATTCCCCTTAAGCCTCAAGGATCTTTGCACTCTGAGTCTTTTAAAGGATTTAGAGCAAGCCGGGGTGGCCTCTCTCAAGATCGAGGGGCGGCTGAAATCCCCCGAATATGTGGGGAGCGTTACCAACGCTTATCGCAAAGCCCTCAGCGGTATCCAAACCACCCAAGAGGATCTCACCCGCCTGAAGCATATTTTCTCCCGCGACGGATTTACCGAAGGATACCTTAAAGACCAAAAAGGCCCCGCCATGTTTGGCACCAAAACCAAGACCGCCTATGCCGATTATAAAGAAGCGATCAAGGATGTTTCCAAAACCTTGGAGGAAGGGTTTGAACCCAAAAAACGCAAGGTTTCTTTTCGGCTGTTTATGAAGGAGGATCTTTGCAAGCTTACCGTTCAATGCGAAGATTTCAAGGCAGAGATCTTAGGCGATCCCCCTGCACCCGCCCTCAAAAAAGAAGTAACCGAAGAGGATGCTCTTCGCGCCCTTTCCAAGCTGGGCGGAACCCCCTTTGAGATGGAAGAATGCTCGGCGCTGATCCGCCACGATCTCTTTTATCCTGCCGCCGCCTTCAACGCTCTGCGGCGAGAGGCCATTCGGCAGATCGAAGCTCATTTTGCCCCTCAGCCTCACCCCTTTAACCCTGCAATTCCTTCGATCGGAGCGGTGCAAAATTACACCATGAAGCCCACTTTAGAGGGCTGGTTCTGGGATCCCAAAAAGGCGCTCCCCCGCGCGGATAAGCGGCTTTCCCGCTATTGGCTCAACGGAGCTGATCCCGCGCAGGCCGCCCCTTTTGCCGAAGATCCCCGCGCAGGCGTTTTCTTCCCTGCAGTGATGGAAGAATCGCGCCTTAAAAAGGTGGCCAAAGCCCTTTATGAAATGGGATTTCGCCATGCCTTGGTGCGCAATTTGGGGCAGATCGCCCCCGTTCGCGCGGCGGGCCTCACCCCCCATGGCGACTTTGCTTTTAATATTGCCAACAGCCATACTTTGGCGGTGCTGGCGGAGCAGGATCTGGCCGATTGCATCCTCTCCTTTGAACTGACTTTACGGCAGATCCGCAGGCTGGAAAAGCCCCTGCCCTGCGGCATCATCGTTTATGGGCGGCTGCCCCTGATGGAAACGGAAAACTGTATCATCCGCAACGGCTCCGATTGCCAAAAAGGCAAGGGAGCCACCCTCACCGACCGCACCGGCCGCGCCTTCCCCATCGCCTGCGGACATGATTGCGGGAGCGTGCTTTTTAACAGCACTCCCCTCTTTTTGGCCGACCGCAATCGGGAATGGAAGGAAACAGGAATTTCCTTCGGGCGGTTGCTCTTTACCGATGAAACGCCGGAGGAGATCACCGCCATCATCGATGCCTACCAAGGGGGCGGCGATCCCCCCGCCGACTATACCCGCGGCCTCTACTACCGCGGAGTACTATAAAAAAAGAACCTGCCGAGGCAGGTTCTTTTTTGCTATATGCCGTTAAAACGGCGTTTTTTAATCTCTGAATTTTAAGAGTTTATAAGGTTCGATCCCCATCGCTTGGGCAATATTGAATAAGGACTCCAAAGAAAGCGGTTTAACGATATTGGGAGCCTCAACCGTGCTGATAAAATTACGGCTCAAATTTGCCTTCTCTGCCAACTGCTCCTGGGTCATGCCGGCTTTTTTGCGATAAAAAGCAATATTCAATCCGATCTCAATGTATTTATCGCGGTTTTCAACCGAAATCTTTGCACTCTTTGGCATATCAATCACCTCAATAAAAGTTTATGCTAAATGATATAAAACATAAACTTTCTGATTGATAACTATCGCTATTTGATAGACAATATCGTATAATGACATCGAAACCGAGGTGATAATAATGCAATATGGTGAAAAAGGATCTTGTTCCGAAAGCGGGTTTTGCATTTATTGGGAACAAGGAAACTGTTCTTTAACACAAGAAAAAGCAACCCAAAAATGTGATTCATATATCAGCAGACTTCAGATAGAACTATCCGATCTATCCGTTCCGCCCAAACCAAAATTCAAAATAGATTCAAACAAAAAATAGCCATCTCAAAAGACTAAAAAAGCCGCCTTTTCGGGCGGCTTCTATATTTTAAATTTCTTGAAACCGTTCAAATGGGTAGCGACTGCGACCGCTGCCAGAGGGCAGATAAAGGAAGCAGGTTAGCAGGTGCCGCAACACAAAAAATATCGAGTGTATTGCACGAAGAATTTTTTGATGTTGCAAACGGGGAGTGAAGAAGATCCCGAAGGCGTATGTCGATACGTCGAATAAGGAAAATGGAAAGATGCGCCCATTTCAACGGTTTTATCCATTACCCGATATAATCGGCCAATGCAATACATATCGGGAGAGAGATGATCGAGAGTATACTCGTAAATCCGCTCACCTTGGAGGCGGTGCCGGTATCGCGGCCGTATTTAGCAGCAAACATGGCGGTATTATTGGCGGTAGGCGCGCCGCAACAAACGGCGGCAGTTACCAACATGGCGCCGCGCACACCGCAGAGCCATAAAGCACCGATAGACGCCAAGGGGAGCAACAAAAGTTTAACAACGGCAACGATATAATTTTCCTTTTGGCGAAACATTCCCAAAAGATCGGTATGAGCCAGATAGGTGCCAAACATCAGCATCGCCAGCGGGGTATTGAGGCTGCCGAGATATTCGATGGGTTTGCCGATCACCGCAGGGAGTTGCAGATTCAGCAAAAAGAGGGGCAGGCCGATAAAAATGCCTAAAGTTCCGGGGTTGATGAGCAGTTTTTTCCATTCCAGCTTGCCCGACCCTTTTTCCATCAGGCGGATGCCGTAGGTAAAGGCAAAAATATTAAAAACCACCACCGCCGCCGAGCAATAAAAAACGCCGATATCTCCCGCTACCGCCTTGGCCAAGGGAAGGCCCATATAGCCCATATTGCCAAACATGGCGGCATACTGAAAGATGGAGCGATTCTCTCCCGAGGAGCGAAAAAGCGGCTTGGTGACCAATGCGCCCAAAACATGAAATGCCGCAATGATCCCAAAGAAGATCAGATAAGAAAAACCGTTTTCTTTGGTGAACTCCACATTCATAAAAGAGTTTATGATCACCGCGGGGGTTATAATATAAAAAAGCAGATCGTTGCAGGCCTTGGCGGTGGTTTCGGTATAAAGCTTTGCCTTATCGCAAAAATAGCCCACCGCCACCAAAATCGCCAGGATGGATACCTGACCGAGGGCGGCCGACATATATTCAAAAAACTGCATCTCTTTCACCTCCGCTTTATTGTATATAATTTTGCAATTCATGTCAAATATTATCTTGAAATATTTTGTCTTATACTTTATAATAAATTAGTAAAAGATTTTTAGGGGAGGATGTTATGGGAAAGAATAAGATCAGTATTTCCATTGCCGGCCATGAATTTGTTGTTTCTACCGACGAAGAGCGGGAGTATACCCTTCGGCTCGCCAACACTGTCGATACTAAAATTCGCACGCTTTTGAGCGGAAGCAGTAAGCTGAATTTCGGCCTGGCTGCGATTTTAAGCTGCCTGGATCTCTGCGACGAGAACGAAAAAAATAAGGCCTCCTGCGCTCGTCTGCGGGAAGAGATGCGGGACTATCTGGTGCAGCTGGAAGCCAGCACCGATGCCCAGCGCAAGCTGCAGCTTGAAAATGAAATGCTGCGCCAGCAGCTCGCCCAATATGAGATGGGCCAGATCGGATTCCATTCATGAAAATACTTTTAGCCTCCGGCTCGCCCCGCCGCAAACAATTGCTGGAGGAGCTGGGCCATGAGATCACCGTTATCAGCCCTGATTTTGATGAGGGGCAGGTCCTGATCCAAGAGCCTGCGGCTTTGGTTGCCGCCCTGGCGGAAGGAAAAGGGCGATCGGTGAAAAACCAAAGCGGCGCTCTGCTGGTCGCGGCGGATACGGTGGTTGCCTTCCAAGGCAAGATCTTGGGCAAGCCCGCATCAGCCCGGGAAGCAGAGCAGATGCTTTGCGCCCTGAGCGGCAATGTGCATGAAGTTTATACCGGCGTATATCTTGAAAAGGATGGGGTATCCCGCGTTTTTACCGATCGATCGGAAGTGCATTTCCGCCCCTTGACCAGCGAAGAGATCGCCGCTTATATTGCCACCGGCAAGCCCATGGATAAGGCCGGGAGTTACGGCATTCAGGAAACCGATTTCGTTTGCAAGATCTGCGGCAGTTATCATAATATCATGGGCTTCCCCACCGAAAAATTTGAGCAAGTTATAACCCAGTTGAAAGGATAGATTTACCATGTTTGATTTCGTTAAAAATATGAAGAGCCTCAAGCTCCCCCGATTTTCCAACTATACCGATATCGGTATCGATTTGGGCACCGCCAATACCATTGTCTATCGCAGCGGCAAGGGCATCATCCTGCGGGAGCCCAGCGTTGTTGCCATCGATACCGCCGCCAACCGTGTTGTTGCGGTGGGTCAGGAAGCAAAGGATATGATCGGCCGTACCCCCGATAGCATTCGGGCTGTTCGCCCCCTCAAAGAGGGTGTTATCGCCGATTTCGAAAGCGGCGCCGCCATGCTCCGCTTCTTTCTTCGCAAGACCATGGGGCATAATGCCTTCACCAAAAAGCGCATCCTGATCTGCATCCCCTTCGGGGTTACCGACGTGGAGCACCGCGCGGTGGAAAATGCCGCCTATGAGACCGGGGCCAAGGACGTTCGGATCATCGAAGAGCCGTTGGCGGCCGCCATCGGCGCAGGTCTGCCTGTTGGTGAGCCGACGGGCAGCATGGTTGTTGATATCGGCGGCGGCACCTCCGAGGTGGCCGTTATTTCCCTGGGCGGTATCGTTTCCTCCCGCTCGGTGCGGGTGGCAGGCGATTCCTTTGATGCCGCCATCGTTGCCTATGTTAAAAAGCATTTCAATCTGCTGATCGGTGATCGCACCGCAGAAGAAATTAAATTTGAGATCGGCTCCGCCCATCCCTATCAAAACGAAGGCTCCATGAGCGTGCGGGGCCGCGACCTGATCACCGGCCTGCCCAAAAATGTGGATATCAGCGCCGCTCATATCCGCGAAGCTCTGGCCGAATCGGTGCAGGTCGTCATCGATGCCATCAAGCAGACCCTGGAAGATACGCCCCCCGAGCTGGCGGCGGACATCATCGACCATGGTATCACCCTTACCGGCGGCGGTGCGCTGCTGCGCGGGCTGGATATCCTGATCAATAAAGTTACCGGTATGCCTGTCTATATCGCTGAAAATCCCTTGGATTGCGTTGCACTGGGCACCGGCAAGAGCCTGGAGAATCCTACGCTCTGGGCCTCCCTCACCCGATAATGGGCGGATTCTTTAAATCAAAAACCTTCATATCCATCTGCGTTGTTGCCGCGCTTTTGCTGGGGATGCTTACCCTGGATACCGCAACCGGCGGCCATCTCTCCATCTTTGAAAATATCGCCGGTTCTTTGGTTACGCCCATCCAGAGTTTTTGCTCCACCGTTATCAAATACGGCGGCAACCTGGTGAAGGCATATACCGACTATGAGGAGCTGGAAGCGGAAAACGCCAAGCTCAAGCAGCAGCTTGCCAGCGTGGGGCAGTTGATCCGCGATGCGGAAGGCTATGCCACCGAAAATCAAAGCCTCAAAGCGATGCTGGGCATTGCCGCCGAGCATTCGGATTTTGTCTTTGAAGACTGTTTGGTGGTGGGTAGCGATCAAAACGGCTATTCCCATACCCTCACCCTCAACAAAGGCTCGGCCGACGGATTGGAAAAGAAGGACCTTGTTATGACAGCGGACGGCGTTGTTGGCTACATCAGCGAGCTGGGCCTGACCTGGAGCAAGGTCTCCACTGTTTTGGATTCCTCCTGCGAGATCGGCGCCATCGTTACCCGCACCCGGGACGTCGGCGTGCTGGATTGGGAGTATGACCTTTCGGAGCAGGGGCTTTTGAAGCTGGCCTATCTCCATACCGGGGTTGTCCTCCAAAGCGGCGACGCAGTGGAAACCAGCGGCGTGGGCGGCGTTTTCCCCAAGGGGATCCTGCTGGGGCGGGTGCGGGAGTTGCGCACCGAAAGCCACGGCATCTCCCAATACGCTGTTTTGGAACCGGCGGTGGATATCGATGAGGTCAGCACTGTTTTTGTTATCACCAACTTTGAAAGTGAGCAATAATGTTCAGCAGACCGAAAAGTTATTGGAAATTTATTTTATATGTGGTATTAACGCTGGTATGCTTTGTTTTGCAAAGTGTACCGGCTTTTGGCGTGCGCTTTTTAGGGTGTGCGCCTTCTCTTTTATTGCTTTTATCGGTGGGGATCGCTTTTTTTGAAAGTCCCGCCTTTGCCGCATGGTTCGGTTTGATCGCGGGCCTGCTCTCTCAGCTCACCACCGCCTCACTGGTGGGGACCGATGCCATCCTTTTTATGTTTGCAGGCTATATTCTTGCCATCCTGGTGGAGCTTATTTTTCAACGTAAATTCATCGTCTATCTGTTTACCGCCTTGGGGCTGACCCTTCTGCAGCAGCTTCTGGATTATCTTTACCATCTGCTCCTTTGGGAAAGCCTGCCCTTGGGCTCTGCCCTGATCCATCAGATCCTGCCCACCTTTTTCTTTACCGGCTTGTTTGCCTTCCCCCTTTATTGGATCTTATGGCATTATGACTTCAAATTCCGCGCAAAGGAGGAACTGGAATGACCTTCAAAAACGGAAAATTCCGCGCCATCCTGGTGGTGGCGCTGGTGGTTTTGGTCTTCTTTTGCTATCTGGTCACCATGATCCGCCTGCAACTTGTCAACGGCGATTATTATAAAGAGCAATCCAAGCAAAAGATCTATTCCACCGAAACCATCACCGCCTCCCGCGGCAGTATCTATGATTGCAACGGGGTCAGCCTGGTATCCAACACCACCGGCTACTGCATCAAATTCACCCGCGCCCTGATGCCCGCGGAACAGCAAAATGATATTATTTTATCCCTGATCGGGCTGATGGAGGAGCATAAGGCCGCTTATTATGACCATCTCCCCCTTTCCGCCACCGAACCATTCCAATGGACCAATACCGATTATTCAAGCAAGGAAATGAAGGCCTTGCTTTCCACCCTCAAGCTGGAGGGAACTCCTTCTGCCGCGGAGGCGATGGAAGCGCTGATCAAAAAATACGATCTGGAAGAATATTCTCCCGCCGATCAACGCAAGATCGCCGGGGTGCGGTATGAGATGACTCAGACCACCTTCTCTCTCTATAATCCCTATGAGTTTGCATCGGATGTGGATGTTGATATCGTTGCGGCAGTCAAGCAGCTTTCCGATGAATTCCCGGGCGTGGACATCGATACCCAGCCCATCCGCTCCTATACCGATCCCTCCATTGCGCCCCATCTTTTGGGGTATGTTGGCAAGATCTATGCGGAAGAATATGAAGCGCTTGCCCAAAAGGGCTATAAAATGAACGATACCATCGGCAAATCGGGCATCGAAAAAGCCATGGAGAGCCAACTCAAGGGTAGCGACGGAACCCGCGTTATCGAGCGGGATTCCGACGGAAAGGTACTGAATGTTACCACCTTAGAGGAGGCCAAAAGCGGCAATAACGTCGTTTTGACCATCGACAGTAACCTGCAAAAGGTGGCCCAGAACTCCCTCAAAGAATGTATTGATACCATTGTTCGCCGCTCGGGCGAGCCGGGGCGGGACGGCGAGGATGCCAACGCCGGCGCGGTGGTGGCGATCAATATCCATAGCGGCGCCATTTTAGCCAGCGCCACCTATCCCACCTATACCCAGACCGAATACGAGAACGACTACACCAAACTTGCCACCGACGAAACCAAGCCCCTCTTCAACCGCGCCTTCTACGGCACCTATGCCCCCGGTTCCACCTTCAAGATGGCTTCGGGCATTGCCGCTTTGGAAGAAGGAGTGATCAGCGTCAACGAGCAGATCCGCGATACGGGAATTTATACCAAATATGCCCCCAGCTATACCCCCCGCTGCTGGGTCTATACCGACTACGGCCGCGGCCACGGCCTGCAAAATATCGTGGACGCTCTGAAAAATTCCTGCAACTATTATTTCTATGAGGTTGCCGACCGCATGGGAATCGATTCCCTCAACCGCTATTGCAAAAAATTAGGACTTGGAGTCAAAACGGGAGTGGAGATCGGCGAGGAAGACGGTGTTTTAGCCGGCCCTGCCTATCGCCAGACCATCGACGAGATCTGGTATCCCGGCGATACCCTCCAAGCGGCCATCGGCCAATCGGATAACCTTTTTACCCCCTTGCAGTTGGCCAACTATGTTGCCACCATCGTCAACGGCGGCACCCGCTATTCCACCCATCTGGTGCAGGGCATCTATGACGCCACCAGCGGGGTCTGCGTTCAGGAAGAGCAGATCAAGGTGGTGGATAACCTCAAAATGAAGGATCAGAACTACCATGCCATTATGGACGGTATGCTGGCCTGCGCCACCACCGGCACCGCCGCGGGTGTTTTCGGTTACTCCTATGCCATCACCGCAGGCGCCAAAACCGGTACCGCCTCGGTTCCCAAGGGGACGGCCAACGGTATCTTTGTTGCCTTTGCGCCTGCCGATGATCCGCAGATCGCCGTCAGCGTGGTTGTGGAGCACGGTGCCCACGGCAACTATGTCGGCTCGGTGGCAAGGGATATCTTTGACGCCTACTTTGCAGGGGTTGAGGTGGGCGATACCCTCACCCAAGAAAATACCCTTTTACCCGCAAACTGATTTTTTTACCCTTGACAGATTTTTTGGGGTATGCTATATTATTTTCTAAGGAAACCGATGAGTAAGAGTAAGTAAGAGTTTTGGAAACTCCCAGAGAGCCGCAGGCGCTGAGATTGCGGCAGTGATAAGAAACTCCGAATGGGCTTACGAGGGCGGCCGAACGCGATGAATTTCGCCAGTAGCAGCCGACGGGACGTGCCCGTTATCGCCACGGACCGCATGATCGTGCGGCATAAGCGGATGAACTGTTCATCAATATGGGTGGCACCGCAGAAAACTTCGTTTTTTCTGTCCCATACTCTCCCCGCGGGAGGGTATGGGATTTTTCATTGGTTAAAGATAATATTTATATATTTATTGGAGGAATGGTTATGAAATTTAATAATGTCGATTTTGATACCTATTTTAAAAACTATCCCAATAAGGAGGGCTATTTCGGCCCCTATGGCGGCGCTTATGTCAACGATGATCTCAAAAAGGCCATGGCCGAGATCAACGATGCCTATTTCACCATCTGCAAATCCAGAAAGTTCATCGATGAGTTGCGCCGCATCCGCAAGGAATTTCAGGGCCGCCCCACCCCCATTACCCATCTGGAGCGCCTTTCCAACAGCATCGGCAACGGCGTTCAGTTATACGTTAAGCGGGAAGACCTCAACCATACCGGCGCCCATAAGCTCAACCATTGCATGGGCGAAGCGTTGCTGGCCAAATATATGGGCAAGAAAAAGCTGATCGCTGAAACGGGCGCAGGTCAGCATGGCGTTGCGTTGGCAACTGCGGCGGCCTATTTCGGCTTGGAATGCGATATCTATATGGGTTCTGTGGACATCAAGAAGCAGGCCCCCAATGTGGCCCGAATGAAGATTTTGGGCGCAAACGTTGTGGAAGTAACCCACGGGCTTGCCACCCTCAAAGAGGCGGTAGACGCCGCTTTTGAGGCCTATGCCAAGGATTATGAAAACAGCATCTATTGCATCGGCTCGGTGGTCGGCCCCCATCCCTTCCCCATGATGGTCCGCGATTTCCAAAGCGTTGTCGGCATCGAGGCGCGGGCGCAGTTTACCGAAATGACCGGCGAGCTGCCCGATGCGATCGTCGCCTGCGTGGGCGGCGGCTCCAACTCCGCGGGATTCTTTGCAGGATTTTTAAACGATGCGGTGGATATCTACGGCATCGAACCCCTGGGCCGCGGCACCAAGCTGGGCGACCATGCCGCCAGCCTGCAGTATGGCACCGAGGGTGTTATGCACGGTTTCAACAGCATCATGCTTAAAGACGAAAACGGCGACCCCGCCCCCGTCTATTCGGTAGCCTCCGGCCTGGACTATCCCTCCTCCGGCCCCGAGCATGCCTTCCTGCGGGATCTGGGCAGAGTTAAGTATGACGTTATCAACGACGACGAGACCATCGACGCCTTCTTCCGCCTTTCCAGAATGGAAGGTATCATCCCCGCCATCGAAAGCTCCCATGCCGTTGCCTACGGCATCAAGCTGGCCGAAAAAATGGGCAAAGGTTCCATCCTCATCTGCCTTTCCGGCCGCGGCGATAAAGATATGGATTATATTATTGAACAGTACGGCATCCGATAAACAAAAAAGGCACAGAGCGCAGAAAAAAGGCTGTAAAAAACTTTCGTTTTTTACAGCCTTTTGTTATCTCAATTTTTGGCAATATTGGGTGCAAAGCTTATCGGTGCATTCCGAGCATTTTAAGGCCACGTTGGTCAGCTCGCTGAACCGCTCGGGATAAAGCATCACGCAAATTTCCCAAACCGACCAGGCCGCCACCGCCATGATAAAAAGGGAGAGCCCGTAAAACCCGCCCATAAAGATCAGCGGGGAAAACATCATCAAATGGTCCCAATTAAAAATGCGGCAGGTGGTGCAACATTTATTTTTCATGATCAGGCGGAAAGGGCACCAGATCAAAACGCAGATCAGATCGCAAACATAGAAAAATACCGCGATCATAAACAGCCAGATCTCGTTGATCACATTGCTGAAATAAAGAACGCCGATGATGGCGATCAACCCGCCCCAAAGGAGCAAGACCTTATAGGCGGCCTTGGTGGTATTGGCGATATGCTCCCGCAGCACCTTAGGGTTGATCTTTTCGCGGATGGGGCGAAAACGGTTAGCAAATAGTTTCTGCGACCCGATGGGGATCTCATTCTTGATGGGAACGATCTGCAGCATCATATCCACCACCCAGATCCCCCATAAAATATGGAGCAGAGAGGGTTTGGCAAAAAAGGCGCCGCCCTTCAAAATATCAAATACCTGCGGCTTGAAAAAGCATAAAGCCAGGCAAACGGCAAAGACGAGGATCCTTCCCCATAACCGCAAAAAATACTTCCTTCTGGTCGAAGACATTCCATTCTCCTTTACAAACGATCACGCTGATAGTATAGCGCATAATAAATTATTATATCACAGATTGGTTTATCTTGTCTACCTAAATGTCAAACACGCTCTTTTGCATATTTTTCTGATGTCTGCAAATACTTTCCTTGCGAGGTGATTTGCCATGAAGATGAATAAGCAGGAATATAATCAATATCTGAAGAAAAAAACGCCAAATTCTCCCATTGTCAAGGATTGCATCATCGCCTTTCTGGTGGGCGGCGGGATCTGTTGCATCGGGCAGGGGATCAGCGACCTTTTGGGCAATTGGATTCATAACGATGAGGTCAAGCTTTGGTTGCCCATCTGTATGGTCTTTCTGGGCGCGCTCTTTACCGCCATCGGGGTCTATGATAAGCTGGGTAAATATGCCGGCGGCGGATCCATCATCCCCATCACCGGCTTTGCCAATTCCATCGCCAGCGCCGCCATCGAATTTAAGCACGAAGGCTTTGTCTTAGGTCTTGGCGCCAAGATCTTCCAGATCGCCGGCCCTGTCATCGCCTACGGCACC
>JAZODI010000022.1:0-6305 GCA_045596965.1 Eubacteriales bacterium | reverse complement strand
TAAACCAGACAAAATTTGTCCGGTTTGAAAATTTTTCTTTAATACCGCCGAAAAAACTCCCCAAAAGAAAACACCCGCATCCGTAGATGCGGGTGAAACATTATTTTGTTTTTTCAAGACACAGTACCGTCCCCTGTCTTTCCCGTCCCCTGTCTTTTGATTGACCCTGATTGATCAGTTCTCTGTGTTTATTGGAGATGAAACATATTTTTCAATGATTTTGATTCCATGTTTTTCACTTAATTCATTTTCAGATAGTACTTGAAAACTAGGATAAATATAGATATCCCCCGGTTGTGTTTGAAAAGAACTTTCATCCTCCTCAATCCCCATGTAATAATCAGAACTGCCCAAATCAAAACATATATCGATAGAACCTATACCATCATTATGCCCAGAATAGAGTTTAATATAAAACTTATTATCTGCGTAGCTGGGGTTAGGCAATAAAATATCCAATTCACTTTTGTAGATACGATTCCATTGATTAAAGTATTCTAACGACTCTGCATCATATCCAATACCCTCATAACGAATTAGAAGAGTATCTTCTATAGTATATCGTTCACCTTCAACCTCATAAACAAGTTTAAATGGAAAATCGCCCGATTTTACAACTGGTTCCTTGGGTTTTTCTCCAGTATAAAACAAGATGTTAATCAATACTCCAATAGTTAAAAGAATAGATGCAGTTCCAATTAAATAAACAAAGATACTATTTTTAAATAATGCTCTTTTTCTCACTCGTTTTATTTCCCCTATTCCAATGCATTTATAATTGTTTTGATTTTATGATTTTTCTTTGCGTAATCAATTCTGTTTTTAATAGACTCAAAATAACCATCCGGTTCTTTGAAAGACACTGGAGAAGAAATGTAGAATTTGTAATCATCCAAATCAGAATAACCTTGAAACAGTTCATCTACAGCTTCTCCAGCAATAACACATGATACCATGTTTGCAGTATAAGCACTTTCATCCAAACCATATTCACTAAAATTAGTAGGAGAGGGATTGAAAACAATAGCGTCTCGATTGGTTGCGATGGCATTATTTGCGGCTTCAGCTCCACCTTTTGAATGACCAATGAAAGTGATATGTGCATCCGGGTACAAACTAACAAACCATTTTGCAAATTCCAATGATGCTTTTGCATCCGTTGATTTACCCAAAGGTTGAGATATATTATTTAAAAGATCAGATGATGCCCAATCCGTAGTCCCTCTAGAAACAAGGGCATATTCTATCTCGCCATTTTTTTCCCGCATGTAAACCCCCATAACCATTCCATCTCCCCCCTCAAACAACATACTTGGAACAAAAACCCATCCACCAATAAGCTCGCGTTTATCACGATGATAAGTTGAATAAATATGGTTAGCCATATATGCAGCTTCAAGAACAGTGGGACCCAAATTTCTCCCCGCGCTCAACCCTAAGGGATCAATATTGGAAACCGGGTTACCGTTCGCATAGGCATAGCGATTGAGGGTGATGGCATTGGAGATCTCGCCGGCAAGGATATCGGCATTGATGAATCGGCGCAGCTCGGGGCTATAATATCTTGCCCGCATATAATACAAACCATTGGGCTCGGTCATAACACCGTCTCTGCCGTTATAAAGGAAGGGGGTATTGGTACTGCCGGTACGAGCCATCAGTTTACCATAAGTATCATAGGAAAAGGTATCGGTTACTGCACCACTTGCATTGGTGATGGCAACGGTACTGCCGCGATAATCATAATGATAGGTCTTGAAGGTATTGCCGATGGCTTCCCCGATCAGCCCCAGACCGTAAACATATTTAGTCGTTACTCCGTTAGTGGTCTTTACCAGCAGGCGGCTGAGCTTGGATACGGTATCATAGGTATATACATTTTCTACGCAATTCCCCACACTCCGAACCCGCACATCTTCTGCATTATAGAAATAGGTATAGGTTCCATCGGAGATCAAGCGGTTTTTGCTATCATAGGTAAAGGCTGCGGTTTGGTTATTCAAGAATGCCGCAGTCATATTACCGTCTGCATCATAGGTAACCGATTGATCCATATACATGGTCAGGCGGTTATTGGCATCATATCCAAAGCAACTATTTCCGGCGGCGGAGGTAATATTCCCTGCCCCATCATAAGAAAAGCTTTCGTTGGTTACCGCGCCGGTGCAGAGATCGGTGGTTTCGCGATTGCATACTCTGGATAATTCATCATAAGTATACCGCATTTGGAGATTTTTCGCAAGGTCTTTTTCTTCGACAATTCTCGATAAATGATCATAGGTATACTCAAAACCGGAAATGAAGCTTCCGTTTGCGGAGCGATCCACCGAGGAGACCAGACGTTGCATAGCGTCATAAGTGTTGGTGGTTACGCTACCGTCCGGCTTGGTGATGCCGATCACCTGATTATTGGCGTCGTAGGTATAAAGGGTGGTTCTGCCCGCCCAGTCGATGACCGAGATCAGGTTGTTATTAACATCATAGCCATAGGTTACCTTGGAATTATCCGGGTAGGTCAGTTGAGTGAGGTTACCCACCCCATCATACTGATACTGCAAGGTTCTTTGCTCGGTATCGGTACAACTGATAATGCGGTTTAACGCATCATAAGCACGGATAATACAGCAATCGCCATCGCAAACAACTGCCCGATTCCCATTGGCATCATAGGTATACTCTGCCGAGCCATCGGGATCAACGGTCGATATTAACTGCCCCATATTATCATAATAATAGTAGTGCATCTGCTGCCTGCCGTTGAGACAATCGCTCACCAGGTTCATGGGACCATAGGAATAAAGCAAGGCGCGTACACCATTGATTCCTGCGCCGAGAACATTACCCGCGCCATCGTAATAAGCATAACTTCCTCCGCCCAACGGGCCGCTCTTACCGGTTACATTCCCCATCGCATCATAGAACTGATGGCTGTTCAACCCCTTTTCGTCGGTAACCTTTGTATTCCATCCCATGTTGTTATAAGTAAAGATCTTTTTGCTCTGATCGTTGGTATCCAAAATTTCCGCCACCTTGCCCAGCGCATTATAGGTATAGCTCTTACTGCCCAGGGCATCCACAGAGGTTGCCGGCAGATTCAAAGCATTATAGGTCTTTTGGGATACCACATTGCCCTTGGCATCGGTAATGGAGAGCACGTTACCGTTGGCATCATAAGCAGTAGTAATGGTATTGCCCTTGGCATCGGTAACGGTGGTGCGGCGGCCCAAAGCGTCATAACCATAGGTTACCGCATGGCCGTTTGCATCGGTCACCTTTGTGAGCTGATTGCAACAATCGTATTCAAAGGTAGTGGTGCTCTGGAGGGGATCCGTTGTTGAAAGCAGATTATTATTTGCATCATAGGTGAAGGTGGTAGTGTTGCCCCTTGCATCGGTTACACTCAGTTTATTGCCGTATTCATCATAGGTATAAACGGTTGCATGTCCCAAGGGATTGGTCTCGCGCAGTAAATGACCCGCCTTGGAATATTGATAGGTGGTGATACCGCCGCAATCGTTGGTCTTGCGGATCATCCGATTCATGCAGTCATAGGCATAGGTGGTGTAATCATTTCCGTTATAGGAAGTGATTAGATTCCCCATTGCATCATAGCTTCCCCCTCGATCTCCGCCGATGCTATCGGTCTCTAAAATCATTTTGCCTAAAGCATTGTAGCGATACCATACCCAGCCTTCATTTGCAAAGGTACGCCGCGTCTCCTGACCGACTGCATCATATTCGATCACTGTTTCATTCCCGGCCTGATCGATGGTTTTCACCATCCGATCTTCGGGATCATATTCATATCGAATGGTGTTCCCGTCGGGCAAAGTGACCGAGGTCTGCTTCAAATTTCCGTTATAGGTATAGGTGGTTCGGTTTCCGTTGGCATCGGTTTGGGCAACCTTTTGGTTGTTGCAATCATATTCATAGGTGATGCTCTTCCCATCGGGATCGGTTACCTTCAGCAAATTTCCGGCATTATCATATTCAAATTGAGTAGTTCGATTCAGCGCATCGGTTTTAGATATCGGCAAACCGATATTATTATAACTATAGGTGGTTCTATTTCCCATAGCATCGGTTTCCGACCGCAAAACGCCGTTTACATATTGATAAGTGCAGGCATTTTTATTCCCCACTTTCTTGGAAGTCGGCATACCGTTTCCATCATAGGTATATTCGGTAACCAAACCATCGACAGCAATATGCTTTGTCGGTTTGTTTCTACCGTTATATTCAAAACTTTCTTGCACCAGTTCCCCATCGGCCGAAGAATATGTTACGGTAAGCAGATTGCCTTCGGTATCGTAGGTCATTTGAGTAATATTGCCGTTCTTATCGGTCATTCGGGTGGGTTTGTTCATTTCATTATAAACAAAGTGAACGGAGTTCCCTGCAGGATCGGTCTCGGTAATAAGATTACCGTTGGTATCATAATCATATGTTGTCGTATGGCCGTTTTCATCGGTATATTGAACCAGACGACGATTATTATCAAACACACGAATACTCTGATCCCCATTACGGTTGGTCGATACTCTTTGCGCGGTGCCCGGAGAGCGAAAGCTGGTTATATTCCCCAGCGCGTCTTTCTGCTCGCAAACCTGCCCTTCTTCAAAATACACGTTTTCAAAATAGCAAACGCTATTGCTATCGATCCCCTTTTGAATACGATGGCTGAGGTCATAGGTGAAAAACAACTTATTACCGTTCACATCGGTGATGGTGACCAAACGATAGATATACTGCATCTGACCGAATTCATTGTAACCATTCTCAATGGTTTCATAATCTAAGGTGGCCACTCTGCCACAGTCATCCTTCACCTCTACAATTTTACCGGTACTATCCTTAATGCAATAGATGCTCTTATCGGAGATTCCATCCATAATATCCAATTGTTGGGCAGTATTGCTAATATAGATCACATTGGAATGGCGGTCAACCATGCGGCATAAGATTCCGTATTCATCATAATACTCATAGTGCTCATTATTATAATTGATCTTGTATTCATTATTGACTTTTGAAATGGTATTGCCTTGCTGGCCTGGTGTACTGCATGTATAAGTCTGCCCGCCATCCGTAGAATCATAGCGCTGATAGCAATGGGGATTTAAATATAAAATTGCCTCGGTTGTTGTTGCAATTAGCCATTTTTCATAATTATGATACCAACCTGTACCCAACGATCCGGATACCAACGAGGTGGAATCATAATGAGCGGAAAAAGAGATTTTTTGGCCGTCAAAAAATTGCATCAGATTATTTTGAATAACATGCGCCCCGGTACTGACATCCACCGGGTCAGCTACGAAAATTTTTCCATTTTTCGTTCTTCTTGCATCTTCGATGGCGCGACGTAATAGACTTTTCTTCACCTCTTCCTCACTTGCATCGGATGTTACACTTAAGGTAAAGTTTCCCTCAAACGTATCCGATGACAACAATAGGATGCTATAATCTTTACCGGCCTTCGCCTTAAAACTCATTTTCAGTTTTCCGTTTTCATAGTATGAAGCAACCGTATGCGAATGAGCTTCAAAAACCGCCCCGTTGATACCGTTAACATCCTTAACCTTAATTTCGCAATTAAACGGCAAATCTCCCACATGGAGATCAAAGCTGATACATTCATGAGAATCAACGATACGGCATTTAATATTTGTACCCATCGGTAGCGGTTCTGCAGAAAGTTGACCGCTTAAATAAATCTGCTGGCCAGATCTGCTGTTGGTTGCTTGCGCAACATTCAAATTATTGTTTTCATTCATTTTTAATTTCCTTCTTTCTTTTATTTGTAGTTAATTTCAAAAATCATCGGCGCAAAATAATTGTCGCCGGTTGCGATGGCGGCAAATCCGCCATCTTTTTTCTGCGGTTTTAAAATCAAACCGCTGGTTAGAACAAATTGATGATTGATCTGCTCGGTGGCCAGATCTTTAATATCAAAGATCAAATAGCCATCCTGATCGACCGCATCAACCGTCGTTGGTGCTGCAGGGATCTTGTTGCTCCAATTCGAGCCAAAGCTGCAAAAGCGGGAAACCGCTTTATATCCCTGAATAGGCACTTTTGCAACATTAAATTTGGGGAAATATAATGTTGCTTTGCAAATACTTTTTTTCATCAGATCCATCATATTCGAAAAATCCGGTCGAAGATAAAGCCATTGCTCCCCGAATGCATCGGTTTTGCCGATAAAGGCTGTGCTGCCGAACGCATTATTTTTTTGAGGATTACCGCTTTCAACGGTTGTATCCTGAATGATCTTATCTTCATAAAGATTCAGTTCAAACAAA
>JAZODI010000021.1:0-9443 GCA_045596965.1 Eubacteriales bacterium | reverse complement strand
ACATCCTTGGCCACCCACCGCAGTACAAATGAATTGTGTTGAGCGGGGCGCCGAGGTCGGCACCCCCTACAAGGGCAGATGGTAATGATGGAGTACAATTCAATTGTACTAACACAAATGAATTGTGTTGAAACACCCAATGAGATACTGAGTACAATTAAATTGTATTAAAAATGAAATGGGTGTTAGTACAAATCATTTGTACTAACACAAATCATTTGTGTTGGGCGGGGCATTTTTAAGGAAAAAGATAGAAAAAAGACCATGAAAATGTATATTTTCATGGTCTTTATACGTTCTGTTATATTTTTACAGCCTCTATTACATATACATTCCGCCGTTGGGGGCGAGGGTCTGGCCGGTGATCTGCTCCTGCTCGGCCAAAAAGAGAATGGCTTTTGCCACATCCAGCCCCGAGCAAAGGGCGCCGGTGGGGATCATTTCCTTTAGCGCATCCCGATCCAGATCCCCAAGCATCCTGCTTTCCACGCACCCGGGGGCAACGCAATTAACGGTGATGCCCGAGGGGGCAAGCTCCTTGGCAAGAGCCTTGGTGAATCCGATCAAGCCCGCCTTGGCGGCAGAATAACTTACCTCGCAGGCACCGCCTGCCTGACCCCAAACAGAAGAAACATTCACAATCGCGCCGCTCTTCTGCTTGAGCAATGCGGGGAGCAGAAGATTGGTCAGCGCCATATGGGCGTGAAGGTTGGTCATTAAAACTTCGGCGATGGAATCGCTTGTTTCTTGGGAAAACTCCATATAGTGGGCCGCGCCGAAATTATTGACCAGCAGGTCGATGGTGCCGCAGGCCTCCAGCGCAAAATCGATCAGCCCCTGGCGGTCGGCCTCTTGGCAGAGATCGCCCTGATAAAGATATAGCTTACCGCCCAGCTTTTGCAGGTCCTCCTGCAGGTTGCGGGCCGCGGTTTCGTTTTGATGATAGGCAAGCACCACCTGCCAGCCGTTTTTAACCGCCCAATAGGCGGTCATGCTCCCGATGGCACCGCTGCCGCCGGTTATGATCATTGATTTCAAAAAAATCACATCCTTTACTATATATTCTAATGGATTTTTCTTTAGAAGACAAGATTTAATTGAAAAATCGGCGCAATTCGTGTATATTAAAAGGTAGAAAGGAGGAAAACAATCATGAACCAAGCAGTTACAACCTTACCCGGCGTCGGCGCGGCGCGGGCAAAGCTCCTTTCCAAAATGGGGGTGCAGACCCTAACGGATCTGATAAATCTTTATCCCCATCGCTATGAGGATCGCTCGATGGTGATCCCCATCGATGAGGTGATGATGCATATGGGCGAGCCGGTGAGCATCGTTGCCAAGGTGGTGGGCTATCCCGAGGAGCGGCGGATCCGCGGCGGGCGGATCTTAACCCGCTTCACCGTCGAGGACGCTTCGGGGCTAATGACCCTTACTTATTTTAATAATCCCTATATCAAAGATAAATTAAAGGAAGGTAAAACCTTCAATTTTTATGGGCGGTGCGATAGCAAGATGCTCCTTAATATGACCGCCCCTCAGGCAGAGGAACTGAAAGAGGGCGCAAAGCCGGGCATTCTGCCCATCTACCCCCTCACCGCGGGGCTGACCCAAAAGCAGCTGCGCTGGTGGGTGCGGATGGCCTTTGATCGGGTGAAGGCAAGCCTTGCCGATCCCCTGCCCGAAAAGCTGCGGGAAAAATATCAGCTTTGCAGCCTGAAGGAGGCGTTGGAGGCGGTGCATTTCGGCGCCGACCATGCAGAGATTGCCAAGGGTCGGCGGCGGCTGATCTTTGAAGAACTTTTATATTTTCAATTGGGATTGGGCCTTTATTCCCGCAGGGAGAAGGACCAAAACCGCTTCCCCGTCGGGCCCTATCAGGAAGGCTTCAGGGGGATGCAACCCTTTGAGCCCACCCCCTCCCAAGCTCAAGCGGTGGGGGAGATTTTGGCGGATATGCAAGGGGAATTTGCCATGAACCGCCTGTTGCAGGGGGATGTCGGCAGCGGAAAGACCTATGTTGCAGGGGAGGCAGTCTATGCCGCCCTTTCCGCAGGCTATCAGGCGGCCATCATGGCACCAACCGAGATCTTAGCCCGCCAGCATGCGGAATATTTTCGTCCGCTTTTTGAAAAAATGGGCTTTTCCACCGCCCTCTTGGTGGGGTCTATGACCGCCAAGGAAAAGCGGGAAACCTATGCCGCTTTGCAAAGGGGAGAGATCCGCCTCATCATCGGCACCCATGCCCTTTTGCAGGAGAAGGTGGAATTTGAAAAATTGGGTCTGGTGGTTGCCGACGAACAGCATCGGTTCGGCGTTCGCCAGCGGGCGATGCTCGCCCAAAAGGGGGAGAAACCCCATATCTTAGTGATGTCCGCAACCCCCATTCCCCGCACCATGGCTTTGATGGTCTGGGGGGATCTGGATCTTTCGGTTTTGGAGGGTCTGCCCGCAGGGCGCAAGCCCATCGAGACCTATCTGGTGGATTCCCAATACCGCGAGCGGTTGCAGGGCTTTATGGAAAAGCAGATCGCCCAAGGGGGGCAGGTCTATATCGTTTGTCCGTTGGTGGAGGAAAACCCTGATGGCGATCTGGAAAGTGCCGAAAGCCTCTTCGAAGCCCTTCAAGAGCAATATGGCGATGCCGCCGATATGATCCACGGTAAAATGAAGCCCGCCGATAAAGATCGGGCGATGGCAAGATTTGTTGCGGGGGAGACCAAGATCTTAGTTTCCACCACCGTGATCGAGGTGGGGATCAATGTCCCTGCGGCAAGCCTGATGATCTTGATGAACGCCGAGCGGTTTGGGCTTTCTCAGCTCCATCAGCTCCGCGGAAGGGTCGGGCGTGGTGCACGCCAATCCTATTGCGTTTTGGTGAGCGATCATAAAAGCCCCAAAACCCGCGAACGGTTGGAATATTTTTGTTCCACCACCGATGGGTTTGCCATCTCCGAAAAGGATCTGGAGCTCCGCGGCCCCGGCGACTTTCTGGGCGATATGCAGCATGGCATGCCTAAAATGGAGATCGCAGGGCTCTCGACCGATATGGAGCTGCTTACCCTCTCCAATCGGTGCGCCCATAGGATGCTTCAATATGATCCCACCCTTTCCGCCGATTATAACCGCTTGATCTTGGCCAAAGTGCAAGCCCTTTTCGATAACGAAAATTTGATCTTTAATTGACAAAATTTGCATGAATGATTTTATCCATTTCGCCCAAAATAAGTAGCGTAGAGCAACGAAAAAACTTTTCCGCTCTAACTCTAATAAGGAGGTGCAAATGAAATGGATAATTCTATTAAGAGCAATGCAAAGGCCGGTCTCGATAAGATGAAGTTCGAGGTTGCCCGCGAAATCGGTGTTGATCTGAAGCAGGGTTATAACGGCGATCTGACTTCCGCTCAGGCCGGTCATATCGGCGGCCAGATGACCAAGAAGTTGGTCGAGCGTGCCGAGCAGTCCCTGTAAAAAAGCCGGATATTGGCGAAGATCGCAAAAAACAAAAAAGAATAAAGAGAAAAATTCTTTATAATTTCTGCGTGAAATAGAAATAGGAAAGAAAGCGGCCCAAGAGGGCCGCTTTCATTTTGATTTTTTGTTTTTTGCTATCGCTTTTCTTGCCGCTTACCGTACCTATGTACGCCTACAGCGTCAAGAAAACCGATTCTTCATCCAATCTTCGGCTTTTTTAACCGTCAGCCGGATATTGGCGAAGATCGCAAAAAACAAAAAAGAATAAAGAGAAAAATTCTTTATAATTTCTGCGTGAAATAGAAATAGGAAAGAAAGCGGCCCAAGAGGGCCGCTTTCATTTTGATTTTTTGTTTTTTACTATCGGCTGTTAGTACAATTAAATTGTACCAACACAATTCATTTGTGTTAACACACCATCTCTTTTTGTAGGGGTGGACGTCCTCGGCCACCCGGTCTGCACAAACGAGTTTTATCAAACATCTGTCTTGAGGAGAACAGTACAATTTGATTGTACTCTTAACACAAATGAATTGTGTTGCAGAAAGATCGGCGGGGCGCCGAGGACGGCACCCCCTACAAGGCGCATGGAGAGTGATACGACCCAAATGAATTGGTACGCCGGCCATAGGATTATGGAGAGTACAATTAAATTGTATTGAACCAAATGAATTGGTACGATGGCCATAGGATAATAGAGAGTACAATTAAATTGTACTGATGCTTCAACACAAATGGATTGTGTTGAGTTCACCATCGAGATAAAGAGTACAATTAAATTGTACTGAATGCTTCAACACAAATGAATTGTGTTGAGCCTTCCAATGAGATAAAGAAAACAATTAAATTGTACTGAATGCTCCGACCCAAATGAATGGTGTTTGAGCTGATAGAAACCCCTCTTGCTTTTGGCAAGAGGGGTTTGGAATATATCGAGGCCGAAGGCCTTTTAAATTTTTTCAATGATTTTCTGCACCCATTGCCAGACCCGCTCGGAAGAGGAGATGGAAAGGGTTTCGCGGGGGGTGTGGATATCCTTCATATTGGGGCCGATGGAAACGGCATCCAGCCCCGATAGTTTTTCATCAAAGAGGCCGCATTCCAAGCCTGCATGGAGGGCGATGGCAGTGGCTTTTTTGCCTGAAAGCTCTTCCCAAGCCTTGCCCACGATCTCCCGCAGAGGGGAGTTTGCGCGGTATTCCCAGGCGGGGTATGCCCCATCGGATTGGGCGGTGAAACCGCTTTTTTCACAAAGGGTGAGCACCCGCTCGGCCAGTGCGTCCCGCTCGGCGTTCTTCATGCTCCGGAGGGAAGTGAGAAGGTAAAGCTCCTCCTGCTCGGTGCGTAGGATGCCGCAATTGAGGGAGGTTTCCACCAAGCCCTCCATCTCTTCGCCCCATTTCTGAACACCGTCGGGCAGGGATGCGAGCAGGGCGATTGCCCGCTCGGAGCATTCCTTCACCATCATCTTCTCGGCGGTGGCGGTGGTAACGGTAACGGTGAGGTTGGGATCGCGGTCGCCGTATTCCCGGCGGAAAAGGGCGGTGAGATCGGCGCCCTCGATAGGATGGTCGATCACCGCCAATGCGGTGGCCTCCCCGGGGATCACATTGGCTTTATGCCCGCCGTTGATGGCGATCAGGCGGCAGTTGAGCCCCGAGAGGATCTTGCCCAAGATCATATTGGCATTGGCGCGGCCCTGATGGATCTCCGCGCCGCTATGGCCGCCTTTAAGGCCATCCACCTTGATCTGATAGACCTGCCCTCGGCAGCTCTCCCATTGGAGGGGCAGCTTGGCCGAAACGTTGCGTCCGCCCGCGGAGGAAACGATCATCACGCCCTCCTCCTCGGAATCCAAATTCAAAAGCAGGCGGCCTTTGAGCAGGGATGCGTCGAAGCCGATGGCGCCATCCATCCCTGTCTCTTCATCGGCGGTGAAGAAGATCTCCAGCGCAGGATGGGAGAGGTCTTTTTGCTCCAAAAGGGCCAGCCCCATGGCAAGGGCGATGCCGTTATCCCCGCCCAGGGTGGTTCCTTCGGCAGAGAGGGAATCGCCATCATAGATCAGCTTGAGGCCGTCGGTCTCAAAATCATGGGTACTGCCTGCCTCTTTTTCGCAGACCATATCCAGATGCCCCTGCAAAATGAGGGTGGGATGCTCCTCCTTGCCGGGGGTGGCAGGCACGCGGATCAGGCAGTTATGATATTCATCCTGCAACGCCTCGAAACCGCGGTTTTGGGCAAATTTTGCGCAATAATCACTAATGGCGGCGGTATTGCCTGAGCCGCGGGGGATGGCGGAAATTTCTTCAAAGATCTCTAAAACTCGTTTCATGAAAAGCTCCGTTTCTGATAAATAATTTTAAAACAGCAAGTAAGATCAGCCCGATGCCGATGGCGCAAAGGGCGATCGGTAAGCCAAACCGCTTGGCGGCAAAGCTCCAGAATAGGGCGCCGATAGGCATCGCACCGACGGTAACAACGGTATAAAGCCCCATCACCGCGGTAATCTGCTCTTTGGGCGCCGATTGGGAGAGGCGGAAGGCGGCGGTGGAAAAATACCAAAAATCCAGCCCGCCGTAGAGCAGAATGCAAAGCCCGCAGATCCAAAGATTGGGCAAGGCGGCTAAGGCAAGATGGATCAGCCCCATTCCGCCCATCAAAAGGGGAATGGGCGGTGCGCGACGGCATTTGCTCTTAAGCCAAAAGCCCAAAAGGGCGCCCAGCCCCAAAAGGCCGAGGGCGATGCCGTAGGAGGCGCTTCCCTGCCCTGCATCCTTTACCAACGCAACGAAGGTAACGTTATAATTGACCCCGAAAAAGGAGAGCAAAAAGATCTCGATGAGGGGCGGAAGGTAGGGCTTGATGGTTGCCTTCTCTCGGCTTTTTTCCCGCGGCAGGCGCAAAAAGAAAAGCAAGGCCACCGAGGGGATAAAGGAACAAAAGTTGATAAAAAAGGGCAACGGCGCGCCGAACCTTGCATAAAGCAGACCGCCTAAGATGGGGCCCAGCCCCCGCGCCGAATAGGTAACGACGGTCAGGAGCGCAACCCCCTTGGAAAGCTCTTTTGCCAGGCGGCGGGGCAGGCTTTGATAGATGGGGGTCTGCACCGCCCTTACCACCCCCCAGCCCGCGCCGAAGACCAGCAGAAAGGGAAAGGTGAGAAACTCAAATTTTGCCGCCGCCCAAAGCAAAAGGGAAAGGGCGGCAAGAATGATTTCGCTTGCCAAAAGCCAGGGTTTTTGGTTTTTTCCTGCCAGCCATCGTCCGAAGGGGTAGGATAGCACCGCCACCGGCAGATAGCAGGCCAGCATATAGGATGCTAAGCTATAGAGCCCGCCCCCCAGCGAGGCCGCAACCCAGGATAAAACCAAGGTCTGAATATACCCACCTGTCAGGGAAAAGGCCTGGGCGATGAGAAGTATTAAAAACATATTGCCATAACCTCCATAGGTAGTATGGCAATTTTTTCTTAGTCTATGCGCCCCGTTAGTGCGCCCTCGCGCTTGAGCGCTCCGAAATCCTGCTGGCGCAGGGCCTCATAGGCGATGATCGCCACCGAATTGGAAAGATTGAGGCTTCGCGCCTCGGCGATCATGGGGATGCGGATACATTCCTCGGGATGCTGCTTTAAGATCCGCTCCGGCAGACCGCGGGTCTCCCGCCCAAAGATCAAATAAATATCTTCTTCGGTGCGAAAGTCCATGTCGCTATAGGTATGGGTGGCTTTGGTGGTGCAAAAATAGAGCTTGCCTTTAGCAGAGGCTTCAAACTCCTCGTAATTTTTATGCACGGTCAGGCTGAGATATTGCCAATAATCCAGCCCCGCCCGCCGCACCGCCTTTTCGCTGATATCAAAGCCCAAGGGCTCGATGAGGTGCAGGGCACACCCTGTTGCCGCGCAGGTGCGGGAGATATTGCCGGTATTCTGAGGGATCTCCGGCTCCACCAAAACAATATGGATCATCAAATCACTCCGATCGTTAGACACTATTTAATAGAATACCATAATAGCAAAATTTTTTCAATCATATAATGAAAAAGACTCATTTGGTCGAAGATAGAATCAAAGGAGTGATTATTACGGAACGATTTTCAAAACTGGCCGCCCATGCCTTGGAGCGCTCCCTCAATTTGGCGGAGGAGCTGGGTCATACCTATCTGGGGAGCGAGCATCTTTTGTTGGGGCTTTTAAAGGAGAGCGATGGCGTTGCCGCCCGCATGATGATCGCCAAGGGCTTGACCGCCGATAAGCTGCGCCGTAAGATGGAGGAGCGGATCGGCAAAGGCACGCCCACCCTGCTCTCCATCAACGATATGACCCCCCGCTTAGAGGGGATCATCACCCGCAGCGGGGAGATCGCCCATCGCTATGGCTTTTCGGTGGTGGGCACCGACCATCTTCTGGCCGCCCTTTGCGAAGAGCCCCGCGCCCAGGGCTATCGTCTGCTTTCGGAGCTGGGGATCGAGCCTAAAAAACTTTCCAACCAATTATTGGAGCGGATGGGGATGCCCGACCTGCCCTTGCAGACCGAAAAGAACAAAAAGGGCGGTAAGACCGCCGCAAAATTTTCTGTGAACCTCACCAAAGAGGGGGCGCTGGGGCGGGGGAATCCCCTGATCGGGCGAGAGCGGGAGTTGGAGGCGCTGATGAGTATTTTGGTGCGCCGCAATAAGAATAACCCTTGCCTCATCGGCGAGCCTGGGGTGGGTAAAACGGTGATCGTGGAAGGGCTTGCCCGCCGGATCGCCCGAGGGCAGGTGCCTGCCGCCCTTCGGGATCTGCAGATCCATATGCTGGATCTCACCGCCATGATCGCGGGCACCAAATATCGCGGGGAATTTGAAGAGCGGCTCCGCGCCCTTTTAGACGAAGCGGAAAAAGACCCCAATATGGTGCTCTTTATCGATGAGATGCATATCCTTGTGGGCGCGGGGGCGGCGGAAGGGGCGATCGATGCCGCCAACATCTTAAAGCCCGCCCTGGCGCGGGGAAAGGTAAAGGTGATCGGCGCCACCACCTTGGAGGAATACCGCAAGCATATTGAAAAGGATGGGGCATTGGAGCGGCGGTTTGCCCCCATCATGGTGGAAGAGCCCGGCGAGGAGCAGACCCTTTGTATCCTGCGGGGCTTGCGCCCCGCTTTGGAGGAGCATCACGATCTGAGCTTCCCCGATGAGACCCTTCTGGCGGCGGTGCGGCTTTCGGTGCGGTATATGGGGGATCGTTTTTTGCCCGATAAGGCCATTGATCTATTAGACGAAGCGGGCGGACGGGTGCGTCTGCGTGCCTTTTTGGAAGAAAATCAAAATATCCACGCACGCATCGGGCGGTTGCAGGCGGATATGGACCGCTTATTGCGGGAGCGTCAGCTTTCCAAGGCCCTGGAGGCGCGGGAGGAGCTGGAAAAACTGCAGGTCCTCGCCCTGCGCGAGGAGCAACCGCCCCGCGGGGTGCTCACCCCCGCGGATATCACCGCCTTGGTAGCAGATAAAACAGGCATCCCCCTGCGGGCGGATGATCCCGAGGGGCTGGCCCTCTATGAGGGCCTGGAGGAGCGGCTTTCCCGCCGGCTGATCGGTCAGCAGGAGGCGGTAAAGGTATTGAGCAACGCTCTTTTGCGGAGCCGCGTTGGGCTCTCGGACCCTAAAAAACCCGCCTGTGCCCTGCTCTTTTGCGGGCCCACCGGAGTGGGCAAGACCCGCCTGGCGCGGCTTTTGGCCAAGGAGCTTTTCGGCAGGGAGGAGGCGCTGATCAAATACGATATGGGGGAATATATGGAGCCCCATTCCGTTGCCCGCCTCATCGGCTCGCCCCCCGGCTATATCGGCTTCGATCAGGGCGGGGGATTGGTCAGCCGCGTGCGGGAACATCCCTATTCCATTTTGCTTTTTGATGAGATCGAAAAGGCCCACCCTGATGTTTTGAACATTTTGCTGGCGGTGCTGGACGACGGCCGCCTCACCGACGG
>JAZODI010000020.1:0-4299 GCA_045596965.1 Eubacteriales bacterium | reverse complement strand
CCGTCGTCCTGCTCCACATCCTGCTCCATCTTATCCACATAAGTATCGGTGCTTGCAGCGCCCTCTTGATCCACCTGCTTACAGCCGGCAAACAGACCGAGTACCAAGCATAAAATTGTAAGGATTGCGATCCACTTTTTCATTGTTTTTCTCCTTGAAATGTATTTACTTTTTAATAATATCATATTTTCCCGAAAAAAACAATCAATTTTTTGCGCAAATCAAATATCAAATACGCCCAAAACGATAATGCCGACCACCACCAAAGCGATGCAGGCATAATGCTTCCAAGAAAGCTTTTCCTTAAGGAAGAGGCGGCTCCAGACCACGCTGGCCACGCAATAGGCGGAGATGATCGGCGCGGAATACATCAGGTGGTCCTCATCGGCGATGGCATAGATATAGGCAAACTGACCGATCGTCTCGCAGACAGCGCCGATATATTTGGGGCCTTCCATCTTGGGAACCAAGCGATCCCGCTTGATCAAGACAACATAGATAAAGCAAACAAGCCCTACCGCCAAAAAGGTAAGCTCATAGGCCACATTGGCGGAATCCTCGTTGAGCTTTTCCAGAACAAGGCTATCGGCAAAGGTACCTGCCGCATCCAAAATGCAATAGGCGACGGGTAAGCAGATGGCCAGCCAGGATTTGGAATATTTATAGTTGGATTTTTCCTGGCGGGCGGCGCGCAGCTCAGGGTCTTCCCGAGCCTCCACAACGCCAAGGCCGATAACGCCCGCGCAGATCAACCCCACCGCCGCCAGCGCCCAGCCGGTAACCCCGCCGGTGATATCTCCGGTGATAAGGCACATAACAGCCACCAGCGCACCGCTGGAATTGCAGATGGGGGAGGATACGGAAAGTTCAATATATCTGAGGCCCAGATAGCCCATCGCCATGGAAATAATGTAGAGGGCCGATACGGGCAGATAGGTCAGCATAATTTGCCAGCTGATCTCCACTTGGCCGATAAAGATCTCATAGGCGGCATGAAGACCCATAACAATACCTACCGCCATCACCATCTTCAGATGGCTATAGGGATCCTTTGCGTCGCGGCAGCCGATCTTGGAAAAAAGATCCGATCCGCTCCAAAATAAAAGCGTTATCAACGCCAGCCAAAACCATGTCATTTTTTATTCCTCCATCGATTTAAAGATTTCTTTCGCCGCTTGCTGCACAACCTCCGGGCGGGGGATCAGAATGCCGCTTGCATCGTCTCCTAAGATCAGGAGCGTATCCCCCGGCTGAATGCCGAAAAGGGTACGCGCCTCTTTTGGAATGACGATCTGGCCTTTTTCCCCCACCTTAACGGTGCCGAAAACGTGCTTGCCTTTGGGCAGGCCATAAAGATGCTTTCCCTTTGCCATAAAACTACACCTCATTAAAAAGTCATACTTGTAGGAAAAGTATAACTATGATAACATGAATTTTGTCGAAATGCAACCACTTGACTGTAAAATAATAACATAATATAATAAAACCATCAAGAATACAACAGAGGAAGCTATGATCATCAACGACATCCGACTGCCGGTGGATCACACCCCCGTCCAGTTGCAGAAAAAAATTGAAAAAGCATCCGGTATCCAAGGCGCCCGCTGGCGCCTGCTTCGGCGCGCCATCGATGCCCGCAAACAGCCGGTATGCTATTGCTATACCCTGGAGGCAGTCGCCCCCCATCAGCCCTTTGCCGAAAGAGAACCCCTCCGGATACCCAAATCCGCCCTAAAGCAACGCCCTATTATTATCGGTTGCGGGCCCGCAGGGCTGTTTGCGGCGCTGGTTCTTGCCCGCGCAGGGGCAAAGCCCTTGCTTTTGGAGCGGGGCAAGCCCATCGAAGAGCGGGTAAAGGATATTGAGGCCTTTCAGCAGGCGGGGATTTTAGACCCATCCTCCAACGTCCAGTTCGGGGAAGGCGGGGCCGGTACTTTTTCCGATGGAAAACTCACCACCGGCATCCATAACCCCTTATGCCGCGAAGTCTTGGAGATCTTTGCCTCCCACGGCGCTCCCCAAGAAATATTATACGAGGCCAAGCCCCATATCGGCACCGACCTTTTGCGCACCGTAATTAAAAATTTGCGGGAGGAGATCCTTTCCTTGGGCGGAGAGATCCGCTTCGGCGAATCGGTGCGGGAAATTCGGATGGAGCAAGGGAAGATCGCAGGCGTGGTGGGAAAGGAATTTTATCCTGCCGACCGTGTTGTCTTAGCCATCGGCCATAGCGCGCGGGATACCTTTGAAATGCTTTTGGAAAAGGGCGTTCCCTTGGAGAGCAAAGCCTTTTCGGTGGGGGCGCGGATCGAGCACCCCCAACCTTTGATCAATCAATCCCAATACGGCACCTCCGCCCGCCATCTGGGCGCCGCGGATTATAAGCTTTCCTGGCATACCCCCGAGGGGCGCGGTGTTTATACCTTTTGTATGTGCCCCGGCGGTGAGGTGATCGCCGCCGCCAGCGAGGCGGGCGGGATTGTTACCAACGGCATGAGCTACCATGCCCGCAACGGCAAGAATGCCAACAGCGCCCTTTTGGTGGGCATCACCCCTGCCGACTACGGCACCGACCATCCCTTGGCAGGGATGTATTTCCAGCGCCGATTGGAGCAGGCCGCCTTTGCCATGGCGGGCGGCAACTATCATGCCCCTGCTCAGCGGCTGGAGGATTTTTTGGCTCACCGCCCAACCCAATCCTTCGGGGCAGTTCTGCCCACCTATCAGCCGGGGGTTACCCCCTGCGACCTGCATACGCTTTTCCCCGCTTTCATTACCCAAGCGATGGAAGAGGCGATTGCTGTTTTTGATCGGCGGTTGCATGGCTTTGCCCTGCCCGACGCGATATTGACCGCGCCCGAGACCCGCAGTTCCTCCCCCATCACCATCCTGCGGGATCGCCAAACCCTGCAAAGCCCCATCGGCGGGCTTTACCCCTGCGGTGAAGGGGCCGGCTATGCGGGCGGGATCATGAGCTCGGCGGTGGATGGCATTCGTTGCGCCCTGGCGATCTTAGAAGGGGATAACGAAAGAGTTTAGTGTAATTTTACACTGCTATATTGATATAAAAACAGCCGTAATGCGTTGCATTACGGCTGTTTTCTTATAATTGCATCAATGCTTCTTTCAGGATCTTCACGCTCTGCTTAGCCGCCTTTTTAGCGAAAACAGGGAAGTCCATGGAGGCTTCCTCCGATGCCCCATCGGAGATGGCGCGCAATACCGCAAAAGGCACCTTATTGACATAGCAGACATGGCCGATGGCCGCGCCCTCCATTTCGCAACAAACGGCAGAGAAGCGATTGCGGATCAAATTCTTTTTCTCCTGATCGGCGATAAACTGATCCCCCGAGGCGACCGCCCCTTGATGAACCTGCACCCCCAAAGAGGCCGCCGCCTTTTCAAAGGCCTTGCAAAGTTTGCCATCGGCGGGGAGGGTAACCTTATTAATGCCGGAGATCATGCCGGGGGGATCGCCCAAGGGGGAAGTATCCATATCATGCTGAACGACCTCCTTGGCAACAACAACATCCAAAATCCCCAGCCGCAGATCCAATGCACCTGCCACGCCGGTATTGACAATCCATTCCGGCTGATAGGCCAAGATCATGGCCTCGGCGCAGAGCGCGGCAAAGACCTTGCCCACTCCCGAGGTGGCAACAACGACCTCCTTGCCGCCCCAAACACCGCGCACAAATTGAACACCGCTGATCACCTTTGTTTCCGCCCGCTCCATCTCACGAATGATGGCGGCAGTTTCCGATTCCATGGCTCCGATAATTCCGATCATTTCCAATCCCCCTTTTTAATCTCCGACTTATCTAAAACTTTAATCCCGCAGGCCTTGGCCACCGCCTCCATTTGGGCATTGGCTTCCGCGTTGCAGGTAAACTGCGGGCGATGGGCATCGCTTCCATAGAGGGCAACGCACCCTTCTTCCGCCGCTAATTCCCAAAAGGGAAGGTAGGGATAATTGCCTGTAAACCGCGTGCCCTGCGCATTGATCTCGATGGGCAGGTTGCAGGCGTTGGCCGCTTGGCAAAGCCTGCGCATATGCTTGCGGTAGGTGGGCAGATCCCCTTCAAAAAGGCAAACATCAGGGTGCGCCAGATAAAGAAACTTGCCCGTTTCCATGCCTGCGATCACCTGATCGACATATTTTGCCAATTTATATTCCTGATCCCCCTCCCAAGAGCGGGCATATTGTTGATAGGCCTCATATTCATTGTCTGCAAAATGCTGACCCAGAATGAGGTATTCCACCCCCTGATGCTCCTGCAAAAATGCCATCAAGCGGGG
>JAZODI010000019.1:0-2874 GCA_045596965.1 Eubacteriales bacterium | reverse complement strand
TCTTTAAATTTCATAGAATTCCTTAAATGTAACAACAATTTCTGCTTTTTTCATAGAATAATGCGAGGTGATAAAAATGTCTGATTGCATTACTACAATCATTGTGGCAATTCTGATTGCAAACTGCCTTGGCAATAATTGCGGTTCCTGCGGACGCGGAAACTGCTCCAGATCTCGCTGCGGCAACCGCTCGGAAGAATCCTGCGGTCGTTGCGATTAATTTTAAAAATAAGCGGTGCTCTTAAGCGCCGCTTATTTTATACCATTGTTTCGATCGATTTGGCATATTGGGAGGGTGTCATCCCGGTGGTCTTTTTAAAACATAGAGAAAAATACTGGACAGAATTATACCCTAATCGATCGGCAATTTCTGTGAAATTAATTTCCTGCTCGCGGATATACTGCTTGGCGCGCTCGATTTTACGCTGATTATAGTATTCCATTGCTCCGCTTCCAATGCCATCCCGAAAGAGCTTCTTAAGGGAAGATTCGCTCATGGAGGAATATTGGCATACGTCACTGAATGTTAACCTATTTTCAACATTCTGCTCAAGATATTGGCAGATATCAGCTAAGCGTCTGTTGATGATATCATCAATTAAAACGGGATCCTGCACAGGATGGGCACTGCCGCAGGTGCGGATCAAGCGAATCAGAAAGTCTTCTAAATGAATTTGGATCAATTGTTCTGCACCAAAAGGTTGCTCTTCTTCGCGAACCAATCGCCAGGTGTGATGTTCGCTTAACGGGGTGGAGAAGGCTTGCTTTGCTTCGGCGATGATCATTGCCAGAAGCTTTCTGCAGTTTGTTGGACAAAGAATTGTTTTCCCTGCGATGGATAAAAGTTGATTGCAGGGGGAGGAAAAGGAAATGATAACTGAATTTGCTGCCTTTCCTCCAATGCAACGAAGGTTATGAAATTCCAAAGGACGATGCAGATAGAGGTGGCCGGTGGGCAACAAAATTTCATGCGCTCCGGCGGTGATCAGCAACTCATTTTTATCGGCATAGACTAATTCCCAAAAATCATGAAATTCGCCTGAATTTATAAAATCTTTGGCATGTTCGAAATAATGAATGGATACGATATCAGTAATCTCCAACGCTTTATTCATTACTGTTTTTTCGTATTTCATCGCAGATATGCTCCTTACTTACAGGATTTAGAAATATAATATCACGTTTATTAAAAAAAATCAATAGGACGAAAAGTGTAAATTTCTAATCGGATATTATATTGAAGGCGGCGAGAAATTGATGTTATAATTATAGTAGAATACAAAGCTTTTGAGAGGAGTATATGAAATGATTCGATTTGGTACCGGCGGATGGCGCGCAGAGATAGGTTCTGAATTCATCGAGAGCAATATCCGTCTTGTTGGTCAAGGAATCTGTGAATTGATGAAAAAAGAAGGGAAGACCGATCGTCCCGTTATTATTGGTTACGACCGTCGTTTTCTTTCGGTGGAGGCGGGAAGATGGCTTGCTGAAACATTGGCGGGAAACGGTGTTCGGGTTATTGTTCTTCGCCGCAGCGCTCCCACTCCCTTGGTGATGCATACGGTTAAGAATCAGAACTTGTATTACGGTCTTGAAGTGACTGCCTCTCATAATCCTCCGATCTATAACGGCATTAAGTTGATTGTGGAAGAAGGCCGCGATGCAGATGTTGATACAACCGGTCTTTTGGAACAGTTGATTGAAAATGTGGATGAGGTTCGCTCGCTCTCCTTTGAGGAAGGGCTGGAGAAAGGGCTGATCTCCTATTGGGAGAATCCCTTTAACAACTTTATTGATGATATTATTTCGGTCTTGGATATGGCAGCATTGCGTGAGCGTGGGCTTAGAATTTTGTTTGATCCCATGCATGGAAGTGCTACATATCCGTTGATGACTATTTTCTATACCGCCCGTTGCACCATGGATATCATGAATAGCAATAAGGATGCTTATTTTGGTGGTATGATGCCGGCGCCGACAAAGAACACATTGCGGGATCTTTCGCAGCGTGTTATTGATGAAAACTATGATCTTGGAATCGGTGTGGATGGCGACGGCGATCGCCTGGGTATTATTGATCGCGACGGTCAATATATCAGCGCTAATCAGATTCTGGTCTTGCTCTATTATTATCTGCATGAATATAAGGGTTGGAAGGGGCCTGTTGTTCGCAACCTGGCAACTACCCATATGTTGGATGTTTTGGCAGAGGATATGGGCGAGAAATGCTATGAAGTTCCTGTTGGTTTCAAATATATCTCCTCTAAGATTGATGAGGTGGATGCTGTTTTGGGCGGTGAATCTTCCGGCGGTCTGACCGTTCGCGGTCACATTCACGGAAAGGATTCCATCTATGCTGCCTCTCTTTTTGCGGAAATGATCTGCAAGACCGGCAAAACTCCTTCAGAGCTCTTTAAAGAGTTGGAAGATAAGTACGGTAAGTTTGAGATGGTTGAATTCAATCTTCCCTTTGCACCGGAAGCAAAGGGGGAGGTTGTGAAGCGAATTATGGAAGATCGTGAACTTCCCGCTTTTGTAAATAAGGTTGAAAAGGTCAGCTATGAAGACGGTTGCAAGGTTTATTTTGAGGATAATACTTTTGTTATCTGCCGTTTCAGCGGAACAGAACCTCTGCTTCGGATCTTTGCGGAGGGTAAGAGTGAAAGTCAGGCTCAAAGCTATATCGACGCTTGGCGTGAACTCCTGAATTTATAAGAAAAACGCGGTGCATTGCTGAAATGATATAATGATGGTAGACACTAAAAAAAGTGTCTGCCATCATTTTTTATGTTAAAATGAAGAAAAGGAGATGAAAGAAATGGGAAGACCAAAAGGCGGAACAAATAACAATTATAGTAAAGAAGAGAAACTATC
>JAZODI010000018.1:0-22068 GCA_045596965.1 Eubacteriales bacterium | reverse complement strand
GTTGAAGCCGAAGGGGAAGATCTCACCTATCAATGGTATTATATCGTGGCAGGGATGGAGCCGATTGCTGATCCTGAGTTCGATGATATGCTGGTGGATTGCGAGTACTATTCCGGAGTAGACACCGCAACTCTCACCGTTTATTCGACCTGGGCAATGGAAGAAGATCCCGATTGCGAATATAATGGGGATATGTTCTATTGCGTTGTTTCCAATGAGAATGGCGATACGATCTCGGAGATCGCAGAGTATATTGTAACCGATCATCCGCCTCTTGAAGCCGATGCCGAGGGTCATTGGTATCCCTGCATCTGTGATGAGGTTATGGATTTCTATGAAGAGCATGTGGATGAGGATGCCGACGGTACCTGCGATATCTGCAATATCTATTTTGAGCATCCCTTCGTTGATGTGACCGACCCCGAAGCCTGGTATTATGATGCCGCCACCTATGTTTATTGGGAAGGCTATTTTAAAGGCGATCCGGAAGGAAAATTCAATGCAGATAATTCCATCACCCGCGCAGAGGTCGCAACCGCTCTTTCCCGTGTGCTGGGGATGAATATGATTGAAGAACTTCTTGGCGAGTTGAGCGATGAAGAATTTGAAGAGTTTTTGGAAATGATGGCTGAAACCTTTGATCTGGAAAGCGTTGTAACCTTCAGCGATATCGAGGGAGAATGGTATGAGCGCACCGTTTTGTACCTGGCCAACATGGGCTTTATCGCGGGCTATGAAGACGGCACCTTCCGCGGCGATGAAAATATCACTCGCCAGGAGATCGCTGTTCTGATGTCTCGCATTGCTAAGTATGCTGAAGAGATCGTTGGGGATCAGTTGATCTTCGGTGAGGCGGTGGAAAGCTATAATGATGCTGCAGATGTTGCAGATTGGGCTGCCGAATATGTGGAATGGAGCAGAGCCTCCGGCCTGATCATCGGCGATGAGAGCGGCAATTTCAATCCGGATGCCAATGCAACCCGGGCAGAGTTTGCTCAATTGTTGGTTCGCTTCAATGAAGCAACCTTTGCAGGGATGATCTAAAACCAAAAAATTCCGGCAGGATATCCTGCCGGAATTTTTTTATCGATATTGCATGGGGATCTGCTCTTTTAACTGCTCTAAAAGGGTGAGATCGCATTCGGGGGTATCCTTGAGGGGGAAGGGGATGCCCAAATTTTCGTATTTTGCTTTGCAAAGCTTGCGGAAGGGCAAAAGCTCGATCCGCTTCAAATTCTTAAAGCGAGTGGCAATCTCGATGATCTCCGGAAGGTCGTGGTCGGTCAGTCCCGGTACGACAACATGACGGATCCATAAAGGAACACCCGCCTGCTCCGCCATCTTTAAAAAGCGCAGTACCTTTTGAAGGCTGCCGCCGCAATGGGCTTGGTAGCCTTCTTCGGTGGCAAATTTCAGATCGGCGATAACAAGATCGGTGTATTTTAACACTTCTGTCCAATCCGCCTCTCCTGCGGAGCAGGAGGTATCGATGGCGGTATGAAGCCCTGCAATTTTGCAATCCTTGAGCAGTTCGATCAGGAACTTGCTCTGGGCCAGCGGTTCGCCGCCGGAGATGGTAATGCCCCCCTCGCCGCCGAAATAGGGGCGAAAGCGTAATGCTTTATCCACGATCTCTTGGGAGGTGAAAAGGTCGTTTCCTTTACATTCCCATGTGTCGGGGTTATGGCAATAGGCGCACCGCAGCGGGCAACCTTGGAAAAAGGCGATAAACCGAACACCCGGTCCGTCGGCGCAGCCCATCGATTCAAAGGAATGGATCCATCCCTTCATGGTTACATCGCCTCGTGGAAGGTACGGGAGATTACCTCATCCTGCTGGGCCTTG
Source organism: Eubacteriales bacterium (assembly GCA_045596965.1). Classification (GTDB taxonomy): domain Bacteria; phylum Bacillota; class Clostridia; order Oscillospirales; family QAKW01; genus QAKW01. The sequence continues at coordinate 20,223 of JAZODI010000018.1, read as the reverse complement.
GAAAGCTTATGGAAGTTTACCGCATAGCCCGAAACGCGGATGGTCAGGTTGGGATACATCTCGGGATGCTTCTGAGCATCCAGCAGGGTTTCCCGCTTCAGAACGTTTACATTGATGTGCTGCGCCTTTTGGGCAAAGTAGCCATCGATGATGTTGGTCAGATTGGCCTTGCGCTCCTCTTCGGTATTGCCGAGGGCGGAGGGGACAATGGAGAAGGTATTGGAAATACCATCCTTGCAGATGTCGTAGGAAAGCTTGGCCATGGAGTTGAGGGCGGCCAATGCACCGTTCTTCTCTCTGCCGTGCATGGGGTTGGCGCCGGGGGCAAAGGGTTCGCCCGCCTTGCGGCCATCGGGGGTAGCGCCGGTCTTCTTACCGTAGACAACGTTGGAGGTAATGGTCAATACCGAAAGGGTATGCTCCGCATCGCGATAAGCGTGGGTCTTTTTGAGTTCCTCCAAGAAGCGCTTGACTTGCTTTTGAGCAATGGCATCGGCGCGATCATCGTCGTTACCGTAGGTGGGGAAGTCGCCTTCCACATCGAAATCGATAATCAAACCGTCCTCGTTGCGAATGGGCTTTACCTTGGCATATTTGATAGCAGAGAGGGAATCGGTTAAAACCGAAAGGCCGGCCACGCCAAATGCCATATAGCGGTGAACGTCGGTATCGTGCAGAGCCATCTGGGTTTTTTCGTAGCAATATTTATCATGCATATAGTGGATCATATTCATCGCGGTAACATAGGTTTTTGCCAGCCACTCGCGATAGATGTCCAGGCGCTCAACAACCTGCTCGAAATCCAGATATTCGCCTTCGTAGGGGGCGTAAATGGGGCCCACCTGATCGCCGGTCCGCTCATCTTTACCGCCGTTCAAGCTGTAAAGAAGCAGCTTTGCCAGATTGACTCGGGCACCGAAGAATTGCATATCCTTACCAACGCGCATGGCGGAAACGCAGCAGGCGATGGCATAATCATCGCCGTAGTAGGGGCGCATAACGTCGTCGTTTTCATATTGAATGGAGCAGGTCTCCTCCGAAACCTTAGCGCAATAGAGCTTGAATGCGCGGGGCAGACCGCGAGACCAAAGAACCGTCAGGTTGGGCTCAGCGGAAGGCTTGAGGTTATAGAGAGTGTGCAGGAAGCGGAAGGTATTTTTGGTAACCAAGGTCCGCCCGTCTTCACCCATACCGCCCAGCGCTTCGGTGATCCACATGGGATCGCCGGCGAAAAGCTCATTATATTCGGGGGTGCGCAGGTGGCGTGCGCAGCGCAGCTTCAAAACAAAATCATCGATCAATTCCTGAGCGCCCGCTTCGGTTAAGATGCCCCGCTCGATATCTCTTTGAATGAAGATATCCAGGAAGGTGGCGGTGCGGCCGAGGCTCATAGCAGCGCCGTTTTGCTCTTTGATGGCGCCCAAATAAGCGAAATAAAGCCATTGAACCGCTTCTCTGGCGTTTGTGGCAGGTTGGGAAATATCAAAGCCATAGATATTGGCCATTTCCTTTAATTTGCCCAAGAACTCTAATTGTTGGTAAAGCTCTTCCACGCGGCGGATGGTATCGGTATCGATCGCCTTGGCAGAAAGCTCTTGCTTATCTTTTTTCTTTTCCTCGATCAAGCGATCCACGCCGTAGAGAGCAACGCGGCGATAATCGCCGATGATGCGGCCGCGGCCGTAGGCATCGGGCAGGCCGGTGATGATGCCGCTGTGCCGCGCGGCGCGGATGACTTCGTTGTAAACGCGGAAAACACCATCGTTATGGGTGGTGCGATAGGTAAATTCCTCCTCAATCTTGGGGGAAAGTTCGTAGCCATAAGCCTTGCAAGCCTTGCGGGTCATATTCAAACCGCCGAAGGGGCAAACGCCGCGCTTTAAGGGTGCGTCGGTCTGCAGGCCGACAATGATCTCGTTTTCTTGATCAATGTAGCCGGGCTTATAGTGGGTCAGGGAGCTGACAGTCTCGGTATCAATATCCAAGATGCCGCCCTTTTTCAATTCTTCGGCCAAAAGTGCCTCAAATTTTTCTAAAACCTTTTGGGTCCGCTCGGTGGGCGGTGCCAAAAAGCTTTCATCCCCGGTATAGGGGGTATAGTTTCTTTGAATAAAATCGCGAACGTCGATGTGCTCTTGCCATCTTCCGCTCTTAAATCCTTCCCATTGTTGCATAATTTTAACCTCCATAGCAATCTATTCCATAAAAAAGGACAGCTTACGAAACGTAAACTGCCCAGACGGTCGGCTTAAACTCCTTACAAACCCACCGCAGTGTATCTCTGCGATTATCCGTCAGGGATTGTAAGGTCATATATAGAATAACATTTTATGAATAGAAAGTCAATAAACCAATTGCAGTTTCTCCCTTTTGATGATAGAATGTAGATATAAACGAAACTCTTTGTGAAAGGAGCATAAAATGTCGGAAAAATATGTTGTTGCCTTGGACCAAGGAACAACCAGCTCGCGCTGCATCATCTTTGATCGGGAACTGAATATTATCGCCGTTTCCCAAAAAGAATTCGATATATTCTATCCTCATCCCGGTTGGGTGGAGCAACGCCCTATCGATATCTGGGTAACCCAATATGGCGTTTTAACCGAAGCGTTGCTCAAGGCGGGCATTTCCCCCGAAGAGATCGCCGCCATCGGCATCACCAATCAGCGGGAAACCACTATTGTTTGGGATAAAAAGACCGGCGAGCCCATCTGCAACGCCATTGTTTGGCAATGCCGGCGAACCGCCGAATTTTGCAAGGAATTAGAGGCGCGGGAGGGGGAGTATATCCGCGCCCATACCGGCCTTTTGGCCGACCCTTATTTTTCGGCAACCAAGATCCATTGGATCCTTCATCACGTGGATGGAGCGATGGAGCGGGCCAAGGCAGGGGAGTTGCTTTTCGGAACGGTGGATACCTATCTGATCTGGAAACTGACCGGCGGTAAGGTCCATGCCACCGATTATACTAACGCCTCCCGCACTATGCTCTATGATATTCACGCCCGCTGTTGGGATCCCCATCTTTTGGAGGTGTTGGAGATCCCTGCTTCCATGCTTCCTGAAGTGCGCCCCTCTTTGGGTGATTTCGGCATGGCGGATGTGATGGGTGCATCGGTGCCTATTCGCGGGGTGGCAGGCGATCAGCAAGCTGCCCTCTTTGGCCAATGCGGATTTCATAAAGGCGATCTGAAGTCTACTTACGGTACCGGCTGTTTCGCCTTGATGAACCTGGGCGATCAGCCTCCCCAAGGGCAAACCGGCGGCCTGCTTACCACCCTGGGAGCAACCCCCTCGGGCGAGCCCTGCTATTGCCTGGAAGGAAGCGTTTTTATCGGGGGTGCGGTGGTTCAATGGTTAAGAGATGAGTTGGGCTTGATCCAATCCTCCGCCCAAAGCGAAGAGGCGGCAAAGCAGGTGGCCGATAGCGGGGGAGTGATTCTGGTCCCTGCCTTCACCGGTATGGGCGCGCCCTATTGGGATAGCGAGGCGCGGGGCAGCATTTTCGGCTTGACCCGCGGCTCTGATCGCAACCATCTGATTCGCGCCGCATTGGAATCCATCGCCTATCAAACAGCCGATGTTTTGGCGGTGATGGGGGAGACCTTAGGTCAGCCCATCCATTGCCTGAAAGTGGATGGCGGCGCCACCGCTAATTCGATCTTAATGCAATTCCAGGCGGATATTTTGCAAGCGGAGGTCTGCCGCCCCCGCATCCATGAAACCACCGCCCTGGGCGCCGCCTTTTTGGCAGGTCTTGCGGTCGGTTTTTGGGAAAATGCCGAGGAGCTTGCGGCCAAAAATCGCTCTTCGAATCGTTGGTTGCCGCAGATCAATCGGGCAGAGGCGGCAGAAAAGATGGCGCGCTGGAAAACCGCCGTTGCCGCCGCGCGTATGTTCAAATAAAAAAATACAGTGCATCGTTTGATGCACTGTATTTTTTTCCTGATTGCCTCCCTTGTGTAAAGGGAGGGGGACCACCGAAGGTGGTGGAGGGATTGTTTAATCCCCAAAGGCACCTCCGCCGATAATCAGCCCGGTGGTTGCATCAACATAGATTTCAACACCGCACTTCATTTCATTGGTGCGGGTGAAAATATAGCAGGTGCGGAAAATTTCGCTATAAGTTTTATTATATTCCATCCCTTGGCGGGTGAAATAATTGTTGGCACAAATTTGCTTTATCTCGATCTTTTGGGATTTAATGTTATCGGCCCCTTCGCCGGCGATCCGTTTAGCCGATTCCTCAAAGCCTTTTTGGGCGATCACTGCCGCTTGTTCTGCGGTGATGCGGATCTCATGATCGGTCGGTGTGTAATTTTCAGGATCGGTAACAAAAACCTTGGGGTCCAGGTTTTTAATGGCCTCTTTAAAAGGGTCCGGTTCATATTTTTCCAGTTGCTCCCGCAGGGAGTCTATTTGATTTTGCAGAGTCGTTTTTTCAACTCGTAACCCGGCAATGGTATTATATAATTCTTCAACCTTCTTTTCATCTTCTTTGTTGCTTTCAACAAGTTGATTAATTTCTTGGTTGAGAATTTTTATCTTGCCTTGGCTGCGAAATAATAGAATTGCACAAACCAGCGCAATACAAAGAGATATTATCGGAATTGAAATAGAAAACACTTTCTTCATATTAAGCCTCCGCTATTCGTTTGTTGAGATAATTGAGCACCTTCTTTTTATCCCCGCTCCAAAGGGGTGCGAGCAGGAGCGCTTTGGCACCGTCGCCGGTGATGCGGTGGACCACCGTTTGAGGGCGCAATGCCTTTAGGGCGGCGATCAGCAGATTGCCGTATTGCTCCATCGAGAGGGTGGAAATTTCGCCCTTGCGGTAACGCTCGGCATAGGGGGTTGCCTCCAAAATATGAAGAAGATGGAATTTAACGCCGTCTACTCCTGCCGCGTTGATCGCCTTCACACTTTCTAAAAGTTCCTTTTCCCCTTCGCCGGGCAGACCGATCATCAGATGGGCAACAATATGAATGTTGGGATATTTTTTAAGTTCCTCTACCGCTTCGAAAAAGCAGGCAGTGGGGTATCCCCGCCCAAAGTCTTCGGCCACGCGGTCGTTGGCGGTCTGCAACCCCAATTCAATAAAAAGGGGCTTCTTCTCGGAAAGAGCACCTAAAAATTCCACAGTCTCCAAAGGCAGGCAGTCGGGGCGGGTGCCGATGGCGATGGCGGCAATATCGGGGCGGTCGCAAAGGGGCAGATAAAGCTCCTGCAACCGCGGGAGGGGAGCATAGGTATTGGTGTAGCATTGAAAATAAGCGATGTAACGCTCGCCTTTAAACTTTTTGGCCACCTGATCTTTGGCAGCATCGAGATCCGCGGCGGTAAAATAACCGCTCCCGCCTGCGCAAAAGGCACATCCGCCTTCCGATCGGCTGATGCGGTTGGGGCAGGAAAAACCGCCGTCTAAAGAAAGTTTATAGAGTTTTTCACCGAAGGTATCCCGGCAGTAATCATTGAACGTATAAATCTTCATGAATTCATTATAAGGAATTCATCTGCAAAAAACAATAAAAAGGTTCCCATTTTCTTCAATTTATGTTAAAATAAATAAAATTCATTTATCAGCGAGGTCTTTATGGAAAAAATCAGATGTTGCGTGCCCTGCCTCTTTGGTCTGGAATCCTTGGTAGCCCAAGAGCTAAAAGGTATCGGCGCGCAGGAAATAGAATCCGAAAACGGGCGGGTGTTCTTTTCGGGAACCAAAGAAACCCTGGTGGATGCCAACCTTTGGTTGCGCACCGGCCAGCGGGTGGAGATCGTTTTGGGGAAATTCCCTGCCCGAAGCTTTGATGAACTCTTTGAAGGGGTGCGTAAGCTTCCCTGGGAGGAATGGATCGAAGAAGACGGTCGATTCCCGGTAAAAGGCCATGCCCTTAATTCCAAATTGCATAGCGTGCCCGATTGCCAGAAGATCGTTAAAAAGGCCATTGTGCGTCGGCTGGAGGGGCATTATAAACGCTCTGTTTTCCCTGAAAACGGTGCCTTGTTCAGCGTCCGTTTCTCCATCTTTAAGGATCAGGCGGTTTTGATGCTGGATACCTCCGGCAACGCCCTTCATAAGCGGGGTTATCGCCCTGCCGCTCAGCCCGCCCCCTTGCGGGAGACCTTGGCGGCGGCAATGGTGATGCTGGCGCGCCCTTATCCCGATACGGTTCTCTATGATCCATTTTGCGGAAGCGGAACTTTGCTGATCGAAGGGGCGATGCTGGCGCGAAATATGGCGCCGGGCATCGGGCGGGGATTTTCGGCCGAAAATTGGCAAAGCCTGCCCCGCGCCCTTTGGCAGGAGCGGCGCAAAGCGGCAAAATTCCTGGCAAAGCGGGATATTCCGTTCCGAGGGTTTGGATTTGATATCGATCCCAAAATGGCGGTGATGGCCTTGGATAACGCTAAACGCGCAGGGGTTGCCGATTGCCTGGAATTTCAGGCGCGGGATGTGAAGGAATTTTCCTTGGATACCCCGCGGGGCATGGTGGTGACCAACCCGCCCTATGGCGAGCGTCTTTTGGACGTGGAGCAGGCGAAAGCTCTTTATAAGGTGATGGGCAAGGTCTTTTTGAAGCAGGCGGGCTGGCGGTATTTTGTTATCTCTCCCGAAAAGGAATTTGAAAAGATCTTCGGCCGCCCGGCCGATAAACGCCGTAAGGTCTATAACGGCACCTTGGAATGCAATATCTATCAATATTTTAAAGCATAAAAAAACACGCTCCGAAAGGAGCGTGTTTTTTGCTGATCTTTGGTGAAGAAAAGTTTATGTGAGAATGTTCAAAGATCAGCGACTCTGATTACATTATAGAAAATCCGCGGCTAAAGTCAATTGATTTAATTCGAAAAATTTTTCGGGTTGGTTTGGTTGAAAACCCCATCAATTTTATTATAATGAAATTAAAGATCATTCAGTTATCGGGAGGTTTTTATGAACAAACTGTTTGCCGGCTTCAGTCGCGTTGATGTTACGCCGAAGTTAGGCGTGGATGTTGCGGGTTATTATCAGATCCGCATCGCCGATGGTATTTTAGATAAGCAGGAAATCAATGCCCTTGCTCTTTCCTGCGGCGAGCAAAAGGTGCTGATGCTGAGCATCGATCATTGCGGCATCAGGCAGGATCTCTGCAAACGCTATCGCGAGCATATCAGCGAGGTGACCGGTGTTGCAGAGGATGGGATCTTTATTCATTGCACCCATTCCCATACCGCGGCCAGCCTTTATCCCGACACCACCAATCCGTTGAATCTGGAATATAAAGAGTTTATTTATGAAAAAATGGCTGAGGCGGCCGTTTTGGCGCTGGAGGATCTCAAACCCGCTAAGATGGGCTATGGGATCGGCCAAGCACCGAATGTAGCGTTTGTTCGCCGTTTTCGTATGAAGGATGGTTCTATCCGAACCAATCCGGGCGTCAATAATCCCGATATCGTTGCTTCCATCGGGGATGTAGATGAGCGGGTCAATGTTGTTCGCCTTGATCAGCAAGGCGGTAATAGCCTGGTGCTGGTCCATTTCGGTAACCATCCCGATATGGTTGGCGGATGCAAACTTTCCTGCGATTGGCCTGTTTTCCTGCGTGAAACGGTGGAAAAGGCGGTCGATGATACCCTGTGCATTTTCTTCAATGGCGCGCAAGGGGATGTAAACCACGTTAACGTTCATCCTGCCGATGGATTTCTCAACGATACCTTTAATGATTTTGATGATGTTTCCCGCGGCTACGGTCATGCCCGCTATGTGGGGCGTGTGGTCGCTGCCGGTGTTTTGCAATGCTATGATAAGGTAAAGTATGTGGATGTCGATTCCATCGCTTACGCTCAAAAAATCATTGAAATTCCCGCAAATCTGCCTTCTCCCGAAGAGCTTCCCGATGCCCACCGCATCAGCGAGCTGTATCATGCGGGCCGTGATTCGGAATTAGGCTATGACGGAATGATGCTGACCACCAAGGTGGCGGAAGCCGAGCGGATGGTTCGCCTGGAAAACGGCCCGGAATCCTTTGCCCAACCGCTTTCTGCGATTCGTCTGGGAAATTTGGTGTTTATTGGAATCCCGGGCGAGCCCTTTACCGGCATCGGACGTGCCCTGAAAGAAGCCGAAGGCTATGAGTTGGTTTGCCCTATGTGCTTAGTTAACGGTGCGGAAGGCTATTATCCCATGCAGGAAGCCTATGATGAAGGCGGCTATGAAGCGGCCTCCTCTCCCTTTAAAGCGGGGGTGGCGGAAAAAATCATCGCAGAAGGGATCAACCTGCTGAAAGGATTGAAAGAATGAAAGCAATTATCAATGCCACGCTGGTAATGCGGGATCATTATATTCCTAACGCCACCCTGCTGGCGGAGGATGGAAAGATTAAGGATTTCGGCGAAAAAATTGCTTTGCCCGAAGGGTGCGAAGTGGTGGATGCCGAGGGGCTTTATGTCGGCCCGGGATTTGTGGATATCCATACCCATTCCGACGGTAAGATCTTTTTCCATCAAGATCCCGTCACCGCCGCGCAGCACCATCTTCACCATGGAACGACCAGCCTGCTCCCCGCCCTCTATATGAGCATGAATACCGGGCAATATGTGGATGCGGTTTCGGTTTTGCGGGAAGCAATGAAAAAAGAAGAATGCGGAAATATCGCGGGTCTTTATATGGAGGGGCCCTATCTCAACCCCGATTTTGGTTGCGATCGCACCTCCAATCCTTGGGTTGGAGCGATCGAAAAGCAAGCCTATCAGCCGATTATCGATGCGGCATGGGATCTGGCAAGAGTTTGGTGCATTGCCCCTGAGCGGGAAGGGATCATGGATTTTGTTATGGATGTTAAGGAAAAAAATCCCGCCGCCGCTTTTGCAGTAGCCCATTCAGCCGCCTCGCCTCAGGAGATCGAGGCCTTAATGCCCTATGGGCTGAAGATCGGCACCCATCATACCAATGCCACCGGCGACCGTCCGCGTTATCCCGAATGCCGCGGTGTTTGCGTGGATGAAACGGTGAATTATAACCGCGAGATCTATGCGGAGTTAATATGCGATTCCATGGGAATCCATGTGGATCCCTATATGCTGCGCCTGGTTCGCAAGATCAAAGGGGAGGATCGGATCATTTTGATCTCCGATGCTTATGCCTGCGATGGGCCCACTCCGCCGGGCTATGAAGGCGTGGATGATATCAACTTCGATTGGGAAGGGGAGATCGCCGGCTCCAAGATGACCTTGGATATCGCCTGCCGCAATATGATGAAGCATACCGGCGCTTCCGTTGCGGATGTTTTCCGCTATGCATCCTTCAATCCCTCCCGCGCGGTAGGGCTTTTGGATCGGGGCGAGATCGCCCGCGGCTTATCTGCAGATCTGGTGATTTGCGATCACCAAATGAATATAAAAAATGTAATTTTAAAAGGAGATCTTATAAAATGAAAGACTTTATTGTAGACCCCGCAACCGGCTTTAATTTCATGCCCGCCGATTTTGTTCCGTTTAAGGAGCGCGAGATCTGCGAGCGCGTTCGCAAGATGAGCGGCAAGGAATTGGAGCAGCGCGAGCCCTGGTGGCATCCGGAATTTAATGTTAAGGTTATGATGAATCCCCATCCTGTTTTGATCGCCACCCTCTTTGAACGGTTAAAAGCCGCCTCCGAAGCGGGCAAGACCTTCACCATGATTTTGGGCAACCCCGAGCCGGATACTTATATTCCTTTGGCTCAGCTGATCAATTACTTCCGCGTGGATTGCTCCAAGGTTCATATCTTCGCCGAGGACGAATGGGCAGACGAAAACGGTAATATTGCCCCCATTACCTATGAGGCGGGGTTTGTTCATTCCATGCTCAAATATCTAGTCTATCAGATCGATCCTGAGCTGCGGATGCCGATGGAAAATGTCCATTTCCCCACCAACGAGAATATCAACGATTATTCCAAGATCATCAACGATATTTCCGAGGGCGGCGCAGATATTATCTCCACCTCGCCCGGTTGGACCGGTCATGTTGCGTTTGTTGATCCCATCCCCGAATTTATCGGCAGCGGTGATATTGAAGAATGGCTCAATCAGCCTGCAAAGCTTGTTAAGCTCCATCCCATGACCATCATGCAAAATTCTTTGAACGGAACTTTTGGTCAGTCGGGCGATATCGCTAACGTTCCGCCCATGGCGGCAACCATCGGTCCCATCGACGTTATGCGCGCTAAGGAGCGGATCGAAGTCCATGCCCTTGCCACCAACGGCACCTTCTCTTCCTGGCAGAGAATGACCTCTCGCTTGGTTACCCATGGTCCTGTTACTCCCTTGGTTCCCAGCTCCATGCTCCAGACCAAGAAGACCCAGGTTTATATCAGCGATGAGCTGGCCGCTCCCTTTGAGTGCTGGGAAAAGGTTGGCTACTAATTGATATAATTCCCCCAAAAACAAGTATCCTAAACTTGAGGTGATTGGAATGACGCTTTCAAAACTTGCTAAGCTTGCCCATGTTTCGGTTTCAACTGTATCTAAAGCCTTTTCCATGAGCAACGAGATCCATCCCGAAACCCGGGAGATGATCTTTGCCGTTGCAAAAGAGCATGGTTGCTTTAAAAAATATTATAAAGCGAAGTACCCTAAGCCGGTTGTTGCTATTCTCTGCCCTGAATTTAAATATGCCGAGGCGGTATCGGCGGCCCAGCAAAGATTGGCGGAATTAGGATGCGAGATCTCTGTTGCATCCACCGATTTTTCCCCCAAGGCAGAAATGGAGCTGCTTCAATATTATGATCGGTATACCGAGGTGGATGGTGTTATCATCATCGATGGTCGATCGGAAACCTATGAAAACTATGATCTTCCCATCGTTGTTGTTGCGCGGAATCCCAAGGCAAAATTGCGGGTTGAAATTCAATCAGAGGAGGGGATGCGGCAGGCAATCGAATATTTCAAAAGTAAGCAGGCAACACCCATCGCTTATATCGGCGAACCGCTTACGCCCGATAGCAAAAGCTATTTTGAAAAGTGTTGCCCCGATGGAATCATTCATATTGCAACTGAGCGGTTTGAAAAAGGCGGCTATGAGGCAATGAAAAAGCTTTTGGAACCGGATGATCGCCCCCGCGCGGTGATTTGCGCCTATGATTATATGGCGATGGGCGCGATTCGGTGCATTCAGGATCATGGCCTTTCCATTCCGAAGGATATCGCAGTGATGGGGATCAATAATACCCATTCCTGCCCCTTTATTGAACCAACCCTTTCTTCCATCGATCCTCATATCAACGATGGTTGCCGTATTGCCGCCGATATGCTTCTGGCCTGCCTGATGGGCGAGCCCTATGAGGAAACGGCGATAATGCCAACCAAGATTTGCTACAGACAATCAACAGAACTATAAAAAAGAACCGAAGGGAAACCCTTCGGTTCTTTTTTATTTATTTTTCGTCCATCTCGGCCATATCTCTTGCCGCGCGAGCGATAATATCGGCCGCCAAGTCAATGCCGATGGCGCTGTTGATGCAAAGGTGATAGTGGTCGGATTTTCCCCAGGTGCGGTGGGTGAAATAATCATAATAAGCTTTGCGCGCCTTATCCTTTTTCTTTACCAGATCTTTATAGTTCTTTGCCTGAAGCTTATAGACCTTTTCGGCTCGCTCCGCCCGCATTTCGAGGGGTGCATGGATAAAGACCTCTAAAACGCGATGGTTTTCCTCCAAAATACTATCGGCGCACCGCCCAACGAAAACGCAAGGCCCCTTTTCGGCCAGCTCCCGAATAACCTTTGCCTGAGCGAAATAGACCTGATCCTGCAAAGGAACATCCAGGGAAGAGATAGAGAGGGTATAAAGCAGGCTGACCGGGCGGTTTTGCTGCATCTGCTCCACCACCGCATGGTGAAATCCGCTTCGCTCGGCGGTCATCTCCACCAGCTCGCGGTCATAAACAGGGATGTTTAGTAAAGTAGCCACCTTCTTGCCGATCAGGCGCCCGCCCGATCCGAAGGAACGGCCAATGGTAATAATCGGTAACGGCATATGTTTGGTTCCTTTCGTTGTCGTTAACTTTATTATAGCGTAAATTTATTTATTTGTAAACTTTTTTAATGCGCCGATCAGCGCAAAGATCAAAAAGAACCCTAAATTTACCGCAACGATGGTTGCCCCCATCGGAATTGCCTTCCCCGCGGGAGAGGGCATAAAGGAAAGAAGAATCCCTAAAAAGGCCGCCGCAACGCCAACAATCGCCGAGCAGAGGATCACTGCCTTGAAATTCTTGAAAAGCCGCATCGCCGCTAAGGCGGGGAAGATCACCAGGGCAGAGATCAGCAGAGAACCTACCAAATTCATGGCAATAACGATAACGATCGCCGTTATGGTAGCGATCAAAAGATTATAAGCTTGGGTATTGATGCCGGTGGCGGCGGCAAAATCCTCATCGAAGGTAACGGCGAAGATCTGCCGATAAAAAAGAAAATAGATCAAAAGAACCAGCGCCGCCATGATCCCGCAGATCCAGACATCGGAATCCTCCAAGGTGAGGATGGAGGTGGAGCCAAAAAGAGTGGTGCAGACATCGCCTGCCACATTCCCGCCGTTGCCAAAGAGGTTGATGATCAGATATCCCAAGGCTAAAGAACCAACCGCCAATAGGGCAAGGGTAGCATCACCCTTGATTTTAGCGTTGCGCCCGTTGCGCAGAAGCAGGATGGCAACCAAGATGGTAACGGGCAAAACCAGCAAAAGCTCATTGCTCAGTTGCATCACCATCGCAATGGCTAAAGCCCCAAAGGCAACATGGGAAAGTCCGTCTCCGATGAAGCTCATCCGTTTTAAAACAAGGGTAACTCCCAAAAGAGAGGCGCAAAGGGCGATCAGGATGCCAACGATCAACGCCCGCACCGCAAAGGGAAAGGAGAGCAGATACCCGATCTGCTGTAAAGACTCGCTCATTTTTCGCCACCTCCTTTTTGAAGCTTATATTCTTCGGTTGTGCCGAAAAAGGAATGGTCCTTTCCTAAATAAAGAATATGGTCCGCATAGCGCAGAGCCGCATCGTGGTCGTGGGAGATCATGATGATGGTGATACCATGTTCTTGATTGATCTTATGGATGATCTCATAAAGCTCCTTGGTGCCCGCCGCATCCAATCCTGCCGCGGGCTCATCTAAAAGCAAAAGCTCTTGGGTGGCGGCAAGGGCGCGGGCAAGTAATACCCGCTGCTGCTGGCCGCCCGATAGCTCCCGATAGCATCGATCGGAAAGATGGGTGATGTCCAGCTGCTCCATAAGGTTATGGACCTTTTGTTGGTCGGCGCGGGAATAAAAGGGGAAGAGCCCGCCCCGATTGAGGCAACCCGAGAGAATGATCTCCTTGACCGATGCGGGGAAATCCCGCTGAACCGGTGTCTGCTGGGGAAGATACCCGATTTTATTGCGTTTGAGCCCCTCGGCAAAGGTGATGCTTCCCGCTAAGGGTCTGTTTAATTGAAGAATGGTCCTTGCAAGGGTACTTTTACCGGAGCCATTCTCTCCTAATATGCAAAGGTAATCCCCTTTACACGCCGAGAAGGTCAGCCCTTCGGCAACGATCCTTCCCTCATAGCCGAGTTTGAGATCTCGGCAGGTTAATTGAGCCATTTTATTCTCCTTTTCCAAGCGCGATCTTCAGCGCATGGAGATTTTCGTTCATAATTTCAAGATAAGAGATGCCTTCTTCGATCTCTTTGGCGGTAACAGCCTGCATGGAGTTGAGCCGCAGGATCGTTTGGTTTTTATCGCGGGTGCTTTCAATGACCGTTTGGGCCAGATCGGGCTTGGATTGATCGAGGATCATTACCGCGCCAAGGTTGTTTTCATCCACCTTCTGCGCCAATTGCAGGATGGTGGCGGCGCCGGCTTCGGTCTCAGCGGAGCATCCGTCAAAAGCGGCATAGCAGGTCAGCCCATAGTCCTCCGCCAGATAGCGGAAGGGATAGCGGTCGGCAATAACGATGGTGGTTTCTTCCTCTTGTCCGATGGCTGCCTCATAGGCTTGATCCATTTGTTGAAGCCTTGCTTGATAGGCGCTGGCATTGGCGGTATATTCTACCTCATGGGCGGGATCTAAAGCGATGATCTCTTTTAAAAGCGCATCCACTGCTTTTTGCGCGTTACGAACCGAAAGCCAGATGTGCTCGTCGTAGGAATGGTGATGGTCCTCTTCGGTATGCAGGTGGGGGAGCGCTTGCAAGGGGATTGATTCGCTCAGCGCGATCGCCTTGCGCTGAGAATTTTGAGTGATCTTCAACGCATCCTCGATCCAGCTTTCCGATTCACTCCCAATATAAATAAAAAGATCGCTTTGGCTGATGGCGGCAATATCAGCCGCCGAGGCTTCATAACTATGAAGATCTTGGCCCGGCGCTAAAAGGGATAGATCGATCGATTCAGCCTGCTCGCCTAAAATATTCATCACCCAATCGTATTGGGGGAAAAGGGTGCAAACAATTTTTATGTTTCCGCTCTTTTCGGGCGCCTGGCAGCTTGGCAGAGTGGGCAAAAGAAGCACTGCTAATATAATTGCAATAATTCTTTTCATGCATGCTCCTTTCCTGCGCAGGTATCGCATCGCCCAACCAGGACAGTGCGGTATTCATCCACCGCAAACCCATTGGTCTTAAAGATCTCTTTTAAAAGCTGCTCGGAGGTTTCCTCCTCCATGTGCAATAGGCGGCCGCAGTTGAGACATTTCAAATGCAGGTGCTCATGACAGGTCTGCCGCGGCAGGCGAAAGCGGGCGCTTTTGGACCCGCTTTCCTCAAAGCGTTGCAATGCCTCCTCCCGAACCATCTGCCCCAATAAACGGTAAACGGTGCTTTTCCCGGGCGCATCTTTTTCATATTGTTGCTGCAAAGCAAAAGCTAATTCCTCAGCGGTAAAACCCTTTTCGGGATGCTCGTTCAGATATTGCAAAATCTGCCGCCGCGGACGGGTTTGATAGTTGGCCATAACAATCTCCTTTAATTTGAGAATGATTCTCAATTTAACAATTAGTATAACCCAAAAAGTAGGGATAAGTCAAGGGATGTTTTTCATAAACAATCTCTTGACAATAAATAATAAGAGTAGTATAATACATATGCGTTTGGAGGTATAGCACAGCTGGTTAGAGCACTTCGTTCACATCGAAGGGGTCACAGGTTCGAATCCTGTTATCTCCACCAAAAAAGGTGCCCATCAGGGCACCTTTTTATTTTTGAAATGGAGGTCATTTAATATGACCATCGAAGCCTTGATGAAAAAAGCAGGATGCACCGTTTGGCCGGAGCGTTGGAGGGAGGTTTATGACCGCGCCATGGTTCGGTTTGAAAAAGAAGGGTGCCTCTATGCAACCGCGGATTACTATGATTATTTGGAAGAAAAATATCATATTCTCGGCCCTGAATTGGATGTTCTGAAGCGGGGCGCGGCGGCGGTTGCGCAAAATGAATATCTGCATCGTTTGCTGGCTTTGATCACCGATGCCATGACTGACCATGAAATGGTCTATGATGATATGGCCGCCTTTCAGCCTCCCAAGGCTCCCGAGGGAGAAGATCCCTTTCCCTATGAAATCCTGATTGGTTTGGCCACCTTCTCGCGGATGGATTATACCTATCATAAGCTCCATTCCAAAGGGGTTCCCGCCGATATGATTCAAACGATCTTAGGCTATTTTTGCAGCGGCCTGCGGGCGCACCGCACCTTTCACGGGCGGGATGGTTATGAGAATTACCTATGGCAGCAAAAGATTGCAAACGGGCATCTTTTACCCATTGGACGTTTTAATATTGAAATAGCCTCTTCTATGCCGGGAAGAGCGCAGATCTTTCGCAATAAAGAAGGCCAAGAGATGGCGCTGGCGCATGAGATCATGCTCCATAAAAGCGGGTTCCCGCTGGGCTCGCGGCATTTTGAAGAGGAAGAGGGCTCCTATTACGCTGAAGTGGAAGAAACCGAGGATTCCTATATCGGTTACCCTTATTTGCAAAATGGCTATGTGGCCCAAGAAAAGATTACGCTCAAAAAGAGCGAATGGGAAAAGAAGCTTTCCTTTGGCGATAAAGCCATTGCCCTCCATATTCCTGCCAAGAAGAAATTCAATCCCGAGATTGTGGATGAATCTTTAAATCAAGCGGTGGAGTTTATTAAAAAATATTATCCGGAAGAATGGTGCGGCGTTTTTCGTTGCCTTTCTTGGATGTGTGATCCCCAATTAATAGAGCTTCTTCCCGAAATGTCGAATATTGCCGTTTTTTGCAAGCGGTTCAAGCATCTTGCGGTGCAAAGCAACGGTTGCGGCGCATTAGAATCCATTTTCTTTACTAAAGAAGAAAATCCTGATTATGATGCCCTGCCCGAGGATACCGGCTTAATGCGCGTTCTGAAGGCTCATTATAAATCCGGCAAGGCAATTTATGATACAGTTGGATATTTCTTTGCGTAGAAAAAAGCCACAGAGCATAAGCTCTGTGGCTTTTTTATTATAATGTAACGCCGTCCTTGAAGATGGAGATCTCTTCATAGCCGTATTGCTCATTTTTGGTCTTTTCGCCTTCGGCAACAGAGAGAACATAGCGGAGAAGATCCTCGGTGGGGTCCTTACCCTCCAGCATGGGGCTGGCATCAAAATCGATCCAATTGGCCTTATAGGTGGCAAGATGGCGATTGGTGGCGATCTTAACGGTAGGAATACCGGTCCCCAAGGGCGTTCCGCGGCCGGTGGTGAAAAGGATGATATGGGCGCCCGCCGCCATCAGGTTGGTAACAGCAACCATATCGTTGCCGGGACCGTTCAATAAAGAAAGGCCGTTTTTGGTAACCCGATCACCATAGTCCAAAACGTCAACAACCGGGGAAAGCCCGCCTTTTTGCACGCATCCTAAGGATTTTTCTTCCAGGGTGGTGATCCCGCCTTTTTTATTGCCGGGGGAGGGGTTTTCATAGATCACCTGATTATGGCGGGTGAAATAATCCTTGAAATCGTTGATGAGCTTAACGGTTTTTTGGAAGGTTTCTTCATCTACGCACCGTTGCATCAGCAGATGCTCCGCGCCAAACATTTCGGGCACCTCGGTGAGAACGCAACTTCCGCCCATGGCAGTCAGGCGGTCGCAGAACCGACCTACTAAGGGATTGGCGGTGATGCCGGAAAAACCGTCGCTACCGCCGCATTTCAGGCCCACCTTCAGCTTGGAGATGGGAATGGATTGGCGTTTGAAGGTGGCGGCATATTCCTGCAGCTCGCGGATGATAACTTCGCCTGCCTCCAATTCATCTTTCACATCCTGGGTGTTGAGAAATTTTACGCGGCGGTCATCCCAACTGCCCAGCACCTTTTTAAATTCATCGATATTGTTGTTTTCGCATCCCAGCCCTAAAACCAAAATACCGCCCGCATTGGGGTGGTTCACCATGCCCCGCAGGATCTTTTGGGTTATCGCCTGGTCTTCGTTGAGCTGAGAGCAACCGAAAGGATGGGGAAAATGCTTGGCGCCGGTGCGCTGCGCCAATTTCTCGGCGATCTTATTGACACATCCGACAGTATTGACGATCCAGACATCGTTGCGAATTCCCACTTCTCCGTTTTCGCGGAGATAGCCCATAAAGGTAAGAGCGCTCTCTTTGCGCTCGAAGTTCAGCGGAGCGGGAGCATATGTATATTCCAGTTTATCGGAAAGATTGGTCTTAACGTTATGGGTATGCACGTGCTCGCCCTTTTTAATGTCGGCAGTAGCATGGCCGATGGGTTGGCCGTACTTAATGATATTTTCGCCGGCGGCAATATCGCGGGCGGCATACTTATGGCCATCGTCAATATTTACTTCAACGTTATCCAGCTTGGTTATCAACATGCTTTAATACCTCGTCTTTCAGGATGGTCAGATCCTCGCCCCAAAGGTCAATGTTTTTGAGAATTTCTTCCACGCTTGCCTTCTTCATAAAGGCGGTAACCTCAGCATCGTCGTTGGTTTCGCCAACCCGATAGAATTCGATTAGTTTGGCAAAGGCAAATACCAAGGTTTCGGGCATTTTATCAAACCGTTTGATGTATTCCAAAATGGAGGGCAAAACCCGCACCTTGAATTTGCTGACCGAATTGAGGGCGATGGAGGAAAGATAATGCTTGATATAGGGATTGGCAAAGCGGGTCAAAACATTATCGGCATATTCCAGCAATTCTTCCTTGGGCAGATCCAGGGTAGGGATGATCTCATCATAGACGCATTTTTTAATATGGGCATTCATGATGGGATCGTCGATGCAGGATTTCACCGTATCCAGCCCCGAAAGCAGGGCGTAGGGCACCAAAGAGGTATGGGCGCCGTTGAGGATGCGCACCTTGCGGGTGCGATACATCTCCAATCGATCGGTCAGGATGACGTTCAGCCCGCATTGATCCAGCGGCAGTTCCTCAAAGAGGGTGTTGCACCCTTCAATTACCCAAAGATGGAAGTATTCAGAGGTATTGGCCATGTTGTCTTGATAACCAAGTCCCAGATTCTCATCCTTGGGATAGCCGGTGTTGATGCGGTCGACCAAGGTGTTGCAGAAAATGTTTTCCTGCTCGATCCAGGTTTTGAACTCTTCACCCAAATTCCAAAGCTCGGCATATTGAAGAATACACTTTTTAAGGTTGGCACCATTCTTATCGATCAGCTCGCAGGGCAAAAAGATAAAGCCTGCAAGGTTTAAATCAAAGCGGTGTTTGAGCAGCTGGGTAAGTTTGCCGGGGAAACTATTGGCCGGTTTATCGGTGATTTGATCTCGCTCATCAAAGCAGATGCCTGCCTCGGTGGTGTTCGAGATGATAAAGCGGTAATCGGGATTTTCGGCCAAAGCCAGATAGGCATCAAAATCATCATAGGGTTTCACGCAGCGGGAGATGCAATGGATCTTTTTAATATCCACACCCTCAACGCCGCGGCAGATATGGGTATATTCGCTGTTTTGCGCGGTCAGCATATCGCACATGCCGTTTTTAATGGGTTGAACGATGGTTACCTTTCCCGCGAAATCGGTCTTTTCATTGGCGATCTCGATCATCCAATCGCAAAACCCGCGCAAAAATCCGCCCTCGCCAAACTGAATAATTTTTTCTTTCATATTATAATCCTCCATAACTTGGCTCAAATAAGTTTATACTATTATTAATTATATATCATTTTTTTAATATTTCTATAAAAAATCTGCGAACTATCGGAAAGAATGCTTGAATTTTTTGATTTTTAATGATATTATCAAATCCGAAAGGGGGCGAAGGCGTGGTTTATGAGAAATTTGAAGAAGGGCGGCAGTTTTATTTTCATCACGATATAGAGGGTGAAAACACCGAACAACAAAAACGGTTGAAGCATTATCATAACCTATATGAGATCTATTTTATAACTGAAGGAACCTGCACCTATTTTATCGACGATCAATCCTATCGGCTGATCCCCGGCGATCTGGTGATTATCCCCGAAGGGATCATTCATAATACCGAATATAAAAATGCCAACCATTCCCGCCTTTTGATCAATTGTTCCCGCCGCTATATTCCAAAGTCGGTGATGCCGTTGCTCCCAACCAAATCTTATCTCTATCGCAATCCTGCTATCGTCCATGAACTTCGCGCCATCTTTGATCGGATCGAAAAGGAATATGAACGGGAGGATTCCCTTTCAAAGGAAATGCTCTCCTGCTATATGAATATGCTGTTTGTTCTGCTGGCGCGGAATAAGGATTCCTGCATATCGGTGGCGGGCGGGAATGAATATATCGCCCGCGCGCTGGCTTATCTTCAAAAGAATCTTACGTCGGAGATCTCTCTGTCTGCCATGGCTGCCCTTTGCTCGGTCAGTCCGGAGCATTTTTCCAGAATGTTCAAAAAAGAGACCGGCTTTGGTTTTTGCGAATATCTCAACCTTTTGCGCCTGCAAAAGGCGGAGGCGATGCTTAAGCAACCCGATTGCGGCTCGATTGCCGCGGTGGCGCAGGCCTGCGGGTTCAACGACAGTAATTATTTTTCGGTTAAATTCCGCAATCAATACGGTATATCCCCCAAAAAGCTCCAGCAAAATTATCGTAAATAAAAGATTCCGCCATGCAGATGCATGGCGGAATTTATTATTTGGCTTGCTTGGAAAGCAGATGCTGTTCTCTGGCGCTGACTTTGCCTTCGGGTTTGATCTCGCCTGCCTTGAGCAGAGAGATCTTGGTGAGGTAAGGGCCAACCAGCTCATAGATCAAAACAGAGAAGAGGGTAAT
>JAZODI010000017.1:0-2353 GCA_045596965.1 Eubacteriales bacterium | reverse complement strand
ATAAAACTGCTTGGAAATTTCCTTTTTATCGGTATCGATACTCAGCGCTACCAGATCGGTGCGGTGGGTAAGGATATCCTCCGCCTTCCGCTCGGAAAACTCGATGGCATTTTTCAGCAGGTCGCCTTCATCCTCATCGATACCGCCCTCCTGCTGAACCTCTTCCACCAGCATCAGCAGTTCTTCCTGGCTCATTTTGGTATCTTCTTCCAATTTGAAGAGTTTGGTAATGAGTTTTTTCCAGCCGCCGAAGATAAAGTTGAGGGGCATCAGCAACCAGATAAAGAGTTGCAGCAGCGGAGTGGAAAACATCGCAAATTTTTCGGGCACATCCTTGGCAATACTCTTAGGGGTGATCTCGCCGAAGATCAAGACCAAAACGGTAACAACCACCGTTGAGATGGTCGCGCCGTTTTTGGGCGCATAGTGCAAAAACAAAACGGTGCCTAAAGAAGAGATCAGGATATTGACAATATTATTACCAATCAAAATGGTGGAGATCAGCCGATCGTATTTTTCGGCTAACTTCAAAGTTCTTTCGGCGCGTTGATTGCCGTTTTCCACCATTGCCTTCAGCCGCGTTTTATTCAGCGAGGAAAAGGCGGTTTCGGTGGCGGAAAAATAAGCCGAGCCGATCAGGCAGATCGTCATAAACAAAATGTAGTTCCATATAGGAAAGTTCGCAGGGTCCGGGTCCATAATAAATGTTTCTCCTTCAATTTAATAATTAGAAAAGAATGCTTTTAAAACGATGGACTGTTTTTGCTGTTATTTTTTTCGCATCCATCGTTTGAAATCGCTAAAGGCCATACTTTGTGTATGCCGAGGCGGTTTCGGGCGATGGGGCGGAAAAAGAACCGCAAAAATAAACGCAAAAAAGCATACCTATCCCTTATTTATCGGGTGTAGGTATGCTTATCATTTAAGGCAAAGCAACGGTTATCGTCGCTACTGTCGCTATCCATCGTTTGAAAAGTTCTTCCTTTCAATATAGTAGGCCTACTATAACATAGAAAAAACTATTTGTCAAGTTTTTGGTTGACAATCTATTTTTTCAGTGATAAAGTGAAAAAATAAAAGAAGGTGAAAAATTTTGAAATTGATCGATTTTCATACCCATATCTATCCCGAACCCATCGCCGATAAGGCCACCCGCAACATCCGCCGTTTCTATGGCTTTGATGAAGAGGGGGGCGAGCATGGCTCGGCGGAGATCCTTTTGCAAAAGGGCAAGGAAGGCGGAATCTCGGAATTTGTTGTTCTCCCCGTTGCCCTCAACCCCGCGCAGGTACGCAAGATCAACCAAAATATCTTGGATGAGGTTGCCGCCCACGCAGAATTTCATGGGTTTGGCACCATCCATCCCGAAATGGAAGGGATGATGGAGGAAGCGGAATTTATCTTAAATTCCCCGCTCCATGGCATCAAGCTCCATCCCGATACCCAGCTTTTTAATATCGACGATGAGCGGCTCTTCCCCCTTTATGATTTTATGCGGGGCAAGATGCCCTTGATGATCCATACCGGCGACCCCCGCTATGATTATTCCCATCCCCGCCGCTTAAAGCGGGTTTTGGAGCTCTTTCCCAAATTGGAGGCCATCGCGCCTCATTTCGGCGGCTGGAGCCTTTTCGATGAAGCGCTTGCGTTGCTGGGCCCCAAGAACTGCTGGATCGATCTTTCCAGCTCCCGCCAATTTATGAGCACCGAGCAATTTCTGCATTATATCGATGCCTATGGGGCGGATCGGGTGCTCTATGGCAGCGATTTCCCGGTCTGGGATGCGAAGGAAGAGGCTGAATATTTTATGGCGCTGCCCCTCAAGGATTCCGATAAGGAAAAGATCGCCTATAAAAACGCCGAAAAAATTTTAAAAAACTCTTGACAATTGCTTACTTTTGGTCTAAAATAATTCCCAAATTTATATATAAATGCGTTGATGATATTAAGCATCGGCAATCAAATCCCTTCAGAGAACCGTCGGTTGGTGCGAGGCGGTGGGAGATGCAGATGCTGCCTCCTATCGGAGCAGGGTTTCTGAAAATTCAGTAAGAAACTCCGGGCGGTCCCGTAACAGACCGAGGGCTTGATGGAGCCCCATAAGAGGTTCCCCTTTGAGGGAGCAAGGCCGGGTGGTACCGTGGTCAAAAATGTTTGATCATCCCGCAAAGAAGTTTTTTCTTTGCGGGATTTTTTAATGCTTTAAAATTATTGCTATTTTATTTTCGAAAGGATTTGAACAAATGAGAAAGATCGTTGTTTCCGATGTTACATTACGTGCCTATGCCGAGGCCAAAAACGCCCTATCCTTCCGGGAAAAACTAAATATCGCCCAATGGCTGGATGCTTCGGG
>JAZODI010000016.1:0-5752 GCA_045596965.1 Eubacteriales bacterium | reverse complement strand
GGCGGCGGTTCTCTTTCAAAGGGAAATCCGCTTTGAAACCCTCCCCGAGCGGGTGGAGGTAAAAGCCACCGCCATCGGGGTTTATAATCTTTTGATCAACGGCCAAAAGGTGGGGGAGCAGGTGCTTACCCCCGGCTGGAGTTCTTATCGCCATCGTTTATTGGTGCAGACCTATGATATTACCGACCGTTTCGCTTTGGGCGGCTTGCTTTCCATCGAGGTGGGGCAAGGCTGGGCGGTAGGCCATATCGGCTATGGCAACGAGAACCATAAATATGCCGATCAGGTTGCCTGCGCCGCAGAGATTACCGCCTATTTCGCCGATGGCTCCAAGCAAACCATTGTTACCGATACCGATTGGGATTGCTATACCCATCCCGTTCGTTCTTCGGAGATCTACCATGGTGAAACCTGGGACGGAACTTATCGGCCTTTCCTGCTGGGCAAGGCGGTTTTGAGCGAAAAAGCATGGCCCGCCGCCCCCCAGGACGGGGAATGGATCATGCCCCAAGAGCGCATCTGCGCGGAATCGATGTTTATTGCGCCCAACGGCGAGAAAATTATCGATTTCGGGCAGAATATCACCGGCTGGGTGGAACTTCGGGTGCAGGGCGAGCGGGGCGCGGTGATCACCTTCGATCATGGCGAGGTTTTGGATAAAAACGGAAACTTTTATAATAAAAACTACCGCAAGGCCAAGGCGACCGCAAAATTCATCCTGAGCGGGGAAGAGGAAACTTTAGCCCCTCATTTTACCTTCTACGGTTTCCGTTATATCCGTTTATTGGAATGCCCTGATGAAATCGGGCCGGAGGCTTTCACCGCGGTGGTCGTCCATTCGGATATGAAACGGACGGGCGATTTTGAGTGCGGCCATCCGCTCCTGAACCAACTTTATCAGAATATCATCTGGGGGCAAAAGGGCAATTATCTCGATCTGCCCACCGACTGCCCCCAGCGGGATGAGCGGCTGGGCTGGACCGGGGATACCCAGGTCTTTTGCCGCACCGCCGCCATCAACTATGATGTTGAAAAATTCTTTATCAAATGGCTGGCCGATGTGATGGCGGAGCAGGGGGAGGATGGTTCGGTTGCGGGAACGGTTCCCCATGTTACCCACCACCGCAACGTTTCGGCGGGCTGGGGGGATGCCGCAACGGTCTGCCCCTGGGAGATCTATCAGGCCTACGGCAATAAGGAACTCTTAAAAAAGCATTTCCCCATGATGAAAAAATGGGTAGACTATATCCGATCATGGGGCAAAGAGGAGTTTCTTTGGCTGGACCATACCCAT
Organism: Eubacteriales bacterium; assembly: GCA_045596965.1. Lineage (GTDB taxonomy): Bacteria > Bacillota > Clostridia > Oscillospirales > QAKW01 > QAKW01. Next base: position 4,458 of record JAZODI010000016.1, on the reverse strand, counting down.
TTCGGCGATTGGCTGGCCATGGACGCAGGGGATGGCATCTATAAAGGCGCAACTCCCTTGGATCTGATCGCCTCTGCCTTTTTCGCTCATTCTTGCAATTTGGTTATTAAAGCAGGCCGCGTGTTGGGCGAGGACGTTTCGGAATATGAAGCCCTTTATGAAAAAATTGTCGATAAGTTTCGGGAATGCTATATTGAGGATGGAAAACCCGCCCTGCGGGGCATCGCTTTGGAAAACGATGATTGCGGCAACCGCCCGCCGGTGGTGGATCCCGATACCCAGACAGCGCGGGTGCTGATGCTCCATTTCGGGCTTTGCACCGAGGAGGATCGCCCCGGGCTTGCAAAGCAACTGGCGGAGATGATCCGCGCCAATGGCACCCATCTGACCACCGGATTTATCGGAACGCCCTATCTGCTCCATGCCCTTTCGGAGAATGGCTATGGAGAGCTGGCCTATGATCTGCTCTTGCAGGAGGATGCTCCCTCTTGGCTCTTTTCGGTCAAGCAGGGCGCGACCACCATCTGGGAGCATTGGGACGGCATCAAAGAGGACGGCTCTTTTTGGAGCGACGATATGAATTCCTATAACCATTATGCCTATGGATGTGTTTATGATTGGATCTTCGGCGTTGCCGCAGGCATCAAGATCAAAGAGGCGGGCTACCGCAAGATCTATCTTGCCCCCCTTCCCGATCGGCGGCTGGGGCATCTTACCGCTTCGGTGGAAACCCGCAAGGGCAAGCTTCGCTCCCATTGGGAATATGAGGGGGAGCGGGTTTGCTATCGCTTTGAGATTCCCGCGGGATGCACCGCAGATCTCACCCTGCCCGATGGGCGCAAAGCCACCTTGACCGAGGGGACATACAATTTTTAAATTCTTATAAAAAAGCGCAGAATTTTCCGCGCTTTTTTTGTTGACATTTTTCGATGCTTTTGATACTATAAAGATGTATTTTTTTATAATTTAAAATAAGGAGTATTTCTTTGATGAAAGCATTGCAAGAGCGAATCTTAAAAGATGGCAAGGTACTGCCGGGGCACGTTCTGAAAGTGGGCAGTTTTCTGAACCATCAAATTGATACTCCTTTTATGATGGAGATGGGCAAGGAGATCGCCCGCATTTTTGAGCAGGACAAGCCGACCAAGATCCTCACCATCGAGGCCTCCGGCATTGCGCTGGGGATCGCCGCCGCGGCGGCAATGGGCTTGCCGATGGTCTTTGCCAAAAAGAAAAAGTCCATCAATGTGGAGGACGATCTTTATAGCACCATTGTCCATTCCTATACCCATAATATCGACTATCGGGTGGTCGTCAGCAAGGAAAACCTTACTGCCGAGGACCGCATCCTGATCGTGGATGACTTTCTGGCCAACGGTTGCGCCATCCGCGGCCTGATGGATCTGGTTGCTCAGGCGGGCGGCACCGTTGTCGGATGCACCACCGCCATCGAAAAGGGCTTCCAGGGCGGGGGCGATAAGCTCCGCGCCGAGGGGATCAAGGTGGAATCCCTGGCCGTCATCGATGAGATGACCGATAACAGCCTTGTATTCCGTAACTAAGGTAATAACCGCAAAAGCGGTATTATAAAAATTTTTTTTGGAGGGAAAAACCAATGAAAAAGCTGATCTCTGCGCTGCTGATCGTCATGATGCTGTTTACCATGGCGGCCTGCGGCACCAAACCCGCCGGAGATGATTTGAAGGTAGGCTTCATCTTCCTGCACGACGAGCAATCTACCTACGACAAGAACTTTATTGACGCTGCAAAAGAAGCTTGCGAAAAGATGGGCGTTACTATGGTTCAGAAGACCCAGATTCCTGAGTCCAACAAATGCTATGATGCTGCTGTTGAACTGATCGAATCCGATGGATGCGACATTATCTTTGCCGATAGCTTCGGTCATGAAAACTTCCTGATCAAAGCTGCTAAAGAGTATCCCGATGTGGAATTCTGCCATGCAACCGGTACCCAGGCTCATACCGAAAAACTCGCCAACTTCCATAATGCTTTTGCCCATATCTATCAGGGCCGCTATATGGCAGGCGTTGTTGCCGGCATGAAGCTCAACGAAATGATCGAAGCAGGCAAGATCACTGCCGATAAGGCAAAGATGGGTTATGTTGGCGCATTTACCTTTGCTGAGGTTATGTCCGGCTATACCTCCTTCTATCTTGGCGCAAAGTCTGTTTGCCCCAGCGTGACCATGGACGTTAAGTTCACCGGCTCCTGGTATGACGAGCAGAAGGAAAAGGAAGCCGCTCAGGCTCTGATCGCCGGCGGTTGCGTTCTGATCAGCCAGCATGCGGACTCTATGGGTTCTCCCACCGCTTGCGAGACTGCAGGTGTTCCCAACGTTTCCTATAACGGCTCCACTGCAGCCGCTTGCCCCGAGACCTTCCTGATCTCCTCCCGCATCAACTGGGCTCCCTACTTTGAGTATATGATCACCCAGGTGAAGAACGATGAAGCCATCGCTGCCGACTGGGCAGGTACTCTGGATAACGGTGCTGTTGCTCTGACCGAGCTGGGCAAGAACGTTGCCAAGGGCACTGCCGAGAAGTTGGCCGAGATCGAAAAAGGCCTGAAGGATGGCACCATCAACGTTTTCGATACCGCAAACTTCACCATCGGCGGTAAGAAGATCGATTCTTATAAGGCCGACGTTGATACCGACGCCAAGTTCGAAAAGGATACCGAGGTTGTTACCAACGGCATCTTCGAAGAGTCCAAGTATCGTTCCGCTCCTTATTTCGATGCTGAAATCGACGGCATCACCTTGCTGGATCGTAACTACGGTTAATTCAATTTAAGCGAAGGCGGGGCGAATCGCCCCGCCTTCATCTTTTGTTTTTTTTGAATAAAATGCTGAAACGCGCGCCGCAGGTTTTCGGTGCGGATTTGAGCATTTTAAGAAAGAGAGGGCAAAGCGTGGCAAATCAAGCAGCGATCGAACTGAAGAATATTACCAAGACCTTTGGCAGTGTTGTGGCGAATAAAAATGTCAACCTGGTTGCCAATCGCGGCGAGATCCTTTCCATTCTGGGGGAAAACGGCAGCGGTAAAACAACGCTGATGAACATGATCTCCGGCATCTATTTCCCCGATGAAGGGGAGATCTTTATCGAGGGCCAACCGGCGGTCATTGCATCCCCCAAGGATGCCTTTGACTATAAGATCGGTATGATCCACCAGCATTTCAAATTGGTGGATGTTTTCAGCGCCACCGAAAATATCATTTTGGGGCTGGAGGAAGAGGGGCGCTATAACCTCAAGGCCGCCGAGGAGCGCATCCGCGCTATCTGCGAGCAGTATGGCTTTGAGCTGGATCCCAAAAAGAAGATCTATACCATGGCCGTTTCCGAAAAGCAGACCGTTGAGATCATCAAGGTGCTTTATCGTGGGGCGGATATTCTGATCCTGGACGAGCCCACCGCAGTGCTGACTCCCCAGGAGACCCAAAAACTTTTCAATGTTTTGCGGCGGATGCGGGACGATGGTAAGTGCATTATCATCATCACCCATAAGCTCCATGAGGTGCTCTCCCTTTCCGATCGGGTTGCAGTATTGCGCAAGGGCGAATATATCGGCACCGTTGAGACCGCCAAGACCAGCGAGAGTGAGCTTACCGAAATGATGGTGGGTAAAAAGATCTCGCTGAATATCGAGCGCAGCGAGCCCAAGGACGCCCAGGTCCGGCTGGAGGTCCATCATGTGGATTGCTCCAATCGGGAAGGGGCGTTGGTGCTGGATGATGTTTCCTTCCATGTGAACGCCGGCGAGATTTTGGGCATTGCGGGTATCGCAGGCTCGGGCCAGCGGGAGCTTTTAGAGGTGATCGCCGGTCTGCAAAAGAGCGATAGCGGCGCGGTGCTTTACCATAACCCCAAAACAGGGAATGTGGATAACCTGCAAAATAAGACCCCCCTTCAGATCCGCGAGCTGGGCGTGCGGCTTTCCTTTGTTCCCGAAGATCGCTTAGGCATGGGCTTGGTCGGCAATATGGATATTACCGATAATATGATGCTCCGCAGCTACCGCCGCGGAAAATCGGCCTTCTTGGAGCGCAAAGCCCCCAAGGATCTGGCGGAGAAGATCATCGAGGATCTGGAGGTCGTTACCCCGGGAACGACCACCCCTGTCCGCAGGCTTTCGGGCGGTAATGTCCAGAAGGTTCTGGTCGGGCGGGAGATCGCCGCATCTCCCACTGTTTTGATGGCGGCCTACCCGGTTCGGGGGTTGGATATCAATTCTTCCTATACCATTTATAATCTTTTAAATCAGCAGAAGGAAAAGGGCGTGGCGGTGATCTTCGTCGGCGAAGATCTGGACGTTCTTTTGGAGCTTTGCGACCGTATCCTGGTGATCGGCGGCGGTAAGGTAACCGGCGTTGTGGACGGCCGCACCGCCACCAAAGAGCAGGTGGGTCTGCTGATGACCAAAACCGAAGGAGGGGAG
>JAZODI010000015.1:0-11493 GCA_045596965.1 Eubacteriales bacterium | reverse complement strand
CAATGAATTTTCTCGGGGGGCAGGGGACCCTTGCCGTAATGGGCCAGGGTGCGGTTGGCATAGGTGGTGATGAGGTTGCCGGAATCGGTGAGGGTTCCGTCCATATCAAAAGCGATTAGCTTGATCATACTTTATCCGTCCTTTTTGAATTTTTACTTATTCTATCATATTAAATGGTAGCATTCAAGCAAAAACTATGATATACTTTTAATAAACGACAAGAAAGGAGGCTATGCGATGAACTTTCCCCAAAAGGTAACCGATAAGCTTAAGGTACTGACCGCCCGCCCGGGCGTCTACCTGATGAAGGATAAGGACGGCAACATCATCTATATTGGCAAAGCGAAGAACCTGAAAAATCGCGTAACCTCCTATTTCACCGGCGTGAAAAGCCATACCGCCAAGGTGATGGCGATGGTGGAAAAGGTGGCGGATTTTGATTATATCTGCGTGAATTCCGAGATGGAGGCGCTGATTTTAGAGAATGTTTTGATCAAGGAGCATAGCCCGAAATATAATATTCTTTTAAAAGACGATAAAACCTACCCCTATGTTGCCTTGGATCTCAAGGAGCCCTATCCTCGCCTCAAGGTGATCCGCCAGGAAAGCCGCGAGGGTAAGCGCCTTTTTGGCCCCTATCCCCAGATGGGTGCGGCGGCCGAAATTGTTCGCACCGCTAACGATCTTTTTGGGTTGGCCACCTGCAATCGGCAGTTCCCGCGGGATTTCCGAAAGGGGCGGCCCTGCCTGCGGCATCATATTGGATGTTGTATGGGAGTTTGCACCGGCAAGGTGAGCGAGGCTCAATATCAAGAGCGGCTGGAGGAGGTTATGGACTTCCTGAAAGGGGATTACCGCGCTCTCACTGCTCAGCTCCAAAAAAAGATGGAGCAGGCGGCGGAGCAGCTGCAATTTGAAAAAGCGGCAGCTCTGCGTGATCGCATCCGCAAGCTGGAAAAGCTGGGCCAAAGCCAGATCGTTACCGATCGGGAGAAGCTGGATCGGGACGTTTTGGATGCAGTTCGGATGGGTGACCTGATGGCGGTTGGCGTTTTGGTGATCCGCAACGGCCGCCTGCTGATGCAGGATACCCAAATTCTGCAAGCAGGAATGGAAGAAGATTGGGTTGGGCCCTTTTTGCAGGGCTATTACCAAAAACCGGAGCAACTCCCCAAAGAGATCTTATTGCCCTCTTTACCCGAGGATGATGCGCTGATGGCGCAATATTTATCTGATCTGAAGGGGAGCGCGGTGCAGCTGCGATCCCCCCAACGGGGAAAGGGTACGGAACTTTTAGCCCTTTGCCGGAAAAATGCCGCCGAGAAGCTGGCAGAGCGGCAGGCCGAAGGGGATCGAACGCGGCGGATCGCTATTTTGATTGCCCAAACCTTGGGGCTGGAGCAACCGCCGAGGCGGATCGAAATGTATGATATCTCCAATTTCGGCAGTGAGTCGATGGTAGGTGGGATGATCGTTTGGGAAGAGGGGCGGTTCAAGCGGAGTGCCTATCGTAAGTTTGAGATCCGCGATCAGCTCTTGCAGGATGATTATGCCGCCACCCGCCAGATGCTGGAACGCCGTCTTTCTCATTTAGAGGATGAGGAGTTTGGGGGTAAGCCCGACCTGATCTTGATGGATGGCGGCCTGCAGCATATCAACGCGGTGCAGGATCTTTGCGGGGAGATTCCCCTCTTTGGGCTGGTGAAGGATCGCCGCCACCGCACCCGCGGGCTGGTTTCCTTTGATGGGGAGCTGGATCTGCGGAGCGATCCTACACTTTATGCCTTTTTTGCATCTTTGCAGGAAGAGGTGCATCGCTATGCCATCACATATATGAAGAAGAAACATACCAAGAAAATGGTGCGTTCTCCCCTTTTGGACCTGCCGGGGATGGGGCAGGCCCGCTTAAAGAAATTCAAAAAAGCCTATCCCAAGGGGATCGGGGCGGATTCGCCCGAGGAAATTGCCAAAAAGGCAGGCATTCCCCATTCTTTGGCCGAAGAGATCTATCACTACTACGGAGGTGAGGAAAAATGATGCGTATTATTGCCGGCACATGCCGCGGTAAAAAGCTTTCCACCCTGGAGGGGGAGGATACCCGCCCTACTTTGGAGCGGTTGAAGCAAGCCCTTTTTTCCGCCATCCAATTTGAATTGGCCGACCGCTATGCGCTGGATCTTTTTGCGGGGAGCGGTCAGTTGGGGCTGGAAGCCCTTTCGCGCGGGGCGGCCTTTTGCCATTTCAACGATAGCAACCCCAAGGCGATGAACATCATCCGCCGCAATATCCGCGATTGCGGATTTGAAAATGATGCAAAAGAAACTTGCATCGACTATACTATGTGTGTTAAAATGATAGAAAGGGATCCGCGCAAGCCCGATCTGGTCTTTTTGGATCCGCCCTATCATAAGGGAATGGCGGAGGATGCGCTGGCGCTTTTGGCGCCCATTTTGCCGGAAGGCGCGCTGGTCGCGGTGGAAACGGCAAGCGATGAGCGCTTTTCCTTGGCGGGCTTGGCTCTGCGCAAGGAATACCGCCAAGGATCGGTGAAGATCACGCTCTTGGAAAAGAGGAGGAATGAAGGATGAAGATCGCAATCTGCCCCGGATCGTTTGATCCTGTTACCTTAGGGCATTTAGATATTATCTCCCGCTCGGCAAAACTTTTTGATAAGGTTTTCGTTGCGGTATTGGAAAACAGTTCCAAAACCCCGCTTTTCTCGGTGGAGAAACGGATCGAATTGCTAAACCGTTGCCTGACCGACCTGCCCAATGTTGAGGTTATCACCTTCTCGGGCCTGCTGGTGGATTGCGCCAAGGAAAAGGGCGCCATCGCCATCGTTAAGGGCTTGCGGGCGGTGACCGACTTTGAATATGAATTCCAGATGGCGTTGATCAATAAGAAGCTCAATCGGGAGGTTGAGACCTTATTTCTCAATACTAACGCAAAATATCTCTATCTTTCTTCCAGCATTGTGAAGGAGATCGCCCGCAATGGGGGGGATATTACTGACTTTGTTCATCCCGCGGTGGCGGAAGATATAAAAAATGCTTTTAATAAGGAGATTAAAGGATGAAGATCGAAGAAATTTTAGTGGCTATGGAAGACCTTTTGGAAGATGCCTGGAACCTGCCGATGAGCGGGGGTAAGCGGGTTGTTAGCACTACCGAGCTGCAGGATCTGATCACCGACCTGCGTGCATCCTTACCCGAAGAGATCCGCCGCAGCAATGAAATTATCGCCAAGCGGGATCATATCATTCTGCAGGGCCGGGAAGAGGCCGAGCTGACCATTAGCACTGCCCGCGCCAAGGCCGAGAAGATGGTCTCTCAGGAGGCTGTTTATCGTGATGCCCAGCAGCAGGCCCAAGAGATTATTGCGCAGGCGCAGCAAAATGCCCGCGAGATGAAGAATGCGACCGTTGAATATTGCGATAGCATCCTTACCCGCACCGCCGAGAGCCTCACCAAGAGCAGCGCGGCCATCGAAGAAACCCGCAAATCCATCCGCAAGCAAAAGGCATGAGAAAAGAGCGCATCTATATCCTTGATTGGCTGAGGGGGATCGCTGTTGCGGGGATGGTGCTTCACCATGGAATGTTTGCCCTGGAGCAGGTTTCCTATATCTTCGGTCAACCCATCGATTTTTGGGTTTTGGATACCAAAACCTTTTGGGTTTTGCAGGAGATCTTTGTTGGAATCTTTTTGATCATCAGCGGAATCTGCACCGCCTTTTCCCGCAGCGTTTTGCGGCGGGGGCTGATTGTTAGCGGCGGGGCGTTGGTGATTACTTTGGTAACCGCCCTTTTGCTTCCTGCATTCGGGATCAGCGGCCTTGAGATTTGGTTTGGCATTTTGCATATGTTTGGCCTTTCCATGCTTCTTTATGGCTTGTTTACTTGCAAAAAACGCTGGGTGCCTGTGGTTACCGCGATTGCGATCTTTTGCTTTTGGTTGGCGGTTATTACCTGCCGCGGGCAGGCTTGGGCGGCCAATGCAGCCATTATCGTTGGCATCCTGCCGGAAGGATTCTATTCAGCGGATTATTATCCCCTCTTTCCCTATTTCCTGCTCTATCTGGCAGGCACCTTCTTGGGGCCTGCGGTGCGGGATGGGAAATTTCCTGCATGGTTTTATACCCTGCGCTTTAAACCGATGGAATGGGCGGGGCGGCATTCTCTTTGGATCTATCTGATCCATCAACCTATTCTTTTTGGCTTATTCGCTTTAATCTATTATTTAATTTCATAATTAAAACCCGCCACTTTTATGGCGGGTTTTAAATTTTTCTTGACATATGGATGAGAAAAGTGTACTATTGTATTAGCGAAGTAATACAGATGGAGGTGAATGCATGGATTGGACCCTGAATAAGAAACAGCCCTTATGTCCGCAGATCTATGAGCAGATCTGCGTTGGGATCGCCAAGGGTGAGTTTCAGCCCGGCGAACGGCTGATGTCGGTGCGGGAGGTGGCGGTGGCCGCAGGCGTGAATCCCAATACCGTTCAGAAGGCCTTTGAAAATCTGGAGCAGGATGGCATTTTATTTTCGGTGCGGGGCTCCGGCTGGTTTGCCGGAGAGGATACCGAAAAAGCCCGCGAGGTGCTCCAAAAGATCATCGCAGAAAAAACCGCCGCATATTTTAATGAAATGGATGCTTTGGGGATTGCGCCCGAGGCGGTAAAGCTATACGTAAAGGAGTGGAATCAATGAGCGAAATATTGCGTTGCGAAAACCTATTTAAACGCTACGGAAATCAATTGAATGCCTTGGATGGGATCAATCTATCCCTGGAAAGCGGCAAGATCGTTGGCCTTTTGGGCCCCAACGGTTCGGGAAAAACAACTCTCATCAAGATCATCAACGGCCTGCTCACCCCAACAAACGGCCGCGTTTTGATCGACGGCCATGTGCCGGGGGTTGAAACCAAAAAGGTGGTGGCCTATCTGCCTGATAACAGCTACCTTAATTCCTGGATGACCATTCAGCAGATCGTTGATTATTTTGCAGATTTTTATGAGGATTTCCGCCCCGATCTGGCCCTTTCCATGCTGGAGCGGCTGGATATCCGCCCCAATATGCGGCTGAAGACCTTATCCAAGGGCAATAAGGAAAAGGTCTGCCTGATTTTGGTCATGTCCCGCAATGCCAAGCTCTATGTTTTGGATGAGCCGATTGCGGGGGTAGACCCTGCGGCACGGGATTATGTCATCTCCACCATCATCAATAACTATAACCCCGATGCCACCGTTCTGATCTCCACCCATTTGATCTCGGATATTGAAGAGATCTTGGATCGGGTATTGTTCCTCAAGAGCGGGCATATTGTTTTAGATCAGTCGGTGGATGAGATCCGCGAAGAGCACGGAAAGAGTGTGGACGAACTGTTCCGGGAGGTGTTCCGATGGTAAAGAAATTATTTAAACATGAAATGTTTGCATGGCTGCGGGTTTGGGCTCCGATGCAGATCATTCTGCTGGCGGTGGCCGCATTCGGAAGAATCTGGCAGTTTTTTGAAAACGACAGCACCGCTTATAGCATTATCTTTGGTTCTGCCGTTGGGCTTTATGTTGTTGCGATTATTGCGAGTATTGGGCTGGTAACGGTATTCGACGTGGTCCGCTTCTATAAAAATCTCTTTTCGCGGGAGGGTTACCTTTCTTTTACCCTTCCCATTACCCCTGCCCAGCATATCTGGGTAAAGATGCTGACCGCCGGTTTGTTTTCGGTTTTATCTTTGGTGGTTATTCTTCTTTCCGGTGTTATTTTCACCGCCGGCGATCTCTTTACGGAGATTATGAAAGCGTTGGCGTACATCATTAAGCAAATACCTCCGACAATGGGGACTCATCTGTTCTTTTATATCATCGAGGTTGTGCTGCTGATGGCGGTTGCGGTGCTGGGCGGATCTCTGCTCTATTATGCCTGCATCGCTCTGGGGCAGACCTTTAAAAAGAATCGCGTGATCGGTGCGGTGGGTGTATATTTCATTTATTATGTGATCAATCAGGTGATCAGCACCATCATTACTGTAATCGTTATGCTTTTGGCCGAGACTGATTTCTTTTTGGCGATCGGGCGATTTATGGAAGCGCATCCCTATGCAACAGTACATATCGTTCTTTGCGGAGGATTGGTCTTTAGTGCGGCACTTTCGGCAATCTATTTCGTTATCACCCACGCGATCATGCGCAAAAAGCTGAATTTGGAGTAATTGCTATGAAAAAAATTAAAAGAATCATTGCGGCGTTATTGCTGATCTCTATCTGCCTGGTATCTACCGGTTGCGTCAACATTGAGGAACTGCGCGAAACCCATGGAATATGGGCGGATGAAAGCCAAATGACGATCCAACTGAACGGTTGGGAATATAAAAAACTTCCTTATGTTGACGATCGGTTTAATATGAATAATATCGAGATCGTCTATGTGACCGAAAAGGATGTTCCGGTGTTGCTTGCTCAGATGGGAACCACCTTCTACATTAATGAAAACGGAATTCTTTTGCAGAATGGAGACCTTCCCTATGATGGGGGATATTACTGCCGAAGCGATTATTACGATGCGGTGGTGGAAGAATATCAAAAAGGCGTGGAATTCACCCGCTATCTCTATGAATACTATGATGTGGATACAGACACCGATCAAACGTATGAATTAACCAAGGAGCAGATCAATGCCATCGAACGGGTGGCCGGTGATGAAACCTTGCTAACGGATATATATACCGATTCCATGTTTAGTTCTCCTTATATTATGGCCTATAGTGAAGGAGAGATATTCTGCAAAGATTATGGCTATATCCTGGAAGGAAACGGAAAATATTATCTCGTTTTGGAAGAGGACTACATGGAGAGTAAGACCTATCAGGTTCCTTTGGAACTGTATGATACTTTCGAAGAGATCATGTATGCCTACGAAACCTATACTTTTGCCTAATAAAAGAAACAGCCTTGAGCCGTATGGCTCAAGGCTGTTTCTTTATTTATCCCTTGGTTTAACAAAGCAGGCGAAGAGGATACCGAAGGCGATGGCGGCGGCGATGCCGCCTGCGGTGGCACGCAGGCCGCCTAGAAAGGCGCCCAGCAGGCCGTAGTTATCCACCGCCTGTTCCACGCCTTTGGCGAGGGAATAGCCAAAGCCGGTGAGAGGAACGGTGGCACCTGCCGCTCCAAAATCAACAATTTTATCATAGATCCCTAAGGCAGTCAGCGCTACGCCGCTGACAACATAGAGGACAACGATCCTTGCGGGTGTCCAATTGGTTTTATCAATGAGGATCTGCGCCAGCAGGCAAAGCAGACCGCCAACTAAAAATACCTTCAGATAGATCATGCTTTTTCTCCTTTCAGATGGATGAGGTGGGCGATGGAGGGGATGGACTCCCCTTGCATGATCGAAAGGGGGCTCATCAATGCGCCGGTGGATAAAAAGAGGACGTTATTCAGCTTGCCTTGCTCCATTTTAGGCAGAACATAGGCGGTCAGCACTGCCGCGCTGCAGCCGCAACCGCTCCCACCCGCGTGCATATCCTGCTTTTGGCGGTCGTAGATCAAAAGGCCGCAATCTTGGTAGTTTCGGTGTAGATCTACACCGTCTTTTTGCGCCAGATCCACCACCACCTCCGCGCCGATGGCGCCCAGATCGCCGGTCAGGATCAGGTCGTAGTCGGAAGCCTTAGTTTGGGTCTCCCGCAGGTAGTCTAAGATCAGCTTCAAGGCAGCGGGGGCCATGGCACCGCCCATGTTATTCTGGTCGGTTACCCCCGGATCCTGGATACTGCCGAAGGCTCCGCCATGGAGGCGGATGGCGCTTTTTTGATCCCCCAAGATCACCGCGCCCGAAGCGGTAACGGTATGCTGGGCGGCGGGCGGACGCTGACCGCCGTATTCCAAGGGGAAGCGGTATTGCCGCTCGGCGGTGCCGAAATGGGAGGAGGTAAAGGCGGCGGCCTTTTTGGAGACCCCCGCCTCTAAGGAGAGGGCGGCAATCAAGGTGGAGAGCGCCATGGTGGAGCAGGCACCGTAGAGCCCGATATAGGGAACGTCGCTATCCCGAAAGCTATAGGCGGAGCTGATGCATTGGTTGAGCAGATCCCCCGCGCCCACCAGATCCAGCGCCTCCCGCTTGATGCCTGCCCTTTTGAGGGCGTTTTGCAGGGCGGTCTGCTGAAGGTAGACCTCTGCCTGCTCCATCGTCTTTTTGCCGCAATAGAGATCGGGCTCGATTTTGTCAAAGAGCGCGCCCAGCGGGCCTTGCTGTTCTTTGGCTCCGGCGATGTTGCCGTAGCCGTTGATATAGATCTTTTTTTCAAATTCAAAGGCATAACGTCCTTTTTTGATGGCCATAAAAAAACCCCTTTTGCAAGTTCTTATAACTAAGATTTGCAAAAAGGGATTTTTTATTCATAAAGGATGGAGCAGGCAAACATGCGGGTCTGATCGGCGGATTCGCCCTTGACCACCATGGCATCTTCTTCGGCGGTGCAAAAGAGAGTCAGCGGTTGCCCCAAAAGCACCTCATGGAGATAATCGATCTGAAAGGCGCGGATGGTTCCTCGATGCCCGCCCAGAGCGGTTTCGGCAAAGGCGGCATAATGGGTATTATTCACATGGCCGTTGCTATCGATCAGCGATTCATCGGGGATGATGGTGCAGGCCGCTTCGTCCGCCTCAAAATCCTTGATGCGGCGGGTGCGATCCTCAAAGGTTTTTTCAAGGCAGTGCTCCATTGGCGGGTAAAGATTTCCCACCGCCGCCATCTTGCGGGTTTGGGTATCCATCACCACCCAATTGGAGGTGCCTTCGATCAGAATTTCCCCTTGGGCATTCCATAGGCGGTAGCAACGCTCAAAGCCCAGGCGGTTGGGGGGCAGAGGCCAGGTTTCAATCGTAACCTCCTGCTCCGTTTCAATCGGTTTTAGGGCCCGATAGCGGCTCTGGGTAACCACCCAGAGCAAGTTCTTTTTGAGCAGGGCTTCAAAGCCCACCCCTAAGATCTCCGCGTGGGCACCTGCCGCCTCCTGAAAAAGGGCCAATACCGCCTGGGGGCGGAGGTTGCCCTGGGTATCAATGCAATGGGGGGGAATGGTTTTATAAATTTGATATTTCATGTAATTACTCCTTTAAACAGTCTTATTATATCATATTTCAAATAAAATTCAACCGTCTGCATGATTGACAATTTAATATCGGAAGAGTAAAATAATATTTATTAATAAATTAAAGAGGGGGACCGTATATGCAAAAACCGTTCCTTTATCGGTTTTGCCATAGCGCAATGTGGGGCATCGCCTGCGGCATCACCGGGCTGATTTTTATTTTAAACTTTTTATTCAACGCAACCGTATCCTATGATACCTGGGAGAAGGTAACCGCCGTTTCCAGTTGGAGCACCGGCGTTTTGATCTTGTTGGTCGGCGCGGTGCTTTTGGTGGCGGGGGTGTTTATCAAAAACATTTCCGCTAAGATCAGCGAAAAAAAGCTCTTCTTGGGGCTGACCATTTTATTTAGCATCTTTGCCGTTTATCTGATGCTCAACGGCACCGATCCTCTGCACGCCGACCAAAAAACCGTTTATGAGGCGGCTTTGGATTATATTGATGGATTCTATGATGAGTTTCAAGAGGGCGGCTATATCTATCGCTATCCCCATCAATTAGGCTTGCTTCTTTATAACAGTATTATTGCCCGTTTCAGCACAGATTTCCACGCTAACTATATCGCAAACTTTCTCTGCATTATCGGCATCAATTATCTTTTCTATAAGATCTCTGATCTGCTTTTTGCCAATAAGACCGTCAATATCATGACCATTCTGGCCTCCTTTGCTTTCTTGCCCCAATTTTTCTATTTCATGTTTGTCTATGGCCTGACCCCCGGCTTCTTATTTATGACCCTGGCCTTTTATCATGCCCTGCGCTATGATCGGGAGGAGCGGTTCCTCAATATGATCGCCATGATCCTTTCCTGCGCGGCGGCGGTATTGGTCCGGAATAATTATATGATCGGCGTTATCGCCATCGCCTTGTTCCTGATGCTGAAATTCTTCAAGAAGGAAGGCAACCTTAAAAACCTGCTGGCTTTGGTGGCGGTGGCGCTCTGCCTGGTCCTGCCCACCCGCTTGGTGATTTCCGGCTTTGAGGCCAAAACGGAAACAAAGCTGGATAATGCCAGCCCCACCATTCTTTGGATCGCCATGGGCACCGATCTGGATAATGATATGCGTTGCCCCGGTTGGTATGACGGAACAAACTGGAATATCTATACCGAATCGGGCTATGATGCCGAGCTGGCCGCCGCCGAAGGGCGGCTGAAAATGCGGGAAAATCTTATCAAAATGAAGGAAGATCCCGCTAAGACCGGCTGGTTCTTCCTGGTGAAGACCATCTCCCAATGGTGCGAGCCCCTTTATCAGTCCCTTTGGTATGGAGGCAATGATAATCAGCAACTTTGGAAATTCCAGCCCCTGGTGGAATCCCTTTATGGGGAAACATGGGCATCGGATATCGTTTCGGCCCTTTCTAAGTTTTTAACTATGGTGTTTTGGGGCTTTGCATTGGTCTTTTTGATCCTCAACCGCAAGAAATTCTGCGGATGGGAGATGTTCTTGATGTTCTCCATGGGAGGCGTTTTGTTCCATACCTTCTGGGAAGCCAAGAGCCAATATGTTTATCCCTTTGTTTTTGTTTTGATCCCCTTTGCCATGTATGCCGTTTGGCAGGTGGTGCAAAAACTTCGCGTTTGCAAGGATCAAATTTTGGAAAAGAGAAAGGCCCTCAGTCAAATTGAGGCGCCCAAAGAGGAAGTATCAACCTGAATGGGAGGAAGGGCATTTGCCATGAAAATTGATCTGCATACCCATTGCAATCCGGGAAGCCAATGCGCGACCGTTTCGCCGGAGGAAGCCCCCGCGCTTTTAAAGGCGGCAGGAATCGACGGTTTGGTTTTAACCAACCATTGCTATCCCCGCCATTGCAATTCTCTTACCCCCGATATCAAGGAACAGCCCTATCGCTATGTGGAGGTTTTTCATCGGGTGAAAAAGGCGGCGGAGGCATTGGGAATGAAAGCCTTTTTCGGTGCAGAGGTTACGCTCATTCATGAATCTAAAAAGATGGAATTTTTGCTCTATGGTATCTCGGAGCAGGAATTTATCGATTCCTTCCCCCTTTATACCTATAGCCAGAAAGAACTCTTTGATTATTGCAATCAAAAGGATATTTTGATGATCCAGGCCCATCCTTTCCGCGATGAGCAAGGGTATTCTCCCGCCGATCCCCGGTATATGCATGGCATTGAGGTGCTCAATGCCCATAGCAACTTTGCGGATCATTTTGAAGAGGCGGTAAGCTTTGCTGAGAAGTATCAACTGCTTCAAACAGGCGGCTGTGATTTCCATTATCCCCATCAGGCGGGGCTGGGCGGCATGATCCTGCCCGATACCATCGAGGATCAGTTCATGCTCCGGGATTATCTGCGCACCTGCACGCCG
>JAZODI010000014.1:0-5230 GCA_045596965.1 Eubacteriales bacterium | reverse complement strand
TCGCTGGTCTGCCCCCATGCCGTTATCCGCCCCTTCGCTCTGAACGCCGATGAGGTTGCTGCTGCTCCCGAAGGCATGAAGACCAAGAAGATGATGGGTAAGGGTCTGGATCACCTGACCTTCACCATGGGCGTTTCTGTTCTGGATTGTACCGGTTGCGGTAGCTGCGCTGCCATCTGCCCGGCCAAGAATAAGGCCCTTGTTATGAGCTCTCTCGATTCTCAGATCGGTGAGCAGAAATACTTCAACTATAACTATAAGAATGTTGAAGAGAAGCCCGAAGTCAACGAAGTCTTTAAGGTTGAGACCGTTAAGGGCTCCCAGTTCAAGACTCCCTTGCTCGAGTACTCCGGTGCTTGCGCAGGCTGCGGCGAGACTCCCTATGCCAAGCTGATGACTCAGCTCTTCGGCGATCGGATGTATATCTCCAACGCCACCGGTTGCTCCTCCATCTGGGGCGGTTCTTCTCCCTCCACTCCCTATACTGTGGATAAGAAGGGCCATGGTCCTGCTTGGGCCAACTCCCTCTTCGAGGATAACGCCGAGCATGGTCTGGGTATGTTCCTGGGTGCAACCCAGCTTCGCGAGAAGGTAACTGCCGAGATCGAAGATCTTTATAGCTTCACCACCATCGATAGCCTGAAGGCTGCCATCGACGAGTGGAAGGCTACCTATAACGACACCAAGACCAACACTGCCGCTACCGAGAAATTGGTTGCTGAGCTGGAGAAGGTCGATTGCTGCGAGAAGGGCAAGGCTGCTGCCGCTTCCATCCTGGCTCAGAAAGATTTCATTGCCAAGAAGTCCATCTGGATCCTGGGCGGCGACGGTTGGGCCTATGACATCGGCTTCGGCGGTCTGGATCATGTTATCGCCTCCAACGAGGATGTAAACATCCTGGTCTTCGATACTGAGGTTTATTCCAATACCGGCGGTCAGGCCTCCAAGGCTACTCCCTCCGGTTCCATCGCGCAGTTTGCCGCTGCCGGTAAGGTGACCAAGAAAAAGGATCTGGGTGCCATCGCCCGCTCCTATGGTTACGTTTATGTGGCTCAGGTCTCCATGGGTGCTGATTATAATCAGTGCGTAAAGGCCTTTGCCGAGGCAGAAGCCTATAACGGCCCCTCCATCATCATCGCTTATGCTCCCTGTATCAACCATGGTATTAAGGGCGGTATGGGCACCTCTATGGAAGAGTCCAAGAAGGCTGTTCAGTCCGGTTATTGGCAGCTCTATCGCTATAACCCCGATCTGGCTGAGGCGGGCAAGAACCCCTTGACCTATGATTCCAAGGAGCCCACCATCGCTTATCGCGACTTTATCATGAACGAAGTTCGTTATAATGCTTTGAGCCGCGCCAATCCCGAAAGAGCTGAAGTTCTCTTCAGCGCCGGTGAAAAGGCCGCGACCGAAAAGAGAGAGAATCTGAAGAAACTCTCCGAAATGGAATAATCCCTATTGCATTTCAAATGCCTGCCGCATCTGCGGCAGGCATTTTCTTTATTTTTATAGGAAAAAACTTGACAAAGAAAAAGGCGAGGTCTATAATATTTATATTATTTTAATGGAGGAGCAGGAAATGCTGAAAGTTTTTAATCGATTTTATTTTAGCAATACGGACTTTCTGCCTGCCTCTTGCGAGAAATAATCTTGCAATCATAGCATCAGAAAGCCCGCGATTCCTTATGCTCCGATTTTGAGCAACCGGAACAGCGGGCTTTATTTATTATCAAAGGAGATTATGAACATGGATCTTTCCCCTAAAATGATGGAATTGGGCAAAAAAAGCTCAGTTATTCGCGAAATTTTTGAATACAGCAAGAAGAGAAAGGCCGAGATCGGCGCGGAGAATGTTTTTGATTTCAGCATTGGCAACCCCAGCGTCGCGGCGCCCGAAAAGATCAACGCCACCATGCAAAAGCTGCTGGCCGAAATGGACCCTGTTTTGCTCCATGGCTATACTGCCGCGGTGGGGGATCCGGCTGTCCGCCAAAAGATTGCCGATAATCTCAATGCGGAATTTGATATCGGTGCCCGCCCCGAATTGATCTATATGACCTGTGGTGCGGCCGCATCGCTGACCATTTCCCTGGCGGCGGTTACCAATCCGGGGGATGAGGTGATCGTCTTTTCGCCTTTCTTTCCGGAATACCGTGTGTTTGTGGAACACGCGGGAGCCAAATTGGTGATCGTTCCTTGCAAGAAAGAGGATTTCCAACTGGATTTCGAAGCCTTGGAAAAGAGCATTACCCCCCATACCAAGGCAGTCATTATCAATTCGCCCAATAACCCCACCGGCGTGATCATCCCCGCAGGGGATCTGGAACGGTTGGCAAAGCTTCTTTCGAAAAAGCAGGAAGAATATGGCCATGCCCTCTATCTGATCGCTGATGAACCCTATCGCAAACTGGTCTGGACTGAAGAGGCGGTTCCTTACGCTACCAAGTTTTATGATAATACCTTGGTTTGCTATTCCTTCAGTAAAGCAGTCTCACTGCCCGGAGAGCGGATCGGCTATATTTTGGTCTCGCCGACGATGAAGAACGCCGGTGATGTCTATGCCGCTGTTTGCGGTGCGGGGCGTGCGCTGGGCTTTGTTTGCGCTCCCAGCCTTCTCCAATTCACCGTTGCCGAATGTCTGGAGGAAACTTCCGATTTTACCATCTACCGCAAGAATCGGGATCTTCTTTTGAAGGAGCTGACCCGTATCGGTTATGAGGTTGTTTCTCCCGACGGTGCGTTCTATCTGTTCTTAAAGGCATTGGAACCCGATGCCAACGCCTTTTATGAGCAGGGCAAGAAGCATGAGCTTTTGCTGGTTCCCAGCGATTCCTTCGGTTGCCCCGGTTATGTTCGGATCGCTTATTGCGTTACCACCGAGCAGATCGAGCGTGCGATCCCTGCCTTTGAAAAACTTTATGAGGATTATCAAAAATGAGTAAATTAGAGGATGCACGAAAAATCATCAATGAAGTCGACCAGGCAATGGCAGAGCTTTTTGCCAAGCGGATGGAGGCGGTCGAAACGGTAGCCGCATATAAGAAGGAGCGGGGCTTGCCTGTTTTGGATGCGGCGCGGGAAGAAGAGGTTCTTCGCCGCAATGCGGAATATATCCAAAAGGAAGAACTAAAATCATATTATGTAAACTTCCTCAAGAGCAATATGGCCATCTCGCGGCGGTATCAGCACCGCCTTTTGGAGGGGATGCGGGTTGCCTATAGCGGCGTTCCCGGTGCTTTCGCCGATATTGCCGCCCGCAAGATTTTCCCCGATGGAAACGCTTTGCCCTATAAGGACTTTAAAGAGGCTTATGAGGCGGTGGTTTCGGGGGAATGCGATTGTGCGGTTTTGCCCATCGAGAATAGCTATGCCGGTGATGTTACCCAGGTGATGGACCTTGCCTTTTTCGGCAATCTGGCGATCAATGGGATCTACGATATGGAGATCGTTCAAAACCTGGTCGGTCTGGAGGGTGCGTCGGTCCATGATGTGCGGGAGGTCTATAGCCATCCCCAGGGCCTTGGTCAATGCGCCGATTATATCCGCGAGCATGGATTTATTGCCCATGAGGCATCCAATACCGCCGTTGCCGCCAAGAAGGTGGCAGAGGAAGGGCGGCCGGAGGTTGCGGCAATTGCCAGCATTGAAACGGCAGAGCTCTATGGCCTGAAGGTTTTGGATAAAAATATCAATGCCAGCAGCATTAATACTACCCGCTTTGCGGTTTTCAGCCGTTATCCCAACAGTAATCCTTTGAAGGATAACTATTTCGTTATGAACTTCACCGTTAAGAATGAAGCGGGCGGGCTTGGCAAGGCAATTTCTGCGATCGGTGATTGCGGATTTAACCTTCGGGCGCTGAAAAGCCGCCCCAGCAAGGATTTGATCTGGGAATATTATTTCTTTGCCGAAGGGGAAGGAAATATTAATAGTCCCGCAGGGGAGAAGATGCTTTCGGAATTGAAAAAGCATTGCAGTAACCTTAAGGTTATCGGCTCCTTTGAAAAGGAACAAAAATTAGACCGTTGAAAGGAAAAAAGCATGATTTTATCAATGGATTTAGGGCCCAATAGCTATGATATTATCATCCGGCGCGGCGCGCTTGCCGAGGCCGATCGGTATTTCGACCTCAACCGCAAGGTTTTGATCGTTACCGATAGCGGCGTTCCTACAAGTTATGCAAAAGCTGTTGCCGCTTGCTGTGCTAATCCCTATATCGAAACCTTTCCTCAAGGGGAGGCTAATAAAAATATCCATACTTATCAGTCCATCCTCTCGCGCTTGGTGGCCGAAGGCTTTGCCCGCACCGATTGCATTGTTGCGGTTGGCGGCGGAGTGGCGGGGGACATGGCGGGCTTTGCCGCCGCATCCTATATGCGGGGCATCGATTTTTATAATGTTCCCACCACCTTGCTCTCCCAGGTGGATTCTTCCATCGGCGGAAAGGTCGCTATTGATTTTGAAAATTATAAAAATATCGTTGGCGCATTTTATCAGCCCAAAGGGGTGCTGATCGATCCCGATGTGCTCCAAACCCTGCCTGCGCGGCAGATCGCAAACGGTCTTGCCGAAGCCATTAAAATGGCGGCAACCTGCGATCAAGAACTTTTTGAATTACTTGAAACCGCTGAACCGATGGAGCATATCGAAGCTATCATCGAGGGCTCTTTGAAGATCAAAAAGAGCGTGGTAGAGCAGGATCCCAGGGAGAAAGGCTTGCGGAAAGTGCTGAATTTCGGCCATACAGTCGGCCATGCCATTGAATCCGTTTGCGGTCTATCGGAGCTTTACCACGGCGAATGCGTTGGTTTGGGTATGCTGATGATGGCAGATGCCGAACCTTGCGCCCGCCTGCGCGCCGTTTTGGAAAAAGCGGGTTTGCCCACCGCCTTTTCTTATGATAAGGAAAAGGTGATCCGCGCCATGGCGATGGATAAGAAGGTGGCGGGCGGCATGATTACGGTTGTTTATCTGCCTGAGATCGGGCGTTTTGAATTTCAGCAGATCGCTCTTGCCGATCTGCAAAAACGGATGGAGGAGGTGCTTTAAGATGAAGAATACCTTTGGGAATAACCTTTCGGTAACCCTCTTTGGCGAAAGTCATGGCCCTGCGATCGGCGCGGTTATTGATGGTCTTGCGCCGGGGATCGCGGTGACTGAAGAATTTATCCGCGCGCAATTGGCGAAGCGCCGCCCTGCCGGAAGGATCTCTACCGCCCGGGTAGAGCGG
>JAZODI010000013.1:0-20607 GCA_045596965.1 Eubacteriales bacterium | reverse complement strand
CCAAGAGATAACGCCGTTATGGAATCCTTTTTCGGTCGTTTCAAAGATGTCATGTCATCACACTTCCAATATTGGAAGTGTGATGACATCCAACAGGTAGTTGCAGATACTGTCTACTATTTCAATTACATAAAACCTGTTTGTAAATTAAAAAGAAAACCGCCAGTCCAATATAGAATTGAACTGGCAGCTTAATGTGCTCTTTTTGTGTCTACTAACTATTGACTATTTCATAATGCGGATGCATTACGCGATTTTTTTATGCCATTTTCATGGAGGCTTTTTTGGAGATCAACTGGAGGATCACAACAACAGCGACCAACGAAAGACCCAAAACATCGGTGAGAATGCCGGGATAGATCAGCAGCAAGCCGCCGATCGCGCTTAGAATGCGTTGATACCAAGGCACATGGTGGATCAGCCAACCTTCCAATGCGGCCGATACCGCAAAGATACCAACCAAGGAGGTGATGCAGATCAGGATAACCTCCCAAACGGTGGTATTTACCAGCAGCATCGCGGGATTCAACGCAAAGATATAGGGGACAATGAATGCGCCGATCGCGAGTTTTGTGGAGGTAAAGGCCGTTTTGATGGGATTGGCCTGGGCGATTGCTGCGCCAGCGTAAGCCGCCAGAGCGACCGGCGGAGTCAGGTCGGCAACAATGCCAAAGTAGAAAACAAAGAAGTGCGCCGCAATGGCAGGAACGCCCATTTCAATCAGAATGGGTGCGCAAGTGGCGGCCATGATGCAGTAGTTTGCGGTGGTGGGAACGCCCATCCCCAGGATGATGCAGCAAAGCATGGTGAGGAAGAGGGCGATGATAACATATTCACCCGAGAAGGTGATGATAGCGGCTTTCAGAATATCCGCCAGGCCGGTCATGGTAACAACACCGGCGATAATGCCGGCAACACCGCAGGCGGCGGCAACGGTAATGATTCCTTTACCACCGGCGGCTAAGGCCTCAAAGATCCGCTTAAAGCTGATGCGGTTTTCCTTATTAAAGAGGCTGACGATGATAACAGCCACGATCGCAAGGGCGGCCGCAAAGGGGAGGGATCTGCTGCCGGAGCTGACCAGGTAGACCAGCAGGATCAAGGGCAGAAGCAGATAAAGCTGTTTGAGCAGGGGCTTTACCTGAGGAAGCTCCTCTTTGGTCAAGCCGCGCAAGCCCTTTTTCTTTGCTTCCAGGTGAACGGTGATAAATACACCCGCAAAATAAAGAAGGGCGGGCAGAATGGCGCAAACAACGATCTTGCTATAGGAATAATCGGGAACGATCTCGGCCATCAAAAAGGCGGCCGCGCCCATAATGGGGGGCATGATCTGACCGCCGGTGGAAGCGGATGCTTCGGCCGCGGCGGCAAACTCGGGGGTATAGCCGGTCCTTTTCATCAAGGGGATGGTTACTGCACCGGAACCGACCGTATTGCCCACCGAAGAGCCGGATACCATTCCTTCCAAGGCGCTGGCAATAACCGCCACCTTGGCAGGGCCGCCGGAAAAACGGCCAACGAATGCATTGGCGATCTTGATAAAGAAATCAGCGATCCCGGTCCGCTCTAAAAAGGCGCCGAATATAATAAAGATAGCAATGAATTTGGAGCAGGCGTTAATGGGGGTGCTGAGGATCGCATTTTTACTGTAGAACAGCTCGTGGATGATGTAGTTGAGCTTGGTCATGAAGTTAGGAGCGGTAACGCCGATGGTAAATGCATAGATCAGCATAGCGCCTGCCACGATCAGAATCGGCAGGCCCACGCACCTGCGGCAAACCTCGCAAAGGGCCAAAATACCGATAATGCCGATGATGATCTGCAGGATGTCATGCCGAGCACCTATTTTCAAAATCGATTCGGCAAAAATGGTGAAGTATAAAAATGCGCCGGTACCCAATACCATAAATAAGATATCATACCAAGGCATATGGTTGATCCGTTGCTTACCCTTTTTAACAGGGAAGATCAGGAAACCTAAAAATACGATGAAGGCCACAAAGGAGGTCAAGCGAATCTCGTCCATCCAGGTAGCAAACAGGGTAACATAAAGGCAAAAGACAGCAAAGATAGCCAGAATACAGTTGACGATGATCTTCGGAACCCCTTCCCAAACGCGGGTATTGGATTCCCGATCGAATTTTTTCATCACTTCGTCCAGATCCATCGGCTGTGCGGGCTCTTCTGCCTTATTCTTTTTGAATAAAGACTTTAACTTTTCAAGCAAAGCTAATATTCACCTCCGGAAAATTTACATTGAAATGGCTGCGGCGAGGGCATCGCCGCAGCCAAAAAAGAATATGTGCTTAATGCAGGGATTACTCGGTTACAACCGTAACACCCTTCTCGGCAAAGTACTTGGCAGCACCCTTATGGAAGGGAGCGTCCATACCGCTGGTGGCATTTTCGATGCTCAGTTCAGCACTCTTGGCGTGGGCGATGCTGTCCATGTTATCAAAGATGGCGGCGGTAACATTATAGATATCCTCTTCGGAGCTATCCGCGCTGCAGATCAAAGTAGCCTTAACGGTGATGGTCTCAACATCGGCTTCCTGGCCCTTATAAGTACCTGCGGGAACTTTATAAGAAGTGTAGTAGGGGCAATCCTTCATCAGCTTGGCAGCCAGATCGCCGTCGATGGGAACCAGCCAGGCATTGCTGGTCTGGCAAAGGTCGGAGATGGCGGGGGTGGGAGCGCCGGCAACAATGAAAGCGGCATCGATCTTGCCATCCTTCAAAGCCTCGGTGCTATCATCGAAGCTCTGATACTGGGGCTTAATGTCCTTTTCGGTCAGACCGGCGGCGCTCAGAACGTCGATTGCGTTGAAATAAACACCGGAACCGGCAGCGCCGATGGAAACTCTCTTGCCCTTCAGATCGGCAACGGTCTTAATGTTCTTATCCATGGTGATCAGCTGAACAGCCTCGGCATAAAGGCCGGCAACAACGCGGAAGGAATCCACCTTGCCGTCCTTTTCAAAGGTGCCGGTACCGGCCCAAGCATAGGCCAGAACGTCCGACTGAACGGTGGCGAGCTGATAAATACCGTTATCAATGCTCTGGATGTTGGCCTTGGAGCCTTCGGTGGTAACCGCCTTCACATTGATGCCGGTCTTATCCTTGATGGTCTGCCCCAAAACGCTGCCATAGGCATAGTAAGTACCTGCGGGGCCGCCGGTACCCATGGTCATGCTTGCGCAAGAAGCCAGAGCGAGAGCCAGTGCCAAAGTCAGCACGATGGCAATTATTCTCTTCATTTTCATAATTGTGATCCTCCTAAAAATTCATTAATATTTAAATTATATAAGAAAAGTTGCAATTTGGCAAGAACAAATTGCAACTTTTCGAAATTTTTCTATTAAAGACCTTTATTTTTTTCGTTTGGATTCCATGGCTAAGCGGTAGAGTTCTTCGGTGGCAAATGCCAGCTTGGTAACAACGTTTTCCTTGGTGGGATAGCAATAAAAGGAATCCCGCTCGGTGGAAATATCTACGCAATCGAAGGGTTTGATATAGCAATAATCATATTCAATATGCAGGCTGTTAGTTTCCTGCGGGGTGCGCTGAATGCGGTAGTTTTCGCCTCGATAGAAGCCCTCCAAAGTAAAGCCCTCTTCCATGCTATGCTTAAGGGTTGCTTTTCCTAATTTCATAAACCGCCAGCAACGGGGCAGGGAATAGACCTCCACCTCGTCGGTAAAGGAATAGGTCCCTTCGGCGATCTGCTTGCAGACCTGCGCCCGTTCCCAATCGAACCAATCGGGAATATGGGGGAATTCCGTTTCACCCTCCAAGGCGGAAAGGGTGCCGTCCTCATTAAGATTCCAGCGTTTACCGCATTCCTTGCAAAAGAGTTCGGTGCCCTTGGAATCCATCTTGGATTCCGCCATGCAGTGGGGGCATTGATAAAGAACCTTATGAAGCCCTTCGGCGCGAAACGGCTCGGTAATTAAAATGCCCTGCTCCTTCTGATAGCGATAATCGTCGTAGCTGAGCGCTTCTTTGACTTTAGCGTTGATCTCTTCCACCGTCATGCTTTTGATCTGCTCGGGGGTGAGGATCAGGGTCATGGTGGTGTGGAGAGGGACCTTGCGTTTTTGACGGTAGTTCCAGAAGGGGGAGTGGAGATAGTTGCCGTGGTGCACCATGGCAACAACCGGCACCTTATTCATCTTGATCAGCTTGCCCAATGATTCGGGCAGAAAGGATAAGGTTCCGCAGGGGGAATAGCGCGCCTCGGGATACATGCAAAGAATATCCCCGCGCTTTAATACCTTACTGATGGATTTGACTAAATGAAGATCCATGGTGTATTTGCGGGTGCAGATGGCGCCGATCAGCTCCATCAGCCAGGGGCGGCGGTAATAGCCGTCGATGCTGACAACATTGTTGACCCGATGGGGGAAGGTGCCCATTGCCCCCAATTCAAAATCAATAAAATACATATGGTTGCTTAAAAGCATATAGGGAGGCTTTAAGCCTTCCATATTGATCTTTTCAACCTTGAATTTTTTGCCGATCAGCATGATGCGGGAAAGCAGCCAGATCAGCCAAACGATAAAAAGGGGCTGGCGAATGGGATATTTGGCGGTAACATACCGCTTTTGATTTTTATAATTTACATCCTTATTCATAAAATCCTCCTATCATACTTTTTCATTTTACAAGATAAAAAAGAAAAATGCAATAAATTTGCATTTATTTGAAACGTATGATATCATTAAAAATATTTAAGGAGATGAAACCATGGTATTCTATTGGATCGCAGGGGCAATTTGCATATTTATTTTACTTGTCTCTTATATTTGTTTTTATATGGCTTTTTATGAGCCGCGCAATAAAAAGAATAAAAGTGCCGAAGCTATTTTACCGCCCGGTGAACTCTATGCACCCTATCGGGAAATCACCCGCCAATGGGCGGAAGAGGTGCGGGCGATGCCCCATGAGGAATTTTATATTGAGTCGCGGGATGGGCTTTGCCTGTTTGGGAAATATTATCAATATAAAGAAAATGCTCCCATCGAGATCATGTTCCATGGCTATCGCGGCAGTGCGGAGCGGGATCTGAGCGGGGGTGTTCGCCGCGCCTTTGCTTTGGGCCATAATGTTTTGATCGTCGATCAGCGCACCGCGGGCAAGAGCGAGGGAAAGGTAATCACCTTCGGCATTCTGGAGCGGTGGGATTGCGTGGATTGGGTGCATTTTGTCTTGGAAAAATTCGGCCCCGATGTCCGCATTATTTTAACAGGTATTTCCATGGGCGCCGCCACTGTGATGATGGCGGCGGGGGAGGACCTGCCCGAAAATGTGGTGGGGGTTCTGGCTGATTGCGGGTATAGCTCTGCCCGGGAAATTATTCAAAAGACCATTCGGGAGATGAAGCTTCCCGTTGGGTTGAGTTATTTTTTTGTCCGCCTTGGTGCGGTGATCTTCGGGCGGTTTGATCCCGATGAAACCTCGCCCCTCAAGGCAATGGAACGGTGCAAATTGCCGATCATTTTCATCCATGGGGATGCCGATGATTATGTCCCCTGCACCATGAGTGAGGCGGTCTATAACGCTTGCCGTTCCAAGAAGGAATTGGTAATGATCCCCGGCGCAGGCCATGGCCTTGCCTACCCGAAGGCGCCGGAGAAGTATATCGATGCCATGAAAGCGTTTTTTTATCCCGAAAACGCATAATTACTGAAAAGGAGGGATGTCCCCATGAAAGAGAAGATCGGGCGCATTCTTTCAGCCGCCATCGCTGCGTTGCTGGGCTTGGCAGGCTGGATGTATTCCCGCAGAGAGCCTTGGGAAAAGATAAACTTTATAAATATTCTGATGTTTCTGGCGATAGCGGCGGGCTTTTTTGCAGTCGTCTATTTGGCGTTGCAAAGATTGGACCGTCGGAAACTGAAATATGTCCTCCCGCTGGGCGGCTTTTTCGGTTTGTGTACTGCTTGCGGTGTAGAACTTTTTCGTAATGATACCTTGGGCTATTCTTTGAGCAGTATTATTGATAAGCTGTTTATAACCATCAGCCTGGGCGTTATTTATGCGGCGATCCTTGTTTTGATCTTTAGCTATGATTTTTTGCCCCGCTTGAGGAAGGGTTCGGCTTGGAAGTTTTTTCTGCTGGCCTGGGTTTTGATCTTTTGTTGCTGGCTACCCTGCTTTATTGCCTTTTGCCCCGGCCTGCGGGCCTATGATATCCGAACCCAACTGCTCGGCATCCATTACGGAACGCTGACAGCCGATCACCCCTTGTTGCATACCCTCATTGCTTGGGGATGCCTGCAATTTGGGAAATGGATCCATTCCTATACCTTGGGATATATGATCTTCATTCTATTGCAAATGCTGGCTTTGAGCGCATCCTATGCAGGGGTGGTTGCTTATCTGAAGCGCGCGGGAGTTCCTTCCTTTTGGCAGTGGTGTCTGTTGGGTTGGTTTGCCTTGTTCCCCGTTCACCCGCTTTTTGCGGTAAACGCAACCAAAGATGTTTTGTTTGCCGCCTGTACCATTGTGTTTCTTTTATTGGTCGTTGAATTGCTCCGCAATCCCGCCCGCCTGCGTTCGGTGGGCTTTTGGGCAATTTATGTTGTTGCCCTTTTGGTAATGGCGCTGATGCGCAATACAGGAATTTATGTCTTTTTCCTCTTCATTCCGTTGCTGGTTTGGCTTCTTCCCGGCCGCCGTCTGATGGCGTTGGGGCTTTGCCTGCTCTGCGTTGCGGGTTTTTATGGGGGAAGAGCGGTGTTGAACGCGGCAATCGATGTAAAGGATGGTCGCTTTACAGAAGCGCTTTCTGTTCCCCTTCAGCAAATGGCGCGTTGCGCCCACGACGGCGTTTTGAATGAAGAAGAATTGGAGTCTCTTGAAAAATATATTCCCGAATGGATTTGGAAAAACTATAATTCCCGTCTCGCCGATCAGGTGAAAACCAATATAAATCCGGCGGCCATCCGCCGGGATGTGGATGGATTTGTTCGCCTTTGGGTTCGGCTGGGCTTGCGGTATCCGCAGCAATATATGGATGCCTTTTGGGGGATGAATATGGGGTATTGGTATCCTGAAGCGGAATATCCCGATCCCCGCATCTGGCATGAATATATCGAAACCAATTCAAAGTATAGCCCAACCATCCCCATCGAAGATTTTGATCTTTGGCCGGAAGGCAAAGCCTTTTATCAAAAGGTGGCCAAGGGCGCGTTTGAATCCATTCCCGTTGTTGCGCTTTTCTTTAAGCCCGGTATTTATTTTTGGGCAACCCTTTCCTTGCTGGCGTTGGCGGTCTATCGCCGCAAACGAATTGCCGGAGGGGTGCTGGCCTTTTTGATGATCAGTTGGCTTTTCCAACTTTTCTCGCCCATCGCCCTGCTCCGTTATGTTTATCCCATGATGGTTGCGCTTCCTATTTCGTTGGGATGTTTTTATGAAAAAGGAGAGAAATCCCGCTGAAAGGCGGGATTTCTCTATAGGATAAAAGAAGTTTCTTTTAAAGATTTAAAATTCGCCTTGACAATCCCAAAGGTTTATTATATAATACATTAGCAAATTGAATGATATTTTCGTTCCTCACGGAGAAATACTCAAGAGGCCGAAGAGGCGCCCCTGCTAAGGGCGTAGGGTGGGTAACCGCCGCGAGGGTTCAAATCCCTCTTTCTCCGCCAAA
Source organism: Eubacteriales bacterium (assembly GCA_045596965.1). Classification (GTDB taxonomy): domain Bacteria; phylum Bacillota; class Clostridia; order Oscillospirales; family QAKW01; genus QAKW01. Next base: position 12,950 of record JAZODI010000013.1, on the reverse strand, counting down.
TAAAAACAGCACCCGATTGGGTGCTGTTTTTATTTGGCGGAGAAAGAGTCTATCCTCGCGGCGGTTGCCGCGAGGGACGCGACTGCGAAGCGCCGCCGGTGGCGGATGAAGCGAGCAGGTCAGCGGCTGCCGCAACACGAAAAATATTGAGCAAACAACGGCTTGCGAAGAATTTTTCGATGTTGCAAAGGGGTAAAATCCCTCTTTTTCGCCGCCCGCTGGGCGGCTCTTTTTTTCTACTCCCAACGCTACTCCCAACAAATCTTCTTGAAGATTTATTGATTTTATATTATCATATAAACTTGGAGGTGAGTAAAATGAAATTTAATAAATATATTTCAATATGCAGCATAATAGTTTTTGTAGTTTTAACGATTATATGCCTTTTTGCTTTCGGAATCATAAAGGACACTATGGTTTTTATAATCGGTTCAATAATTTTAGGTATTGGCGTTTTGCTGATATTTAAAACCATTCAGTGTGGGGAAAAAGTATCGGCACTTCTCGTTGATTATGGATTTGAACAGTATAAGGCTCACATCACAAGCTCTCCACTTTTTAAGTACACTTATCAAGGGGAAGAACATACCGAAAATGCTTCCGAATGCTTATCGCAAAGATATGTGTTGAAGCATTTTAAAGAAGGGGAAATATATACGGTTTATATTTCGCCCCAAAACCCTTCTTTTTTGAAAATCAATAAACATATAAGTATTTTTGATTTAATATTGTGTTTGTTTGGCGTGGCAATAATTATCTCATCTACATTGTCTATTTTTCATTAATCACAGAAAGAGTCTATCCTCGCGGAAGTTGCGAATATTTTAAATTTGTGCTATCAAAAAGGTGGTGTTTATTTGGCTTATTCAAAAAAGAAAATGAAAGCAGAATATGGCAAATTTCTGCAACAATATGCACGTAAGAAATCTAAAAATGGATATGATCCAAACGATCGATGTTATGATCGAAAATTTGAAGAAAAATTAAAACGAATGAAGCCCGAAGAAATTCAACAATTAATTGATGGTGATGATTAATATTCTTGAATCTTTAAACTAAGCGATGACCCTGTCATTTTTTGAGGTGGTTTTTTAACGCAAAGAATCTCTAAAGTAATGGCATTTAATTTTCGAAAAAGATTTCAAAAGTACTTTGAGCCGCCGCCCGCTGGGCGGCTCATTTTTTATAATAAATATTAAGTTTTGCCAAGGCGTCTTGTGCCGTTAGTATGGACATGCTATAATATTTCTGCAAGATCTCTATTACATTAAAACAAGGAGCTGATGATGTGAAGAAACAAACGAAATGGATCATTCTTTCTTTTTCTGTAATATTAATATGCGTTTTGGCTGTTAATCTCTTGGCGAGACTTATTTTTCTTGCGCCGTCTTGTTTTAGCGACAACGAAAACTTTACAGAACAAGAAAATTATTTTATAAAAAAAGTCATATTAGAGGCGATCGAAGATCGTTGTTCGATTTTATCGGAATCCGAGAATCAATTATATGATTCTAAGTATTATGATGAAATTGTTCAATTGTATAGCCCTTCTTCTGAAAAACGGTTGTTTATCTGTATCAATACTGATTTTATGCAATCCTTTGTTAAAACGGAGGAAAACAAATTTATCGGGCAGGTGAAAACGTTCGGATTAGAGGATCTTTCTGAAGATTGTATCTACGAATTTGAACTTGACGGTAATGAAGGATATAAAATTACATTTTGGGGATTAAATCCTTGACAAAAGGCGGTGTTTCTATGTTTTCCTTTGATGACATTGTAAAAATATTTTCATATAAACTGCAAAGTGATGGTTCCATCGAAATCGCATTTTATCTAAAATGAGTATATATGCACCCCGATGGGGTGCATTTTTCTTTTGACATCTTTTTCTCCTTATGATATTCTTTATTTATAATACATTACGTTGGAGGCAACTATGAATACATATATCGGAAACCCCTTGCAGCTTTATGGTGTGGAAGAAATGCGTTTGGTGGGCGGAAAGGCCGACGGAATGCGGATTCTTCGCGTTCGAAATAATGCAGGCTTGGATTTTGAGATTTCTTTGGACCGTTGCGGAGATATTGCGCGGCTTTCTCTGAAGGGGGATAATTTGGGCTATTTTGCTCCTTGCGGGTATGTTGCCCCTCAATATTATGATAATAAGGGTTCAGGATTCTTAAAATCCTTCACCGCCGGTTTCTTTACCACCTGCGGCTTGACTCAGGTGGGCGGCCCATGCGAAGATGATGGGGAGGCACTGCCCTTGCATGGAAATATCTCCCATGTTCCTTGCGAAAATTTTGCCCATTGGATCGAAGGGGATGCGATCCATATCCGCCTAGCGGTGCGGGATGCATCCATGTTTGGGCATCAATTGGTTTTGGAGCGGGAATATGTTTGCAAAATCAATGAAAACGTTTTGTATTTAACCGATATCGTAAAGAATATCGGCTCGCGGCAAACGCCCTTGGAGCTTCTTTATCATTGCAATATGGGCTATCCGCTTTTATCGGAAAACGCCATCGTTGAAGTTCCCTCTGATGAGATCATTGCCGCCGACGATAACGCAAAAGCCGGCATGGCAACCCGCCTGAAGATGGAAAAGCCTCAGCGGGGATATGCGGAGCAGGATTTCTTCTATAAGATGGAAGGCCAACCCACCGTTTCCATCTTCAACCCCGATATTCAAAAGGGCTTGGAGATGTCCTTTGATTCAAAGGAACTCGGTTGGCTCACCGAATGGAAGATGATGGGTGAATTTGAGTATGTTTTGGGGCTCGAGCCCGGCAACTGCATCCCCATCGGCCGCGCAGAAATGCGCAAAAGGGGCGATCTGGAATTTTTGGACCCCCAAGAACAAAAAACTTTCCATGTAGCATTTCGTTTTAAAGGATAATAATGATTAAAAATCCCACCGAAAGGTGGGATTTTTTGTATTTTTGCCGTTGAAAATTCTTGCTCTGATTTTGCTGCTATGTTATAATGAAATCAAGGCGGTGAATATTGTGAGAAAATGTATTTTGACGGTTTTGATTGGTTTGATGTCGGTTTGTTTATTTGGATGTAACGCGATGGTTATAACGCCAAAAAATAACGATATTTATGATTATACAATTGGCGGAGAATCGATATACTATGCCGAAGGCAATAAAATATATAAGGAAGATGAAAACGGTTCGACAGTCATTTATACCGAAGATGCAGAGATTTTCAAACTGCAAGCTTATAAAGACAATTTGTACTATGGTGTTTTGAAGGATCTCGAAGACGGGATTAGTTCTTTTGACATTCGCTCTGTTTCATTTGACGGGAAGGAAAATAAAACCGCTATTAAAGGCAGAGATAAAACGGATCGTTCGTTCACTCCGCTGAATGATTGGTGCATATATGAGGGCTATTTATATTTGCAATTTTATTTTGAATTTTATCAGGTGAATCTAAAGAACGGTTCGATGCAAAGATTGCATGATGACGTTCGGTCTTATCAGTTGTACGATAATCATTTGTATTATGTCGAACATTCCAACCGAACGTTCACGATTTACAAAATTAATTTAAGATCTAAAAAGGTCAGCATCGTATTGGGGAACGGAGAAACCGAACCGTCTGCGGATCTGTATTATAATTTTCGGATTGCCGATACTGGTGAAATGATTTATACCAAAAGAGCCCCTTGGGGTATATATATGTATGCCGAAAACAAGCATGAATTAATAGAGGCCGGAAATCATATCGACGAAGAGTCGCTGACTTATGATGACGGAAGGTTCTATTATACAACCGAAGGGGACAACGCTGTATTAAAGCGGTATGATATAGCGTCAAAATGCGGTGAAACCGTTTCGACTTTGGATGATTATAAATCGATGCTTGCTGTAAAAAACGGCTACTGTTATTATAAAACCACTACGGATGAGGTCGTTAAAATCGCGTTATGAAGAAGAATATTTAATTCTCATCTAAATGCTTATATTGGTGTTTTGTGCTAAGAGAAAGGATAAACCCCAAAGGTGAAAATGTTGAAAGATAAATTAAAATACCCCATACTCCTTGTTCATGGCATGGGGTTTCGGGATAATAAAGTAATCAATTATTGGGGCAGGATCCCCAAGGAGTTGGAAGGGCTTGGTTGCAGGATTTTTTACGGCAATCAGGATAGTAATGCCGACATTGAAACAAACGGAAAGATCATCGCAGAGCGGATCGAAGAAATTATCCGCGAGACGGGCGCGGCGAAAGTGAATATCATTGCCCATTCCAAGGGCGGATTGGACAGTCGGTATGCGATCTCTACCTTGAAAATGGGGGATAAAGTTGCCTCTCTTACCACTGTCAGCACGCCCCATAATGGCTCTAAAACGGTGGATAAACTGCTCAAAGCCCCTAAATGGCTGGTAAAGTTTGCCGGAATTTGTACGGATTGCTTTTTTCGTTTGGCGGGAGATATGATGCCCAATTCATATGGCTGTTTTCTGGCGTTTACAACGGCGGAAGCAGAGCGGTTTAATCTGGCTAATCCCGATGATGAGCGGGTTTATTATCAAAGCTATGCAACGGTGATGAAGCATCCTTTCAGCGATATATTTATGTGGCTGGCCAATTTGGTTGTTGGTATATTGGAAGGGGAAAACGATGGCTTATTGACGCCGGATGCCGTTCGGTGGACTAATTTTAAAGGGGTCTACCGCGGTGCGGGAATGCGCGGAATATCCCATTGCGATCAAATCGATCTTCGCCGCAAACGCCTGACCAAAAAAGAGGGTGACGGAATATCCGATATTATTGATCTGTATAAAGCGATCGTAAAAGAATTGCAAGAGCAAGGTTTTTGAAAACAGCACCCCGTTGGGGTGCTGTTTTTTTGATAAAACTATAGAAATTTTATTAAATATATTGTATAATGATTTGAAAACTATTTTTAAAGAGGTTGAAACTCTATGAAAAAACTAAGCCGAGAAATGATGGATATTTTGGAATCGGTTATTGTTGCGCTGGTGGCGGTGATGGTGATCTTCACCTTGGTCTGCCGTGTCTATGTTGTAGACGGCGATTCCATGATCCCCACTCTGAAAGATCAAGATCGCTTGCTGGTCTCCCAATTATTTTATCAGCCTAAGCAGGGGGATATTGTCTGCTTTGTGGCCGAAAAGCATCATCAGAAGGTGCTGGTCAAGCGGGTGATCGCAACCGAAGGGCAGACGGTGGATATCACCTGGAATAATCGGGTAACGGTGGATGGCGTGGAGCTGGAAGAGGATTATCTGGCGGATGGCATCTATACCAGCCCCAAGTACTTTAGTTTCCCTTATACTGTGAAGGAAGGGGAGGTCTTTTGCCTGGGCGATAATCGGGTAAACAGTACCGATAGCCGCGATCTCGGCCCCATTGGGGAGGAATATTTGCTGGGGAAGATGCTGGTTCGCCTGTTCCCCAATACAGGAGTTGTAAAATAATGGGAAATCTTCAAATTCAATGGTATCCCGGGCATATGACCAAAACCCGGCGGTATATCGAAAAAAATATCGGCTTGGTTGATCTGGTAATCGAGGTGGCGGACGCCCGCGTTGTTAAAAGCAGCCGCAACCCCGATTTTGATTCATTGCTGGGCAATAAAAAACGGCTGACCGTTCTTACCAAACGGGATCTTGCCGACGAAAAGACCAATCGGGCTTGGGAGGCCTATTTCAAATCTATCGGCCAGCCGGTTTTGTTTTTGAACAGTACAACCGGCCAGGGCGTATCGGATATACTCCCCAAGGTGCGGGAATTGCTGGCGGAGCCTTTGGCCCGCGCCAAGGAAAAGGGGATGACCAAGACCATCCGCTTGATGATGTGCGGCGTTCCTAATTCGGGTAAAAGCACCTTGATCAACGCTCTATGCAAGCGCCGCGCCGCCGAGGCGCAGGACCGCCCGGGCGTTACCCGCGGCGGCCAATGGGTTACTCTTCAAAAGGATGTGGAGCTGCTGGATACGCCGGGAATTCTCTGGCATAAATTCGAGGATATGCAGCAGGGCATCCATCTTGCCCTCACCGGCGCGGTGAAGGATGACGTTGTAGATCGGGAAGGGCTTGCCTTGGAGCTGATCGAGATCCTGCAGGAAAAATATCCCCGCGAGCTGGAAGCGCGCTATAAGCTTCCCTGCATCGATGGGATGGCGCCGCTGGATGTCTATGAAGAGATCTGCCGTAAGCGGGGCTTTTTGCTCCGCGGCAATGATTTTGATTATACGCGATGTGCGGTTATTTTATTGGATGAGTTCCGCGGCGGTAAGATCGGGCGGATCTCGCTGGAGGAGCCCGATGCTTGATTATCGTTATGAAGAAGAATGCCGCGCCGCAGGCTATTTGGCTGTTTGCGGGGTGGATGAAGCGGGCAGAGGATGCCTATGCGGGCCGGTCTGCGCCGCGGCAGTGATCCTGCCGCCCGATTGGAACCATCCCGCCCTGAATGATTCCAAAAAACTATCCCCCAAAAAGCGGGAGCAGCTTTTTGATGAGATCAAAGATCATGCGCTGGCCTATGCCATTGAATGGGCAAGTGTAGAAGAGATCGATGAGATCAATATTTTAAATGCCGCCATGCTGGCTATGCGCCGCGCCATCGCCGATCTGCCCATCAAGGCGGATTTTGCGCTGGTGGACGGAAATGTGGCAAGGGATTTTCCCATCCCGGCCAAGCCCATTATCGGAGGCGACGGTTGTTCACCATCGATTGCGGCAGCTTCCATCCTGGCCAAGGTCTCTCGTGACCGCCTTTGCGAGGAGATGGAGCGGGATTATCCGGGCTATGGGATCGGCGGCCATAAGGGCTATTGCACCAAGGTGCACCGCGAAGCCCTTTTGAAGCTTGGGCCCGCCCCCATTCACCGCAAAACATTCCTGAAAAAGATATTGGGAGAATAATTTGAAAGTTTACGGATTAGGCTTAAAGGGAGAAGAAGCCGCCAAACGGTACCTTCGCAAGAAGGGGTATAAGATCTTGGAATGTAACTATCAATGCCGTTTCGGGGAGCTGGATATTATCGCAAAGGATAAAAGCGGTTTGGTGTTCTGCGAGGTCAAGAGCCGCAGTGAAGGGATGATCGCGCCGCCTCAGGCGAGCGTGCATTATGCCAAGCAGCAAAAAATGATCAAAACAGCGCTATTTTGGCTGCAATCTCAAAAAGCAGAGGATCAGCCGATGCGCTTCGATGTGATCGCAGTATCTGCTCTGGATGGAAAACTATCCATTGAGCATCTGGAGAATGCGTTCACTTTATAGGAGAAAGTTTTGATGAAATCTTACGGTGATCTGCATTGCGATACTCTATGGCGGTGCTACCGCCATAGCTCGGATCTGGATGATCCCGCCCTGCATTTTAAGCGAAACCTGCCCTTTGGGCATCTGCAAACCTTTGCAATCTATATCCCCGATGAAACCGAAGATCGATGGGGCTATTTCAAAGCGGTCTATACCTATGGGCAAGAGATTCTTCGCCGCTATCCTGAGATGGTGCTTTGCCATAAAGGTGACGAGATCGATGCAGCCTTTGAAAAAGGGAAAATCCCCTATCTTTTGAGCGTGGAGGGCGGTGGATTTTTTTGTGAGGATTCTGCTCGCAATGAACGCAGAGTTCGGGATCTGAAAAGGATGGGAATCGCATTTTTATCCCTTTGCTATAATGCGGGCAACCACCTTGCGGGAGGAACGGAAGTGGATTTCGGCCTCTCGGAGCGGGGAAAAGAAGTTGCGCTCCAACTGCGGGCCGGGGGGATCAGCGTGGATCTTTCCCACCTCAACCGCCGGTCTACCGATGAGATGCTGGAGCTTTTGCCCGATCATGTTGTTGCAACCCATTCCAATTGCAATGCCCTCAAAGAGCATCCCCGCAACCTGACGGATGAGCAGATCAAAAAACTGATCGCGCGGAAAGGTTTGATCGGTATCAATTTCTGCCATCATTTTCTGTCTTCGCCAAAGGACGCAACCATCGCCGATATTTTGGACCATATCCGCCATGTTGTTCGCCTGGGCGGGGAAGAGGCGGTTGCCATCGGCGGGGATTTCGACGGAATCTCCCGCACCCCTTCCGATCTGCCTGATCTTGCGGCCATGCCCGCCTTGGGCGCGGCGCTAAAGGCGGAGTTTGGCGAAGAGTTGGCCCATTGTATCCTATATAAAAATATTAGGAACTATCTTGATAAATAAGTAAAACGCCGGGTATACCGGCGCTTTTGGGAAGGATTTATTTCTCCTTGTAGGTCTTGCAGAAGGTATCTGCGCTGGTTACGCATCCCGCGCAATTGCACACTTCGATTTTTTCTGCGGTGCACTTATTGTCGGTGGTGTGGTAGTGGCAGTTCTCAACCTTGCAATCGACCCCTAAATTAACAGACTGATTATTCATGGGTTCATACACTCCTTTCCATGGGTTAGTATGAGTTCGTTTTTCAAAAATATTCGCCAAAAGGAGGTGAAGGCTTTGGCAGTATATGTTTTGGGTGATCCCCATCTTTCTTTTTCCACCGATAAACCGATGGATGTGTTCGGTTCCCGATGGGCCAACCATAGCGAAAAAATCAGGGAAGCCTGGCTTAAAAATGTCAAAGCCGAGGATACCGTTGTTTTGGCGGGGGATCTTTCCTGGGCTATGTCTTTACCGGAGGCGGAGGAAGATCTTGCCTTTTTTCATCACCTTCCCGGCAAGAAAATTTTGCTGAAGGGAAATCATGATTATTGGTGGGATACCGTTTCCAAAATGAACCGCTTTTTCGCTGAGCGGGAATGGGATGATTTTTCCATTTTATATAATAATTGCTTTTCGGTCGATGGGCTGACCCTTTGCGGAACCCGCGGATGGGATGTGGAAGCCGCCGATGAAAAGTCCCGAAAGATCATGGTGCGGGAGCTGCAACGCTTGGAGCGTTCCCTTGCCGGTGCCCCGGCGGATCAGGAAAAAATCGCCTTCTTCCATTTCCCGCCCTTGAGCGGGGGGAAGGATCCGTTTTTGCCGATTTTGCAGAAATATCATGTGTGTCGTTGCTATTTCGGCCATCTCCATGGGCCCAAGGCTTTTGAGATGAAACCCTTCGCGCAAAACGGCATTTCTTATACCCTGGTTTCGGCGGATGCGCTGAACTTTCAGCCCCTGCTGATCCCGCTAAAACCCCTGAAAACGGAGGGAATACAGCAAAATTGCCAAAAAAGGCCTTCGTTTTGGGCGAAAGTTCTCTCTCTTTTTGGGAGATAGTGTTGACTTTTTTTGGTATTGATTATAAAATAATAGAGTTATTAGGCTAAAATATGGAGGTACTAATAGGATGACAGTAAAAGAAGTAAAAACTCTGGAAAACAGCACCGTTGAACTGATCGTTGAGGTAAAAGGCGAAGAGTTCAAAAAGGCAGTGGATGCGGCGTTCAAAAAGAATATCGCTAAGATCACCGTTCCCGGTTTCAGAAAGGGCAAGGCTCCCCGTAAGGTTGTGGAGCGTCTTTATGGCGAAGGCGTCTTTTTCGAAGATGCAGTGAACGCTCTTTATCCCGATGCTTATGATGCGGCTGTGAAGGAAGCGGATCTGAAGGTGGTTGCTCGCCCCGAGATCGAGATCACCGAGGTGGATGCCGAAGGCTTTACCTTCAAGGCAGTCGTTACTGTTAAGCCCGAAGTCAATGTTAAAGAATATAAAGGTTTAAAAGTTACCAAGAATGTCTATACTGTAACTGAGTCTGAAGCCAAGGCTGAGCTGGAGCGTCTGCAGAAGCAGAACGAGCGCACCATCGTTGTGGAGCGTGAATCCAAGGACGGTGATACCGTCAACATCAATTTCGAAGGCTCTGTTGATGGCGTTCCCTTCGATGGCGGTAAGGGCGATAATTATGACCTGGTTCTGGGTTCCGGCAGCTTTATTCCCGGCTTTGAGCCCCAGCTGGTCGGCAAAAAGGCCGGCGAGGATGTGCAGGTAGAGGTTACCTTCCCCGAAGAGTATCATGCTGAAGAGTTGAAGGGTAAGGCAGCCGTTTTTGCTTGCCATATCAACGAAGTGAAGGAAACCGAGCTTCCCGAGCTGGATGATGAGTTTGCGAAGGATGTCAGCGAATTTGATACCCTTGCAGACCTGAAGAAGGATATCAAAAAGAAGATCAAGGAGCAAAAGGCCCGTCAGGCTGATGGCGAGTTGGATAACGCGCTGATCGATGCTCTCTTGGAGAATACCGAGGTTACCATCCCCGCCGCCATGATCGAGCAGAAGGTTGATAATATGGCTGCTGAGTTTGAGCAGCGCCTGGCAGGCTCCGGCCTGAATCTGCAGATGTATCTGCAGTATACCGGCATGGATGAGGCTTCCTTCCGCAAGGGCTTTGAAGCCGATGCCGAGAAGCAGACCAAGGTTCGCCTTGCTCTGGAAAAGGTTGTTGAGTTGGAAGGCGTTGTTGTTTCCGAAGAGGATATCGAGAAGGAATATAGCGATATCGCCGCTGCTTACGGTATGCCCGCTGAGCAGGTGAAGATGTATCTGCCCAAGGAAGATATCACTATGGATTGCGCTGTTTCCAAGGCAGTGGAGTTGATCCGCAATAATGCCGAGATCACCGAAGAGAAGGTTTCTGCCAAGAAGCCTGCCGCCAAGAAGGCAACTGCCAAGAAGGAAGAGCCCAAGGAGTAATTTCCCATATTTAAAGGAGTTTGTCTATGAGTTTAGTACCGATGGTCGTAGAGAAGACCGGTCACGGTGAGCGTTCTTATGATATTTATTCCCGCTTGCTGAACGATCGGATCATCATTTTGGCGGAGGAGGTCAATGATACCACCGCAAGCCTGGTGATCGCCCAGCTGCTTTATTTGGAAAGCCAAGATCCCGATAAGGATATCAGCTTTTATATTAATTCCCCGGGCGGCTCTGTTACCGCGGGTCTGGCTATCTTTGATACGATGCGGTATATCAAGTGTGATGTATCCACCATCTGTATCGGTATGGCGGCGAGCATGGGCGCGTTTTTGCTGGCGGCCGGCGCAAAGGGAAAGCGGTATTGCCTTCCTAATAGTGAGGTGATGATCCATCAGCCTCTGGGCGGGATCATGGGTAGCGCCACCGATGTGGAGATCCGCTCCCGCAACCTCAAAAAGACCAAAGATAAGCTCAATCGGATGCTGGCGGAATTCACCGGCAAGAGTCTGGACGAAATCGAACGCGACACCGATCGCGACCATTTCCTCTCTGCGGAAGAAGCGAAGGAATACGGCCTGGTGGATGAAGTTATCGCCCATCGATAAATGTAGCAAAGAGAAAGGAATTCGATGGGATTCCTTTCTCTTTTTATCTCATTAAAGGAGATCAATATGTCGGATCATAAGAAAAATAGTTGCTCCTTCTGCGGCCGTTCGGCCCAGGAGGTGCATCTGATCGAGGGTTTAGACGGCATGATCTGCGCCGATTGCGTGGATCTCTGCATGAGCCTTTTGATTGAAAATGGATATCAGCCCCATAGTATGCCGTTGCCCGAGCGTGAGAGCAAAAAAGAAGAGCAGGAGATCCATGTCCATAAACCGCAGGAAATTAAGCGTTTTTTGGATGAATATGTCATTGGTCAGGAGCGCGCCAAGATCGCTCTTTCGGTGGCGGTCTATAACCATTATAAGCGGATCCTGCATCCCGAGGCCGATACCGACGGGGTGGAATTGCAAAAGAGTAATATCCTGCTTGTCGGTCCCACCGGAAGCGGTAAGACCTATCTGGCCAAGACCTTGGCTAAGATTTTGAATGTCCCCTTTGCCATCGCCGATGCCACCACCCTGACCGAGGCGGGCTATGTTGGCGAGGATGTGGAAAATATTCTGCTCAAACTGCTCCAGGCGGCGGATTTCGATGTGGAGCGTGCCCAAAAGGGGATCATCTATGTAGATGAGATCGATAAGATCGCCCGCAAGAGTGAAAATGTTTCCATCACCCGCGATGTCAGCGGGGAAGGGGTGCAGCAGGCGCTTTTGAAGATCGTGGAGGGAACGGTCGCGAATGTTCCTCCTCAGGGCGGTCGTAAACACCCCAATCAGGAGTTTATCCAGATCGATACCTCCAATATTTTGTTTATTTGCGGCGGTTCTTTTGATGGGATCCAAAGTGTTGTCAAAAAAAGGATCGGTAAATCCGCTGTTGGCTTTGGTGCCCAGATCCAGAGCAAAGAAGGTCCCTCTCTGAGCGAGATCTATCAGAAGCTGGAAAGCCATGATATCGCGAAATTCGGTGTCATCCCCGAATTGGTGGGGCGTCTGCCTGTTTTGGTAACGCTGGACGAGCTGGATGAAGCAGCAATGCTCCGCATCCTCAAAGAGCCGAAAAACGCCATTGTGAAGCAGTATCAAAAGTTGTTTGAATTGGATGGTGTTGAGCTGGTCTTTGATGAGGATGCCCTTTCGGCCATTGCCGAAAAGACCATTAAACAAAAGACCGGCGCGCGTGGCTTGCGCGCGATCATTGAAAATGCAATGATGGATGTGATGTATCGCGTTCCCTCGATGGAGAATGTGGAGCGGGTGTTGATCGACCGCGCGTTTATTCTGGGGGAAGAAGATGCAAAAATATTCTGCAACGCAGAAGAATCGGAGAGTGGAGAGCATGAGTAATAATTTCTTTTCCATGCTGTTTCGCATGAAATATATCGATCGTTGGGCATTGATGCGTAATTCCCGCGCCGAGACCCTCACCGAGCATACCCTCGAGGTGGCGGTGCTGGCTCATGCTTTAGCCACCATCGCTAACGCGCGGTGCGAAAAAAACTATAATGTGGACCGTGCGGCGGTGCTGGGGATGTTCCATGACGCCCATGAGATCCTGACCGGCGATATGCCCACCCCCGTTAAGTATCAGAATCCCGCCATTGAGACGGCATTTAAAGGGGTGGAATCGGCGGCAAACGATCAGTTGCTGGCGATGCTTCCTGCCGACCTGCAAGAAACCTATGGGCCT
>JAZODI010000012.1:0-4354 GCA_045596965.1 Eubacteriales bacterium | reverse complement strand
ATTTTCAAAAAAACTTGGCAACATGTTGGCAAAACTGTTAAAACATCTTGACAAGGTTTTGAGCACTTATTATAATAAATTCGGCGCAGAAAGTTGCGCCGAATTTTCTTTATTTTAGCAGAAAGGTGAAGTTGATCCATGTTGCAAACAGATGTTGTTGTTATCGGCGCAGGTGCGGTAGGATGCGCGGTTGCCCGCGAACTTTCCAAGTACCATGTCGATGTGATCGTTGTTGAAAAGAATGAGGATGTGGGCGGATGCGCATCGAAATCCAATAGCGCCATTATCCATACCGGCTATGATGCCGCGCCCGGCACGCTGGAATCCCAGCTGGTGGTGGCTTCCAACCCCATGTATGATGAATTGGTGAAGGATCTGGATGTTCCCTTTGCGCGGATCGGCGCGATTTTGCCCGCCATCACCGAGGAGCAGTTTGAGCAGCTGCCCGCCATCAAAGAAAAGGCTTTCCGCAACCATGTCTATGATGTGGAATATAAAACCGCCGAGGAGCTTTTGGAGATGGAGCCCAACCTCAACCCTGAGGTAAAGGGCGGCTTATACATCCCGCGGGAAAGCATCATTGATCCCTTCATTTTGGTGCAGGCCTATGCAGAGAATGCCTTTGCCAACGGCGTTCGTTTCCTTTTGAATACAAAGGTTACCGGTATCACCACCGAGGGCGGCGCGATTAAGAGCGTGCAGACCGGCGGTGAGGAGATCCAAACCAAATATGTTATCAACTGTGCGGGCCTTTATTGCGATGAGATCGCCGAGATGGTCGGTAAGGCCGAATATAAGGTGGTTGCCCGCAAGGGTCAGTTCTTCATCTTAGATAAAAATACTTCTTGCCAAGTTGAGCATATCGTTTTGCCTATCCCCACCAAGGTAACCAAGGGCAAGCTGATGTGCCCCACCATTCATGGCAATATGCTGGTTGGCCCTACCGCCGAGGATCAGGAATCCAAAGTGGATAAATCCACCTCTGCAGAAGGGTTGGCAAGCATCACCGCCGATGTTCGCAATCTGATTCCCAATGTGAACGTTCGCGATACCATTACCCAATATGCAGGTCTGCGCCCCAACCGTAATCCCGAAGGGTTGCATTTTGATATCTGGGACGATCTGAAGGGTTATATCAATCTTTCGGGCGTTCGTTCCACCGGCCTCACCCTTTCTTTGGGAATGGGTAAATATGTTGTTCAGCAGATGCTTTATCATGGCGCTGATTTCAAATTGAAGGAAAACTTCATCTCCAAGCGCAAGGGCATCGTTAAATTCAGCGAATGCACCTTAGAGGAGCAGGATGCGCTGGTGAAGGAAAATCCTCTTTATGGGAATGTGATCTGCCGTTGCGAGACTGTTACCGAGGCGGAGATTCTGGATGCCATCCATCGCCCCTTGGGTGCAAAGAGCGTGGATGCGGTCAAGCGTCGCGTACGCGCAGGGATGGGGCGTTGCCAGGGCGGCTTCTGCGGCCCCAAGGTGATCGAGATCCTCGCCCGCGAGCTGGGGAGCGAGCCCACCGAGATCAATAAGAACAACGACGGTTCCTATATGGTAACCGGCTCAACACGCTGAGAGAGGGGGATAATAAAATGAATCGTATTCAATGTGATGTTGCCGTTATCGGCGGCGGCCCTGCCGGTTTGGCGGCGGCGATTGCGGCCAAGCAGGAAGGGGCGCAAAAGGTTTTGATTTTAGAGCGTGATAATGCTTTGGGCGGTATTTTGCAGCAATGCATTCATCCCGGTTTTGGCTTAACCCGTTTTAATGAGGAGTTGACCGGCCCGGAATATTACGGTCGGTTTATCGACCAAGCCGACGAAGCGGGCGTGGAATATATGCTCAATACCATGGTTTTGCAGGTCAATCATGAAACCAACGAGGTTCTTTGCACCGGCAGCGAGCATGGCCTGACCATCGTTTGCGCCAAGAGCATCGTTTTGGCGATGGGCTGCCGCGAGCGTACCCGCGCCAATATTGCCATCCCCGGCACCCGCCCCTCCGGCCTTTATACCGCAGGCTCTGCCCAGCGGCTGATCAACCGCCAGAATATCATGGTTGGTAAAAAGGTTGTTATTTTGGGCTCCGGCGATATCGGCATGATCATGGCGCGGCGGATGTCCCTGGAAGGGGCAAAGGTTGTTATGGTGGTTGAGCTGATGGATTATCTGGCCGGCCTTACCCGCAACCGTGTTCAGTGCCTGGATGATTTCGGCATTCCCCTTAAATTGGCTCATACCATTACCCGCATCGAAGGGGATACGCGTGTAACAGGCGTTTGGGTTGCCCCTGTTGATGAAAATAAGCAGCCCATCAAAGAGAAGGAAGAGTTTGTGGAATGCGATACCGTTCTCTTCTCGGTGGGCCTTCTGCCCGAAAACGAGCTGACCCGCAAGGCGGGCATCGCCATCGATCCCATCACCAACGGCCCTGCTGTGAACCAGTATATGCAGACTACCGCACCTTCTGTTTTCGCTTGCGGAAACGTTGTCCATGTTAACGACCTGGTCGATAACGTCAGCGCCGAAAGTGAGCGGGCGGGTAAGTTTGCCGCCCAATATGCCATGGGCAAGCTGGGCGGGGAGCAAAAGATCGTTCGCTGCGTAACCGGCCGTAATGTTCGCTATCTCTGCCCTCAAAAGGTGGATGCCGCTCAGGAAGGCGGAAAGGTTACCCTCTATTTCCGCGTTCTTCAGCCGGAGCAGAATGTTCGCTTGGTTGCCCGCTCGGGAGAGCAGATTTTGTCGAATAAAAAAGAGGTTTTGGTCAACCCCGGTGAAATGAACCATGTTACATTTGAAATTTCCGGGATTTCCGATGATATTTTTGTTGAAATTGTGAAGGAGGGCTGATATAATGGTTAAGGAAATTATTTGCACTGTCTGCCCCCGTGGTTGCCACATCCGCGTTGAGGGTGAAGGTGAAAAGGTTTTGAATGTGGAGGGCTATATCTGCAAGCGTGGTTTGGAATATGCTACTGCCGAGTTTGCCCATCCTGTTCGTATTTTAACAACCATCGTTAAGATTGCCGGTGAAAAGAGCGATCTGCTTCCCGTTCGCTCCAATGCTCCTCTGCCCAAAGAGAAGATCTTTGATTGCATGGAGGTCATTCGTAAGGTGGAGGTTTCTCTGCCGATTGAGCGGTATGACGTTGTTGTTGAAAATATTTGCGGTACCGGCGTGGATATCGTTGCCACTAAGTCGGTAAAATAAAGGTATAAAAAATTTATTTGAAAAGGTCGTGTTTTAAAATGAGTCGTATGATCGGAACTGTTTCGAGAGGTTTGCGCGCCCCCATCGTTCGCAAGGGCGATGATCTGGCGGGCATCGTTGTCGATAGCGTTATGCAAGCCGTTGCCAACGGGGATTTTGAGGTTCGGGATCGGGATATTATCGCCGTTACCGAATCCATCGCCGCCCGCGTGCAGGGCAATATCGTTTCGGTGGATGATATCGCCGCAGACGTCCGCGCCAAGTTTGGCGGTGAGACCGTTGGCGTTATCCATCCCATCTTCAGCCGTAACCGTTTCTCCATCTGCCTGCGGGGCATCGCCAAGGGCTGTAAAAAGATTGTTATGATGTTCAGCTATCCTTCCGATGAGGTGGGCAATCATCTTTTCGATCCCTCTTTGCTCAACGGCAAGGACGTCAACCCCTATAAGGATGTTCTGGATATTAAAAAATACCGCGAGCTGTTTGGCTATGAAAAGCATATCTTCACCGGTATGGACTATGTGGAGTATTATACCCAGCTGATCGAGGAAAGCGGTGCAGAGGTTGAATTTATTTTTGCCAACGATCCTTGCGCGATTCTCAAATATACCAAGAACGTTCTCAACTGCGATATCCATACCCGCTTTGCCACCCGCGAAAAGCTCAAGGCCGCAGGGGCGGAGATCGTCTACGGAATGGATGAGATCATGAACGCGCCCATCGGCGATAGCGGCTGGAACGAGAAATACGGCCTTTTGGGCTCCAATAAATCCACCGAAGAGAAGGTCAAGCTTTTCCCCCGCGATTGCCAGCCCTTAGTGGATGATATTCAGAAGCGTCTGCTGGAGAAGACCGGCAAGCATGTGGAAGTTATGATCTATGGCGACGGTGCCTTTAAAGATCCTGTCGGCAAGATCTGGGAGTTGGCCGATCCTGTTGTTTCCCCCGCCTATACCGCAGGTCTGGAGGGTACCCCCAACGAGCTCAAGCTCAAGTATCTGGCCGATAACGATTTTGCAAATCTCACCGGCGAAGAGTTGCGGGAAGCCGTTAAGAAAGAAATTGCCCATAAAGATGCCGTCAGCGCAGGCCCCGGAGATTCCATGGCCGCGCAGGGTACTACTCCCCGCCGCCTGAC
>JAZODI010000011.1:0-32286 GCA_045596965.1 Eubacteriales bacterium | reverse complement strand
AAGGCTTCAAAGCCCTGCTCCTTGGCGGTGCGGGCGGCCTCTTCAAACCGCAGGGCGTAGCAATAGGCACACCGATTGGCAACATCATGGCAGACCGCTTTGGTGAATTTCTGGAGGCCGTATTCATCCCGAACGATCAGGGGCAGGTCGATCTCTTTTGCATAGTCGATCAGCGTATCGCGGCGGGTCTTATATTCCTGATAAAGGTGGATATTGGGATTATACCAAAAGCCGGTGGGGGTGATACCCTCTTCCTTGAGCTGCTCCAGGCAAGCCACCGAGCAGGGGGCGCAGCAGATATGCAAAAGCAGTTTATCCATTCTCGTTATCCTTTCTTTTTATACCTTTATACTCTACCATAAAATATGAGAGATTTCAATATTGACAAATAAAACAGGGATTGCTATAATTATTCCATATTCCAAAGGCAATGAAGGAGAGGGCCTTGCGCAGATACGCAAAGCAGAGAGCCGGCGGCAGGTGAAAGCCGGCAAGCGTCAAGGGCGCGATGGTCTATGGCTCCGGAGCCGGATGGTTCGAGGGTGCTTTTTGCATCGGTAGGGCTTTCCCGCCCAGGCGGCGTTACAGCCTTTGAGGGGCATACCATTGGTATGCAACTTGAGTGGTACCGCGGATTTTTTTCGTCTCAAGGCAATGATGCCTTGAGGCGTTTTTCATTTTTTAGGAGGTAAAAGACATGAGCAATTTCAAGATGGAGACCAAATGCGTGCAGGGGGGTTATACCCCCGGGAACGGCGAGCCCCGCCAGGTTCCCATTATTCAGAGCACAACCTTTAAATATGCTACCAGCGAGGATATGGGCAAGTTATTCGATCTGGAGGCCAGCGGCTATTTTTATTCCCGCCTGCAGAACCCCACCTGCGATACGGTAGCGGCCAAGATCTGCGAGATGGAGGGCGGCACTGCCGCCATGCTGACCGGCTCCGGCCAGGCGGCAAGCTTTTTCGCGGTCTTTAATATCGCGTCCATCGGCGACCATGTTGTTGCCAGCTCTGCGATCTACGGCGGCACCTATAATCTCTTTGCCGTTACCATGAAGCGGATGGGCATCGATTTCACCTTTGTTGCCCCCGATTGCTCCGATGAGGAGCTGGAGGCGGCCTTCCGCCCCAATACCAAGGCGGTATTCGGCGAGACCATCGCCAACCCCGCCCTGAACGTTTTGGATATCGAGCGGTTTGCCAATGCCGCCCATGCCCATGGCGTTCCTCTCATCATCGATAATACCTTTGCAACCCCTGTCAACTGCCGTCCCATCGAATGGGGCGCGGATATCGTTACCCATTCCACCACCAAGTATATGGACGGCCACGGCGCGGCGGTAGGCGGCTGCATTGTTGATTCCGGTAAATTCGATTGGACCAAATATCCCGATAAGTTCCCCGGCCTCTGCACCCCCGACGATAGCTACCATGGCATCACCTATACCGAGCGGTTTGGGCTGGAAGGCGCCTTTATCACCAAGGCAACCGCCCAATTGATGCGGGATCTGGGTTGCGTGCAATCCCCCCAGAGCGCCTATCTTTTGAACCTTGGTTTGGAGAGCCTGCATGTTCGGATGGCCCGCCATTGCGAAAATGCCCAAAAGATCGCCGAATACCTGATCAATCATGAAAAGATCGGCTGGGTTCGCTATCCCGGCCTGCCCGGTGACCCTGAGCATGAGCGCGCCCTGAAATATCTGCCCAACGGCAGCTGCGGCGTTATCAGCTTCGGTGTGAAGGGCGGCAAGGAAGCGGCCGGTCGGTTTATGAAGGGGCTGAAGATCGCCGCCATCGAGACCCATGTTGCCGATGCGCGGAGCTGCTGCCTCCATCCCGCCACCGCTACCCATCGCCAGATGACTGATGAGGAGCTGATCGCCGCCGGTGTTCCCGGTGATCTGGTTCGCTTCTCCTGCGGCATTGAAAATGCCGACGATCTCATCGCTGATATTGAAAACGCGCTGGCGCAAGTATAATTTTAGAATAAAGGAGGGCTTCGATCATGCCGATCAAAATTCCAAACGGTCTGCCTGCGGCAGAGACCTTGCAAAAAGAGAATATCTTTGTCATGACCGAGACCAGAGCGCAGGTGCAGGAGATCCGCCCCTTGCAGATTTTGCTTTTGAACCTGATGCCCAAAAAAATCGAGACCGAGACCCAGCTTTCCCGCCTTCTGGGAAATACGCCCTTGCAGGTGGAGCTGGAGCTGATCCATACCAAATCCCATGAATCCAAAAATACCGACCCCGAGCATATGCTCGCCTTTTATAAGACCTTCGATGATGTGAAGCACCGCAACTTCGACGGCCTGATCATCACCGGCGCGCCGGTGGAGCAGATGCCTTTCGAGCAGGTGGAATATTGGGAAGAGCTCTGCGAGATCATGGAATGGAGCAAGACCCATGTGCAGAGTACCTTCCATATCTGCTGGGGAGCCCAGGCGGCTCTTTATTACCATTACGGGATCGATAAACAGCCCCTGCCCGAAAAGATGTTTGGCATCTTTCCCCATAAGATGGACTATAAGCGGTCCATGCTGTTCCGCGGGTTTGATGATACCTTTATGGTGCCCCATTCCCGTCATACCACCGTTCGGCGGGAGGATATCGAGGCGGTGCCCGAGCTGAAGATTCTGGCCTCCTCCGAAGAGGCGGGGGTCTACGCCATTTCCACCAAGAAGGGGCGGCAGATCTTTATCACCGGCCATTCGGAATATGATTGCATGACATTGGATGCGGAATATAAGCGGGATGTTTCCCAGGGCAAGCCCATCTCCATCCCCAAGAACTATTACCCCGGGGATGATCCGAAGAAGAAGCCCAAGGTTACCTGGCGTTCCTGCGCCAACCTGCTCTACAGCAACTGGCTCAACTATTTCGTATATCAAACCACGCCCTATGATCTGACCAAAATGAAATAAAAGCAACGCTGCCGATCGGCAGCGTTGCTTTTTGTTATTAAAAATTTTTAAAAATTTTTTTAATGCGGACAATATTTGACTGGTTTAACTTATAGAATGCATTTGTAACGTTACAAAAAATCAAAAACAAACCCAAATTAAAGGAAGGAATAGTATTATGAAAGAAGATTTATTGGGTGCTGAACAGGAATTGACGTTAGCACCGGAAGAAAAAATTAAAAATGCAGAAGAAATTGCTGAACTTTCTTTGGCGGCAGAAACATATCCATTTATCATTCGATATGATTCTGTTGAAAAAGAAACAATTATTTCGGAACTCCAAAAAATCGGCTGTTCGGATTTGAGGCTGATGGATTTTGCAAATTGTGTAGCGGTGTCGATGAGTTGCGCACAACTAAAGGCTATTAAAACATTAGGTTGCGTAGAAGCGGTTGAAAGGGACTATGATTACAAAATCCTCTCCACAAATGGGACCGACGATGCTTATATTGCGTATTTAGCCGGAGAAAATCCTGTTGTTAATGGGAGAAAAGAAATCAAACTTGCTATTTTTGATACCGGTGTATCGGGTGTCATTGTAAGTGATTCCGTTAGTTTTGTTGATGAAAACGAGACAACCGAAGATCTAAATGGACATGGCACAAAAATGGCAGGAATTGTATCTTCGTTTATTGCTGATAAGGATAGCAGAAAAGCTACCCCCTTGGTTTTTTCTGCTATTGTTGCTGACTATAGGGGATTTGCCAAAACTTCGACGATTATGAAAGCGCTCGATTGGGCGATCAATAACCAAATTAAGATCGTTAGCATGAGCTTTGGCGATTATCATAAATCCAATCTTTTGGAAGAAATGATTAACAGAGCGTTCAAACAGGGGATCGTTTTGGTTGCTGCAGCCGGTAACGACGGCGGTTTCCGGGATGAAGATCGTGTTATGTACCCGGCGGCGTTTTCTAATGTTTTGTCGGTTGGTGCTAAAAACGGCGAAGCTGTTGCCAATTATTCTAACGGCGGGACAAAGGTGGACTGTCTGGCTCCCGGTGTACAAAATACAATCGATAGCAATGGAAATACAGTGAGTGTGATCGGTACTTCTGTAGCTACCGCCTTTGTTGCCGGAACATTGTTTAAAAAATGGTGTATCGATCCTGATATCAGTATGGAGGATATGGTTACAGATGTCAAAGCTGAAATGTCGATCAATCTGCAACCTCAAGAACCCCTCGAACTCTTGACTGATTTGGAAGAAAATGCTATAATGGAAAGCGAAAACAACAAAGATTTTGGCTTGAGCGTTGTAGCTCTTGATGATACCGTCGTGGAATCATCTGATGATAGCGTCTCCTTGCTATGTGTTGGTGGCGGCGGGGATAGTGGTAGTACAGGCGGTTGCTCATCCAATACGATGGCGACGGCAATCCGGGTTCCGTTCTTCTCCTGGGAAACAGGAACGATCAGTTGCCCCGGAAGTGTGGTTTGGTATAAATTTACAACTACAGTAGGCGAAGCTCATCCCAATGGGAGCTTGGGGTGGTATGGGATTCAAACGCAAGGTTCGTTAGACACCGTAGGATACCTGTTTGATGCATATGGTCATGAGATCGACTATAATGACGATTTTGGCGACAATATGAACTTCAAAATTAAGAAACAGTTGGAATATGGCCAAACGTATTATGTTAAAGTGGAAGCCTTTGGGAATAATACCGGTAGTTTTCATTTTAAAGTGGATTATGGCAGAGATGATCATGGAAATACGCCTGACACCGCCACGGAAGTGGAGGGTGTCTATTATGAAAACAAATCTGTATCCGGCTATCTTCATAGTTACGGCGATGTAGATTATTACACCTTTGTACCTGCTCGAAACTGTGTGATGGAAATCTATACTGAAGGGGATACCAATACTTACGGCAAGTTGTACGGTGCAGAATGTGATTTGATTGCGTATGATAACAATGGTAATGGCAATGGCAACTTTAAAATTACAGCGCATCTTGAAGGGATGAAGCGTTATTATATTGCGGTAAGTCACAATTCTTCCACTGGTTATGGCGACTATATTTTGAGATTTTATTTTATTAAGGATTATATGCAAAAACCCGATTTGGGAAGTTCTTCCAGTCCTAATTATGCTAATCTTAGGACCTATATTACTTGGATGCCTGATACAGAACATATGCATCATGTGATAACTGGATACGTGGGAATCGGCGTACCACTGTATGAAACAATGAGCATCATTGGTCGCGTTTGGATGAATTGGAGCACAGCAGAACATTGGAATTTACATGTGATTGATAATACTGAGGAGAATGCGAATAGTATCGCTGAAACTCTTAATCAATATGTTGCAGAAACAGTTACTGTTGAATATTTGAAAAGAGTATTTTTTGCAGTCTTCGCGATCACAGCAAGTACAATTGCTAGCATTGATCCAATTGTTGGTTTTGTTTTGGGTGGCATGGTGGCGTTGTTTACTAGTGCTATTGATGCGAATTCGTCAGACCCTGAAACAAGCAAATTTCAGAATTTTGCTCGTAGCATTACTAATGATAATACAAAATGGATTTTGGGCGAAGCAAGAAACCGTAAAAGTGGAATAATTATGGAGTCTGATCCGATGCATTTAGAAGGTATTAATGAAATGACTTATGACATGGAAGAAAATCAATATTTTTATGGGTATTCCTATTTAAGAGGTAAATTTCTAAGTGAGTTTGCAGAAGCGTAAAAGGAGTAATTGAATGATCGGTGATCTGAGATGGTTTTATAAAAAGTTTCATGAAAAATACAGAGAGAAACATCCTTACAAGAAACGGTTTATGCCATATATTTTCAAATATGAGGAGATTAATACGCTTTCTGATCTTAAAACCTGCGAACTGATTGTGACGGACGATCGCTTTATCATCGATGATGAAACGGTGGTTTTATTCAAAGACATTTTTAATATTGAGAGGATCGATACCATATTGAGAGTGTCTAATAAAGGACGGGTGGTGAAGATCACCTTAAAAGATGATACCATTTTTTGCTTTTCCTTTGGCAGGCCGACAGCGTTTTCCAAACTTGGTTCTACTACTTTGATTTACAGCGATTTTTTATTTTGTCTGTTTTGCGAAAAATGGGAACTTTCAAAAAGGGGAAAGAAGGGGACCCTGTATTAAAAACCAAAATTAGGTTTCAGCCGCATCTACGGATGCGGCTGTTTTTATATAAGAAACAGATACGTTACCAATCCTTGGTAGCGCATCTTTTTCATCGCCGAAAGAAACACAAAAAAGCAAAGATTTTTGGCTCAAAAACACAAAAAAGTAAAGGAAATGTGTTTTTATATTCTATATAATGAATTTAGAAACAGATTTGAAAGGGGCAGGTTATGAAAAAAAGACTCATTGCAATGTTGCTGGTATTTGCCATGCTGATGAGCGTTGCAGGATGCAAAAAATCCGCCGAAGGCGATCTGGGTACGCTGGAGGGCGGCAGCACCATCAACGGTGCCGAAGAGAATGATAACAGCTCGAGCGAGGGATCGGGGGAAAAGGACCCTTCGGGGAATCAGCCGAGCGGATCGGGTTCTTCCTCTGACAATAAGGATCCGGATTCTTCCCAATCGGAGCAAAAGCCTTCGGGCTCGCAAGGAACGCAGAATACTCAGAAACCGAGCGGCAATACCCAAAATAACGAATCCACCGATTCGGTAGAATCAGCGGATAAGCTCCCCGCGCTGACCAAGGTCTATCAAGCCGATGAGGCGATCGCGGTCAAGGCAGGGGAGAAGGTCTGGTTTGGCCCTGCGGCCACCTCCCAGGCGGTGCAGTTGGTCTTGGACGGCGCGGAGGTCGGCACCTCGGCCTTGCAAAAGGTTGCCACCTTCGGCAATGGGTATGTTATCTATTGCTATACCGCGTCGGCGGCAGGGAATGTAACCCTTAAGGCGAGCAAGGATTATAAAAAATGGATGATCGCCGCCAAAGAAGAAATGAATATGGGCAATTTCTATCAATATTGGGATAACCAGAAGGACCATAATCTTTACGACAGCGGCTTAGATAAATATGCCAAAGCCATCGATCGGGAAGGCGCCTTGAAAAAATCCGAGGATTATTATTCCACCCACGCGATCCCCGTTGCCAAAGGGGATACCCTTACCTTCGGGCCTGCCCGCTCGGGGGAATGGGTTTTGGCCTATGGGTATGATAGCGCTATGAAGCCGGTCGCGCTGATCAATGCCTATAAACTGCCCGAGGCCTTTGTTTATACCAACGGAATGCGGGCTTATACTTATAAAGTACCCGAGGGGGTAAGCTATGTCCGCTTCAATATCCCCGAGGCGCAGAGAGAGGAATTCTGCGTTACCAAAAACGATCCCTTCAACGCATCGGATTATACCCGCTATACCGGGGTGCGGGTGACCGAGGTGAGCGATCCCCTTTATGAGAAGCTGGGGCTTTTCTTGGGTGATTCCATCTGCGCGGCCGGTGCAGATCCCGCCGATGGCAACGGCCTGCGGGGTTGGGCGCAGCGGGTGGCAAAAGAAAGCTCCATGACCTGCATCAATGCGGGGATCAGCGGGGCGGCATTATCCGATTGCCGCTTAGGGCGCGCCAATGCTACCGAGCAGCATCAGATCAGCAATCAGCTCAATAAATATAAGCGGGAGAAGGTCGACTATATCCTGATCCACGGCGGCGTTAACGATGCCTGGGATGATGTTCCCATCGGGGAGATCACCGATGGCTTTGACCCTGTTTTTAATACCTCCACCTATGCGGGCGGCTTGGAGATGGCCATCTATGAGGCGGTGCGTCAGCATGGCGATCGGGCCGCCATCGGCTATCTGATCAATTTTGAATCCCCCAACCATGAGAAGAGCAAGGATAGCGGAAAGTATTTTGAGATCGGCAAAAAGATCTGCGAAAAATGGGGAATTTTGTATCTGGATCTCTTTGAGATCGATTTTGATACCTCTAATTATACCACCGATGGCATCCATCCCAATAAAGCGGGCTACGATGTTCTCGGCCCTCATATTACGAATTTTATGCGTACCATGACCCCTTGCTCCAAAGAGGCGTATGATGCGGTAAAGGAAATCGGATAAGGAGAAAATATGAAAAAAGTATTATCGTTATTTTTAGTTGTTTTGATGGTCTGCGGCATGGTTGCGGGAGTTCCCGCAAGCGCCCAAGCGGCAGAGGTTACTGCGTTGCTGGAAAAGTATCAAAGCTATGATCAGGATCTTTTCAACAGCAACGGCGTGGCGGCGATCCAAACCGCCATTTCCACCCTGCAGGGCATTACCGGCACCGATGCTTCCGCCATTTCTGCGGCGCAGGCGGCCGACACTGCCGCCCAGGCGGGGATGGCAGGAAACTTGGCCGACGGCATCTGGATCCCCTATAGCAAAAAGGATGTTTATCAGCCCTACCTGAAGGCGGGGGTTATGCAAACCGATTATGCCATCGCCGAAAAGGCCGACTGGCTGGCGCTGGTAAACGATACCACCACCGGCGATAAGCCCAAATTCAGCGGTTATACCTTCCATTTTACCAAGGATGTGGATATGGGCGGCACCAATATGCTCCCCTTATCCTACGGTTCGGAATTTAACGGCAACATCAACGGTCACGACAAGGTGATCAAAAATATCAATATTACCGTAAATAATCCCACCAAGCCCATCGGCCTGATCAGCATGCTGGGTTGGGGTTATGTTAAAAATCTCGGCATCGAGAGCGGAACGATCCGAAGCACCGGCAGCGCCATTGTTGGCGTGGCGGGCTTTGCGGGCCAGCTCCATGGCGCTTATCTTTATAACTGCTGGAACGGCGCCTCTATCTCCACCGAGACCAGCAACAACCGCTATGGCCCTGCGGGCCTGACCGGCCATATCTCCCGCGCTTCTGTTATCGATAACTGCTTTAATATCGGCACCATTACCGCCGATAATCTGGGCGTGGCCCATAGCCTTTCTTCCTATACGCAGAATTTGCTGACGGTCTATAATTGCATTGCCGCGGGCACCGTTACTTCTTCGCGGTATAGCCCCGGCGGGGTGCGGGTGCATAGCAATATTTTTGGTAAAAATACCGGCTGCCCCGTTATCAATACCTATGCGGTGGGGATGCCCCTCCTTACCGCCGACGGCAACGATAATACCGAGGTGCAGGTAACCAAACTGCCCAACGGGCAGTATTTCACCCTTTCCAATACCAACGCCCTTTTCGGCGCAGGTTCGGTGGGCGAGGCGGCTTGGACGGTGAATAAAAACTTTGATTCCACCAAACAGTCCCATGAGGTCTATTACACCCTGAGCGAAAACGGCACGTTGAAATTCGGCACCGCCGCCAATCAGGTGCGTAAGATCACCTTCGATGGGATCAAGACGGATGTTTATTATTACGCCGCAGGCAGTACGGTGGATATTGCGGAAAAATTCGGCGTTAATCCTCAAAATCCCGCCTGGATCACCCAAGGCTCGCAGAGCACTCTGGAGGGCATGACCCTCTCTTTGGGCAACGAGGATATTACTATTAAGGTGATCAACGATTGTTCCCATGAGGAAGGGTTTGCCTATACCCCCAATGGGGATGGTACCCATGAAAAAGCATGCAAAAAGGGTTGCGGCTTTATTCAAAAGCAGGACTGCGCCGCCGAGCAGGTAGCGCCCAATGCCATCACCGCCGCGGAACTTACCGACCGCGAGCAGGCAACCCATGGCGGAGCGTGCGCTCTTTGCGAGGAAGAGTATCAGGAAAATTGCACCTATACCTATGTTGCTCCCGCCACCGCCACCGACGAGCATTATTGGGATTTCTCCGGCTGCACCTGCGGGCGGGAGAATATTGAAAACCAAGGAACGGCCGATCTTTTCTGGGGCGATGCCCATAAGGACGGCAAGGTAAACCTTTATGATGCGATCATGACCATGCGGTTTATCACAGAGCTGGAGAATACCCTGAATCAGAAAAATGCCGATGCCAATGGCGATGGTGTGCTTAGCGCCAATGATGCGGTGCTGATCGTTCGCTTCTGGCTGGGCGAGCAGAATGCGGTTGCGATGAAGGAGCAGGTTACTGCTTATGCGAATTGCGGCAACCTTTATGATAAGGTTAATGCCACTCTTGCCACCGCTCTTTTGCGGGATGGTACCACCAAAACGGATGCATCCATGCGTATCACCGCCCCCATCGCAACGAAAGAAGGGGAGCGGCTGGTATTCGGGCCGGTGCGCTTGGGTCAGGGCGTTTTGGGCTATGCCTATGATGCTCAAAATCAGGCAGTTGCCTTAATTAACTATGAAAATGTTGAAGTGATGGCCACCCTGAAGGAAGGGATGGCGCTGGTAGCCTATGAAGTGCCCGCGGGGGTATCTTCGGTGCGCTTTAATATCGGTGAAGGAGAAAAGGATCTCTTTATGATCCGCAGAAACAGCGAGATGAAGATTGATGAATATGAGGCGCGCTTGGGCGCCGATAGCGATACCGTTGCAAACCCCTTGCAGGGCAAGAATGTTCTTTGCGTGGGCGATTCCATCTGTGAAGCGGCGCGGGATTCCGCGGTGGGCGGCCTCAAGGGCTGGGCGCGGCGGATCGCCCAGGAATATGGCGCCAAGGTTACCAATTCCGGCTTGAGCGGCGCGGCGCTTAACAGCGTTACCCGCACCACCAACACCCAATTGGGTATGATCGCCAATCAGATCAGCCAGCATGAGGGCAAGACCTTCGATTATATCCTGATCCACGGCGGGGTCAACGATGCCTGGGATAATGTTGCCATCGGCACCGTCTCCCAAGGCTTTAAACCCGAAAACTTTGATACCACCACCTATGCGGGGGGCTTAGAAATGGCCATCTATACCGCGGTGAAAAACCATGGTAATACCGCCGCCATCGGTTATCTGATCAATTTTGAATCTCCTCTTCATTCTGCGGCGAATGATAGCGGCAACTATTTTGCGGTAGGTAAGCAGATCTGCGAAAAATGGGGAATTGCTTATCTTGATCTTTTCGCGGTTGAATTTGATACCACCGTTTATACCGCCGATTTCATCCATCCCAACGAAGCAGGTTATGATGTTATCGGCCCCCATGTCAACGCCTTTATGAAGGAGATGCGCCCGGTTTCGCAGGAAGTCTGGGAGGCTGTCCAATAAGCATGGATCATTCTTTGTTTGGTAAAAAAGCATTATTCGTTGGGGATTCCATTGCCCTTGCTCTGCGGGATATTCCCGATGAGCAGGGCCTGCAGGGTTGGGCAAAATATGCGGCCAAGGAATTTCATATGGATTGCACCAATGCCGCCATCGGCGGGGCCGCTCTCAACAGCAGGACCCGCCTGCGCCGCTTCGGCAATCAGGGGGTGATCGCCAATCAGATCAAAAAGCATGAGGGCGAAGCCTTTGATTGCGTTTTGATCCATGGCGGGCTGAATGATGCCTGGGACGGCGTTCCCTTAGGGAAAATTACCGATTCCTTCGACCCTGCGGATTTTGATCCCACCACCTATGCGGGCGGGCTGGAAACGGCATTTTATCAAACGGTGAAATACTTTGGCAAAGGGGTTTTGATCGGGTATATTATCAATTTTAATTCCCCCAATCATTCCGCTACCAGCGGGGCGGAGGAATACTACGAGTGGGGCAAAAAGGTCTGTGCAAAATGGGGGATCGAATATCTCGACCTCTTCCATCGGCCCTTTGATACTGCAATTTATACCCAGGATACCCTCCATCCCAATGCGGAAGGGTATGGGGTTTTGGGCCGCTATGTTTGCGACTTTTTGCCCGAAATCCACCCCATCCCCGCGGAGATTGCGGAAAAAATAACGGTGTAAATTTACACTTTCTGTTGACAAAACAGTAGGCTCCATCATATAATAAGAGCAGAGAAAATCCCTCGAGCAGGAGGAAAGGCCGATGAATCATTGATAAACCAAAATGTTGCGGTTTTCGAATACCATGGCCTCTTTTTGCGAATAAGTGAATAAAAGGTGCAGAAGACCGCGGAAAAGGCAGTCTTCTGCATTTTTGTTTTGGCTGAAGGGAGGGCTTTTATGAAAAAGAATGTTTGGATCCCCTTGGGGATCTTGGCAGGGGCAATTCTTTTGTTTGGGCTGATCATGGCAAGCGCGCCCCGTTGGGGCAAAGCGGCGCAGCAGGAGGAATCGGCCGCGGCCGATCAATTGGTGGAAAAGGAGGAAACTCCTGCCCCCGAGCAATCGAAAGAACCCGCTCAAAAGGAAGAGTTTGTCAAAGGGGATGATCATTCGGAAGATGAGCTTTCCAACGAAACCCTTCCATCCGAAAATAAAACCCCCGTTACCAAAGAGCAGGCAATAGAGATTGCCCGTGAGCATGGCGCAACCCGCTATGGCAAAGAGTTTGAATTATATCGGTTTGAAAAGTGTTCTTACGCAACGCAAGAACCGAATGAATATGAGGTTTGGTTTCACCATTATATCGGTGAGGAAGATTATATTCTTGCTTCAACCATTCGTTTTCAGGTGGAAAAATACGGGGCGGTCGGCGGAATCCGATTCGGCTGGATCGAATATTCGGAATTTGATCAAGAGCTCTTGAAATCCTTTTCCAAAAAGGATGTGGAGGCCTTTGTTGAGCAAACGGTGCAGGAGAAGTATGGCGGTGAAGTAATGGGTGAACCCTATGAAATGCACTATAATTCCATATCTCTGGAGCGGGATTATGATGAAAACGTATATTATTTGGACATCTACTTGTCGCTTGTTATAGTATATCAATCTGATACTATTCGCTCATTTCCTTTTCATTTGCGTTATGATTTCCCCCAATAAACGGTCATAAACCCCATTCGGGCTCTTTCCGGAGCCCGAAATTTCTTTTGATGAATTGATTGTTGAAAATCGGCGAAGAGTGTGGTAAGATATGTTTTAGATTTTTAAAAGAAAGGGGAGTGGTGCGCGATGAAAAAGGACTATCTGCAGGGCCTCAAGGCGGGCTTGCCGGTGGGATTGGGCTATTTTTCCGTTTCCTTTGCCTTCGGTGTTGCGGCGGTGCAGGCGGGCTTGCCGGTGCTGACCGCGGTTTTGATCTCGCTGACCAATCTGACCTCGGCGGGGCAGTTGGCGGGGCTTTCGGTCATCGCGGCGGCGGGCAGCCTCATTGAGATGGCGGCCACCCAATTTATCATCAATCTGCGGTATGCGTTGATGTCCATTTCCCTTTCTCAAAAGCTGGACCGCTCGGTTGGAATGCTCGATCGGCTGGTGATGTCCTTCGGGGTAACCGATGAAAATTTCGCCATCGCAGTGGCGCGGGAGGGAAGCGTTACTGCCCCATATTTTTACGGACTGATGACCCTGCCCATCCTCTGCTGGACCGGCGGCACCTTTTTCGGCGCGGCGGCGGGCTCCATCCTGCCTCCTTCGGTGCTTTCTGCCCTGGGGGTGGCGATCTACGGAATGTTTGTTGCCATTATATTGCCGGTGGCTAAGAAAAGTACCGCGGTGGCGCTGGTGGCGCTGGGCGCGGCGGGGCTTGCCTGTTGCTTTGCCTGGATCCCCGGGTTGAGCAGCATCTCCGGCGGGTTTGCCATCATCATCAGCGCGGTGGTTGCCGCGGCGTTGGGGGCCTTTTTCTGCCCCATCGGAGAGGAGGATGAGGCATGAAGATCTTCCTTTACATCCTGGTGATGGCGGGGGTTACCTACCTGATCCGTATGCTCCCGATGGTGATTTTTAAAAAGAAGATCACCAATCGGTTTATCCGCTCCTTTCTCTACTATATTCCTTATGCGGTGCTGGCGGCGATGACCTTCCCCGCCATATTGGATGCCACCGCATCTCCTATTTCGGCGGCGGTGGGGCTGGCGGTCGCGTTGGTCGCCGCCTATCTGGAATGGGGCCTGCTGCCGGTGGCGTTGCTGGCCTGCGGCGGGGTGTTTATCACCGAATTGATTTTGACCTTTATAAAATAATTATTTCAGGAGGAAGAACCAATGGCTTTTTGCACTCAATGCGGAAAAGAAATCAACGACGATATGATCTATTGCCCTTTTTGCGGGGTGAGCCGTAAGCCCACCATGGAGCAGGCGGCCGATCCCCAGGATATTGAAGATACCAAGGTGCTATCGGTTTTGGCCTATTTCGGCCTTTTGGTGCTGGTTACCATCTTCGGCGCGCCCAAAAAATCGGTCTATGCCCGCTTCCATGCCAATCAGGGGTTGTTGCTCCTGATTTTGAATGTGGGTTTATGGATCGTCAGTTCCATTCTCGAAGGCATCGAATGGGTCTTGGGTGCTATGGGCGGCATTATTGCCCTGCTGGATATCTTCACCATCCCCATCAGTTTGGGAATTATGGTGATTCAGATTTATCTCATCGTTATCGGCGTGATGCACGCGGTAAAGGGTGAGATGAAGGAACTGCCTGTTATCGGCAAATATCGGATCTTAAAATAAAGGAAAAGCGTGTGGAATAAATTTCCACACGCTTTTTTAGTTGAGAACCGCGATCCCGATGGTGAGATAGGTGGCATAGAGCAACCAAAGCAGATAGGGAATCAGCAGGATCCCTGCAGGGCGGCTGATCTTCCAAAAGCGCAGAAGGGTCAGCAGAACCAAAACGTCCAGCAATAAGACTACCGCCACCCCTAGCCCGAAGGCCATGAAACGGAAAAAGATGATGCTCCAGGTGAAGTTGACGAAAAGCTGAAGAGCATAGAGGTTCAGCGCGTTGCGGCGGGCAAGCATATCGCCGTTGTTCAGCCAGATCAGGGCGGCGGCGATGCCCATCAGCGCATAAAGAATACCCCAGGCGATGGGAAAGATCCGGCCCGGCGGGGCGAGGGGCGGCTGCTGCAGCTGCTGATAGACAGCGCCGATATCGCCTGATAAAAGGCCGGAGAGCAACCCCACCCCTTCTGCAATGGCTACGCTGAATAAAACCACCCAAATTGGTTTGATTTTCATGGAATTCCCCCTTTCGGGGATATTATATGGGCGCAACCTTCCCGCTATGACCGATAAAGGGCGAAAAGCGAGAGGATAGGGGGTTGAAAAATGGAAGGAGATACGCTATAATAAAAGAGAGTTTGCTTTTTGAACTCCTATTAATATATTAATTTTAATGGTGGATGACGTTGGGACAGGAGATGGATGCGTTAATGTACCGAAAATTTTTCAAGCGATTTTTTGATATTATTATAGCAGGTTTTGCCCTGCTGGTTTTGCTGCTCCCTATGGCAGTGATTGCTTTGGTGGTCAAGCTGGATTCGCCGGGGCCTGTTCTTTTTTGGCAAAAGCGGGTGGGCGCAGGAAAGCGGCTCTTTATGATGCCGAAATTTCGCAGTATGTATGTTAAAGCGCCCGCCGAGATGCCGACCCATCTTTTGCAAAGCCCCGACCAATGGATCACTCGGAGCGGCCGCATCCTGCGCAAGACCTCGCTGGATGAGCTTCCCCAGCTTTGGTCCATCTTAACGGGTAAAATGGCGGTGATCGGCCCGCGGCCCGCCCTTTGGAATCAGCAGGATCTGATCGATGCGCGGGATCGCTATGGCGCCAATGATATCCGCCCCGGCCTGACCGGCTGGGCGCAGATCAACGGGCGGGACGAACTGGAGATCCAAGAAAAAGCCCGCCTGGACGGGGAGTATGCCCAAAAAATGAGTTTTGCCTTCGATTGCCGTTGCTTTTTCGGCACCGTTCGCTCGGTACTGAAGCAGGACGGAATTGTGGAGGGCGATAGCGTTCAACAACAAGAGGAGATTAGGGAATGAAGATTTTAGTCGTTTGTCAGCATTATAATCCCGAGCCTTTTCGTCTGGCGGATATCTGCGAGGCGTTGGCGGAGCGGGGGCATGATGTATCGGTTGTGACCGGCGTGCCCAATTATCCGGAGGGCGAGATCTATCCCGGCTACGAAAAGGCGGCGGGGAAGGATTCGGTGGAAAAGGGCGTGAAGGTTCATCGCTGCTTCACCATCCCCCGAAAGAATAATATCTTGTTTCGCATCCTCAACTACTATAGTTTTGCCATCTCTTCCACCTGCTATCTTAAGCGGGTGAAGGAAGAATATGATGTTGTCTTTGCCAATCAGCTTTCCCCGGTGATGATGGCCTGCGGCGCCATTCGCTACGCAAAGAAATGGGGCAAGAAGGTGGTGCTTTATTGCCTGGATCTTTGGCCCGAGAGTCTGACAGCCGGCGGGATCCGCTCCGGCTCTCTGATCTACCGCATCTTTAAAAAGATCTCTAAGCGGATCTATAACAAGGTAGATCGGATCCTGATCACCTCCAAAGGCTTTGGCTCTTATCTCAACGGTTATCTTGGGGTGGAGGGGGAATGCCGATATCTGCCCCAATATGCCGAAGAACTTTTCGATGATATTCCCAATCAGGAAACCCATAAGCCCCCTTACCATTTTGTCTTTGCGGGGAATGTGGGGGAGATGCAGGCGATCGATACTATTATTGAGGCGGCGCGGATGCTGAAAGAGGATGGGCGTTGCATCTTCGATATCGTTGGTGATGGGTCTGCCTTTGATCATTGCCGGTCGCTGGCAAAGGATCTGCCCAATGTGGTCTTCCATGGGCGCAAGGATCTTTCGGAAATGCCGGGGATCTATGCCAAGGCCGATGGAATGATCGTATCCCTGCGGGATAACCCCGGGATCGCCGCCACTTTGCCGGGCAAGGTGCAATCCTATATGGCGGCAGGGCGCGCGGTGATCGGCTCTATCGGCGGGGAGACCGCCTATGTTATCAAGGCGGCGGAATGCGGCATCTGCGCCCCGCCCGAAAACGCGGAGGCGCTTGCCCAAAAGATCGGCGCGCTTCTGGAGCAGCCGGATGTCCTTTGTACCTACGGGCAAAACGCTCGCGCTTATTATGATAAACATTTCCGCAAGGAAATTTTTATGCAAAATCTAATTACGGAATTAGAAAATAATTGTTTGTGATGGAGAAAAAATATGAGTCTTTTTAAAGGAAAAACATTGATGATCACCGGCGGTACAGGTTCTTTTGGAAATGCTGTTTTAAACCGTTTTTTGACCACTGATATCGGCGAGATCCGCATCCTTTCCCGCGATGAAAAGAAGCAGGACGATATGCGCCATGAATTCCAGGCCAAAATGCCCGAGGTTGCCAATAAGATCAAGTTCTTTATCGGTGATGTTCGGGATCTGGCATCGGTGAAAAACGCCATGCACGGGGTGGACTATATTTTTCATGCCGCCGCATTGAAGCAGGTTCCTTCCTGCGAGTTTTTCCCCATGGAGGCGGTCAAGACCAATGTTTTGGGCACCGATAATGTTCTTACCGCGGCTATCAGCTCGGGGGTGAAAAACGTTGTCTGCCTTTCTACCGATAAGGCGGCCTATCCTGTCAACGCCATGGGGACCTCCAAGGCGATGATGGAGAAGGTGATCGTGGCTAAGAGCCGCACCGTTGATCCCGAGGATACCAAGATCTGCTGCACCCGCTACGGCAACGTTATGTGCAGCCGCGGAAGCGTAATCCCCCTTTGGATCGAGCAGATCAAGGCGGGCAACCCCATCACCATCACCGAGCCTTCCATGACTCGCTTCATCATGTCGCTGGACGAAGCGGTGGATCTGGTTCTCTTTGCCTTTGATAAGGGCGTCAGCGGCGATATTCTGGTTCAGAAAGCCCCCGCCTGCACTATCGAGACCCTGGCTAAGGCAGTGACCGGCCTCTTCAAGCCCGATCATGAGATCAAGGTGATCGGTATTCGCCACGGTGAAAAAATGTATGAGACCCTGCTGACCAACGAAGAGTGCACCAATGCGATCGACCTGGGCGATTTCTATCGGGTGCCTGCCGATAAGCGGGATCTCAACTATGATAAGTATTTCAAAGAGGGCGATACCGAGCGCAATCCCCTCACCGAGTTTAATTCCAGCAATACCGAGCTTCTGGATGTGGAGCAGGTCAAGGAGAAACTGCTCAGCCTGCAGTATATCCGTGATGAACTGGCGGCCTGGGAGGCAAAATAAGAATGAATATTCTGATTACCGGCGCGGCAGGGTTTGTCGGCAAAAATTTGGCCGCCGCCCTGCAGTGCTTGAAAGACGGCAGAGACCGCACCCGCCCGAGCCTTACCATCGGGGAGCTCTATCTTTATGATATCGACTCTCCCAAGGAGCTTTTGGAGCAGGCCTGCCAAAAGGCCGATTTCGTCTTTAACCTGGCGGGGGTCAACCGCCCTCAAAATCCCGAGGAGTTTATGGAGGGAAACTTCGGGTTCGCCTCCACTCTGCTGGATACTTTGAAGAAATATCATAATACCTGCCCGGTGGTGCTCTCTTCTTCCATTCAGGCCACCTGCATTGGGCGGTACGACAGCGATTACGGCCGCAGCAAAAAAGCGGGGGAGGAGCTTTTCTTCCAATATGGGGAAGAGACCAAGGCCAAGGTTTTGGTCTATCGGTTCCCCAATCTTTTCGGCAAGTGGTGCCGCCCCAATTATAATTCGGCGGTGGCAACCTTTTGCAATAATACCGCCAACGATCTGCCCATCACGGTGAACGATCCTGCCACCCCGCTGGAGCTTTTATATATCGACGATCTGGTGGAAGAGATGCTGGATGCCCTGGAGGGCAAGGAGCATCGTTGCGAATTTGATGGAATCCAAACCATCCTGCAGGAGGGCGGACGCTATTGCGCCGCGCCCATCACCCATCGGGTAACCTTGGGGGAGATCGTGGAGCTTCTGGAGCAATTTAAAGCCCAGCCCCAAACCCTGATGATGCCCGAGATCCCCCATAACAGCTTTGCCAAAAAGCTCTATTCCACCTATCTTTCCTATCTGCCCAAGGAGAAGGTCTCCTTCCCCTTGAAG
Organism: Eubacteriales bacterium; assembly: GCA_045596965.1. Lineage (GTDB taxonomy): Bacteria > Bacillota > Clostridia > Oscillospirales > QAKW01 > QAKW01. The sequence continues at coordinate 13,513 of JAZODI010000011.1, read as the reverse complement.
ATGAACGGGGATGAGCGGGGGAGCTTTACCGAACTTTTGCGTACTCCCAAATGCGGGCAGATCAGCGTGAACATCTCCAAGCCCGGCATTACCAAGGGTCAGCATTGGCACCATACCAAATGGGAGTTCTTTATCGTTGTTGCCGGCCGCGGGCTGATCCAGATGCGCAAGGTTGGCTCCGATGAGGTTTTGAATTTCGAGGTCTCCGGCGAGAAGATCGAGGCGATCCATATGCTCCCCGGCTATACCCATAATATTATCAATTTAAGTGAAACAGAGGATCTGGTAACGGTGATGTGGGCCAACGAGCTCTTTGATCCCAATAAGCCCGATACCTTCTTTGAGGTGGTTGAATCATGAATATCAAACTGGATTATTCCGATGTTAAATTTCAAGAAAACGGCAAGCTGAAGCTTTTGATCATCGTTGGCACCCGCCCCGAGATCATTCGCCTGGCCGCGGTGATCAATAAATGCCGCCAATATTTCGATTGCATTCTGGCTCATACCGGCCAAAACTATGATTATAATCTCAACGGCATCTTTTTCCATGATCTGGGCCTTGCCGATCCCGATGTCTATATGGATGCGGTGGGCGATGATCTGGGCGCAACGGTCGGCAATATCATCAACTGCTCTTATAAGCTGATGAATCAGATCAAGCCCGATGCCCTGCTGATTTTGGGCGATACCAATTCCTGCCTCTCCGCCATTTCGGCCAAGCGGCTGCATATCCCCATCTTCCATATGGAAGCGGGCAACCGCTGCAAGGATGAATGCCTGCCGGAGGAGACCAACCGCCGAATTGTTGATATCATCTCCGACGTTAACCTGGCCTATTCCGAGCACGCCCGCCGTTATCTGGCCGATTGCGGCCTGCCCAAGGAGCGCACTTATGTTACCGGCTCGCCCATGGCCGAGGTTTTGCATCAGAATCTGGATGCCATTATGGCCTCGGATGTCCATCAGCGGTTGGGGCTGGAAAAGGGGAAATACATTCTGCTCTCCGCCCATCGGGAGGAAAATATCGATACCGAGAAGAATTTCCTCTCCCTTTTTAACGCCATCAATAAAATGGCGGAAAAATATGATATGCCCATCCTCTATTCCTGCCATCCCCGCTCCAGAAATCGCCTGGAGGCGAGCGGATTTGAGCTGGATAAGCGGGTGATCCGCAATGAGCCTTTGGGCTTCCATGATTATAACTGCCTGCAGATGAACGCCTTCTGCTGCGTTTCCGATTCCGGCACTCTGCCCGAGGAGAGCAGCTTCTTCACCAGCGTTGGCCATCCCTTCCCTGCGGTTTGCATCCGCACCTCCACCGAGCGTCCCGAGGCGCTGGATAAGGCCTGCTTTGTCTTGGCGGGGATCGATGAAAAATCCCTCCTGCAGGCGGTGGATACTGCCATTCAGATGAATCTGGACGGCAACCACGGCATTCCTGTCCCCGATTATGTGGAAGAAAACGTTTCCACCAAGGTGGTCAAGCTGATCCAAAGCTATACCGGCGTTGTGGATAAGATGGTCTGGAGAAAATATTGATGAGAGTATTGCTCATTAATTCGGTATGCGGCATCGGCAGTACCGGCAAGATCTGCGCGCGGTTGGCCGAAGAGTTTGAAAAAAACGGCCATGAAGCGAAGATCGCTTACGGGCGGGATGAATATGTTCCTGCGGAATATCGGCGGTTTGCGGTGCAGATCGGAACGAAAACCGATGTCTTGCTCCATGGCTTACAGACCCGCTTTTTCGATACCCATGGATTCGGTTCCAAAGCGGCAACCAAGGCCTTTTTGGATTGGGCGGATCAATTTGATCCCGATTTGGTTTGGCTTCATAATATCCATGGCTATTATATCCATGTGGGCCTGCTCTTTGAATGGATCAAAAAGCGCCCGCAGATGCAGGTGAAATGGACCCTGCATGATTGCTGGGCCTTTACCGGGCATTGCTCTCATTTTATGGCTGTGGGTTGCGATTGCTGGAAAGAGCAATGCAAGCATTGCCCCCAGAAAAAAGAATATCCGGGCAGCATGCTGCTGGATAATAGCAAACAAAACTATTTGCAAAAAAAAGCCGCCTTTACCGGCGTTCCGAACCTTTCGATCATTGTTCCTTCCAAGTGGTTGGCAGGGCTTGTCGGTCAAAGTTTTTTAAAGGAATATCCGGTGGAGGTTCAATATAACACCATTGATAAAACCATCTTTAAGCCCACGCCCGGCAATTTCAGAAAAGCCAACGGGTTGGATGGGAAATGTATCATTTTGGGTGTTGCCAATGTTTGGACTGCGCGCAAGGGCTGGGATGATTTTCTGCAACTTGCGCAAAAGCTGGATGACCGCTACGCTATCGTTTTGGTGGGCGTGAGCGAAGGGCAGATGGAAGAGCTTCCTGCCAATGTTTTGGGCATCGAGCGTACTCATAACGCGCAAGAACTGGCCGAGATCTATTCGGCGGCGGATGTCTTTTTTAATCCCACCTATGAAGATAATTATCCCACCGTGAACTTAGAGGCAGAGGCCTGCGGCACGCCGGTGATCACCTATGATACCGGAGGCTGCAGAGAAACCGTTGCGCATCCTGCATCCAAGGTGGTCCCTTGCGGAGATCTGGATGGGGTGATCGCTCTGCTGAATGAAAAAAAGTGAGGTTCGAATGAAGGATCTGATGATCAGTATTGTTGTCCCTGTATATAATGCTTCTGCAACGATTGAGATGTGTGTGGAATCGATTCGGAATCAAACCTATCCGCATTTTGAGGTGATTCTCGTTAACGACGGAAGCAAGGACGATAGCGGGGAAAAGTGCAAAAAATATGTTGAGGAAGATCCTCGTTTTCAATATGTTGAAAAAACCAACGGCGGGCTTTCGGACGCCCGAAATGCAGGGTTGCAGCAGGTGCGCGGGGCATACGTTATGTTCCTGGATAGTGATGATGCCTTATCGCCCTATGCGCTGGAATATCTGGCTGAGATCATCGCAAAATCCCAAGCGGATATCGTTAGCTTTAATTTCACCTTCGAGTATGAAAAGATCCTGGAGCAACCGCAGCAGCATTATGATGAGCAACGGTTGATCAAAGAGGGGATCTTAAAGCAGTATTTTATGAAGGAGGTTGCCGTTACCAACCGTATCTTTAAGGCAACCCTTTTGGAGGGGCTGGCGTTTGTGAAGGGCCAGATCAGCGAGGATGTTCCTTATTTGTTCCGATGCTATCAGCGGGCAAGCTCCCTCTATATCACCGATTATCCATTCTATTTTTATAATCAAAACCAGGGCGGCAGCATTACCCGCAGCGGCCTTTCCATCACCGATCATACCGCGGTGCAGGCCAACCTGGATGTTTTGGAAAATTGCCGGCAAGAGTGCGAGGAATATCGGCTGTTGGCAGAAGTTCAGTATCTGCGGGCGCTCTTTAATACGATCAATAAGAGCGTTCTCCGCGGCTTTCGGGATGAGCAGGCAATGGCCTATTATAAGCCCATCCTGCCCCAATACCGCAAACAACTGCGCAAGAATTTAGCTAAAATTTGCGGTGCACCTTCGATTTCTAAAAGCGATAAATTGCAGATCCTGATTTTGAGCATCTCTTTTTCGCTTTTTAAGGGTTTGAAAAGATTTTATTTAAAGTGTAGGTAAACAATGACTGCTAAAACTGCATTAAAACCGAATATGATCTTTCTGGCGGTCTTTTTTGCCCTGTTTGCGGTCGTTAAAATTTTCGGCAGTATCTTTGAGATCACCGCAAGCATTTTGCTGGTTGTTCTTTTTTTGGCATTCATTGGCTTATGGATTCAGGTTCTATACCGTAAAAAGGGTTTTTTGGCGGTATGGATCCCAACCATCGTTTTATTTCTGATGGGGCGGCCCATGGCCTTTTTGGTGCAGGGTGAGGCGTGGACCTATTTCGGCAAGGGCGTTTCTTTTACCTATCTGCTGATCCTTTTTTTCACCCTCTGCGGGGTCGGGCTGGCCTTGGCTGCAGAAAAGCGGCCGCTACCTCGCCTGAGGCTTCCCGATAAGCTTGGGCAGGGGATCGGCAAGGGAAAGGCATGGCTCTGCGCCCATTCCTTTAGGAAAGAAGAACTGCGGGAAAATCGGTTGTTTCGCGTGGTTATAGCATTGGGCTATGGCATCACCTTTGGTTGCTATTTTGTTACCAAGATCGCGGAATATATCAATATGCAGGGAAAGACCTATCTGGATTTTTATCTGGAGGATCATATCGCCCTGCCTTGGATCATCACCTTTCTTGCCAGCATAGGGATATATTTTGCCTGCGTGCAGCTGGCGCTGGTGACTAAAAAAAGATGGGTCTTTGCAATTATCGGGCTTTATTTTCTTTCAACGGTCCCCACCCTTTTGATCGGTCAGCGCAACCCTTTTATTTTGGCGTTGCTTTTTGGCGCGGCGGTTCTTTATCTTAAAAATAAAGAATGTTGGCATATCAAGGTCTCGAAAAAAACGATGATCGCCATGGGGTGCGTGGCGCTGGTTTTGGTTTTGGTTTTGGTTTTGATGATGTCGGTTTTCGCCGGCAGCCGCAACGAGCAGGATACAGGGGGGCTGAATATTTTCGGTCGGGTCTTGACCTTTATCGAGGATCAGGGCTTTACTTATGAAATGATCGGCCAGACCATTACCAATCGGGATTACCTGCGCAGGACCGATAACAATTGCTATACCTTTGCGTCCATTTTAGATTATTATATATATGGTGAGGTGGGGAATCTGCTGCTGGGCACCGAGCCCATTCCTGCAGGCAATAATGTTGTTCGCGCCCGCCAATCCAACGACCTGGCCCATAAGATCTCCTATAAGGCGTTGGGCGAGAACTATCTCAACGGCGCAGGGCTCGGCACCTCCTATGTGATGGAAACCTATATCGATTTTGGATTGATCGGGGTTTTGCTGATCAATCTGTTCTATGGATTTTTGTTGATCAAGATGGGGGATTGGTTTGGCAAGGAACTGCTGATCGATACCGCGATCATTCATCTTTTGCTCAAGGTCTTTTTTGTTGGGCGGGATGGAGCGATCATCCCCTTTTATGGGTTATTTACCCTGCATTTTATTATGGTCGTTGCAGGGCTGGTGGCGTTGCGGATCATGATAAAGTTGTTGAAGAAGGAAAAAGGCGGCAATGAAAAATAAAACGTTTTATAATGTTGCGGTCGGGGTGCTTTTGCAGATCTCGGTTGCCTTGAGCGGCATCTTGATTCCCAAGCTGATCCTGCAGTATTACGGCTCCACTCTGAACGGCATGGTGGTTTCGATCAATCAGCTGATCTCCTATCTGGCTTTAGTGGAATCGGGGGTCGGCGCGATCGGTATTGTGGCGCTTTACAGGCCTTTGATCCAAAAGGATCAAAAGGGCGTCAATGCGATTGTTTCGGCGGTCGATAAGCTCTATAAGAAATCCGGATTGCTTTATTTGGTGATCGTATTGGCGGCGGGCGTTGTCTATCCCTATATGATCTCCGGGCAGATCGATAGTGTGTTGGCAACCAGCATGTTCTATGTCCTTTCGGTCTCCAATTTGGTGGACTACCTTTTCTTGGGTAAATATAAGGTTTTGCTTACCGCCGATGAAAAAATCTATGTGGTCAATACCATTCAGATGGTATCCAATGTACTCAACATGGTTTTGTCGTTTATCTGCATTTATGGCGGATGCAGCCTGCTTTTGGTCAAATCCATCAATATCGGCATCTGCGTTGCGCGGTTGCTGGTAACCAAGTTCTATGTGCAGAAAAACTATCCCCTTCTCTCATTGCAGGAGCAACCGGATTATTCCCAGATGGGGGAGCGATGGGATTCCCTCATCCATCAGATCGCGGCGGTGGTGGTGGGCAATACCGATGTTTTATTGATCACCATTATGATGGGGGCTACCTCTTTGAGGGAGGTCAGCGTATATAGCGCCTATAATATGGTGCTGGTAACCATCAGCGGTCTGTTTGGCACCTTTTCGGCTTCCATTCAGGCGCATTTCGGCAAATTATTCGTTTCGGATAAAAAGAAACTTACCGCCCATTATGCCTTGCTCGAAAAAATATTTTTCGGGATCTTAGCAATTATTTTCAGTTGCACCGGCATACTACTTTTGGAATTTATTTCTCTTTATACCGAGAGTGTTTCGGATGTTAATTATTACCGTCCGTTGGTTGCGGTTTTGTTTGTGGTGAATGGGTTGGTCCAGAATTTGCGGATCCCCGGTGTTACCCTGATCTGCGCCGCCGGAAAATTCCGCGAGACCCGCAACCGCGCGATCGCCGAAGCGGTTATTAATATCGCCATCTCCATTGCGTTGATCCCATTTTTCGGCATCGTCGGCGCGCTGCTGGGCACTACCGCTTCCTATCTTTATCGAACAACGGATGTTATTTTTTATTCCAACCGGCTTTTGGAGGATTATTCTCTGCTCAAAACAGCAAAGCATATCCTTTTTGCCGCTGTTGGTTTTGGGTTAAGCTGCGGCTTGATGATTTTTGTAAATGGTTTTCTGCCTTCCGGCGGGTGGTTGCAATGGCTCTTAAAGGGCGTTATCGATGCCGGGATCGCTGTTGTTGTAACGGCAGGAACGCTTTTTGTTTTGGATAAGGACCTCAGACGAAAGGAAGTCTTGAAATGATTCCAAAGAAAATTCATTATTGTTGGTTTGGCGGAAATACGCTGCCCGAGCGGGATCAGGCATGCATTGAAAGCTGGAAGAAATATTGCCCCGATTATGAGATCATCCGTTGGGATGAATCCAATTATGATCTGAGTCAGTGCGATTATATGAAAGAGGCCTATGAGGCAAAGCGTTATGGGTTTGTTCCGGATTTCGCCCGCCTGGATATTATCTATCAGCATGGCGGGATCTATCTGGATACCGATGTGGAGATCATTAAAAGCCTGGATCCGCTCTTGGAACTGGAGGGCTTTGCCGGCTTTGAGGCCACCGATGCCAAGGAAAAATTTATTGCGCTGGGGTTAGGGTTCGGTGCCCAAAAGGGCAATCCGATCATCAAGGCGTTGCGGGATGATTATTTCAATCATCACTTTATCCGGCCAAATGGGGAACCCAATCTCACGCCCGCACCCCGCTATACCAACGCGGTGCTGACCCAAATGGGGATTTTACCCAACGGTACCCTTCAGGAGATGGATGGTTTCAAGTTCTTCCCCGAAGAGTATTTTTGCCCCAAATCCGATGAAACCAATGAGTGTTTGATAACAGAGGATACCTTCTCTATTCACCACTATAATGCTTCTTGGTTCACCCCCAAAGAGCGGATAAGGGCCGATTTGGTAAAGAAATGGAAAAAGAGGCTGGGCGGTACCTTGGGTTATCCTATAGGGACATTGATCTATTATATAAAAGAAGAAGGCTTTATTAAACTTTTTCAAAAATTAAACGAAAAAATTCGAAAGAAATAGTAAAAGGGGCTGTAAAAAATTCGATGAATTTTTTACAGCCCCTTTTTTGGGGGTCGGAAAAATTGTTTGAAACCTTCAAACTGAGCCGCGGCCAAGGGCCGCGGGATACCCGAAGGCGTATGTGATACGCCGAGTGGCTCAGTTTGGAGGTGGCAAAGGGCATTCAATTGAGAGAAAATATCGTTTTTTCGATATTTTCTGCCCTTATTCTTAATTTTTTTGCAGTCGCTTTATAAAAAGCCTTGTTATTTCCTGCCCTTTGCGGTTCGGACTATTTTTACAGCCCCTTTCGATTATTTTTCGGTATCAAAAGCAGGGTTGATGCGATAGAAGTTGCGGCTGTCGAGATGCTTTTTCACCTGGCCGAGGGCTTCACCGAAGCGTTGGAAATGGGTGATCTCGCGGGAGCGCAGGAACTTGATGGGATCCCGCACATCCGGATCGCGGATCAGGCGAAGCAGGTTGTCGTAGGTGGTGCGCGCCTTTTGCTCCGCGCCCATATCCTCAAAAAGGTCGGTGATGGGATCGCCCTTGGATTGGAAGGTGGTGGCGCTCCAGGGCTCGCCGCTGGCGGCCTGGGGCCAGATGCCGGCGGTATGATCCACATAATAATCGGCAAAGCCTTGGTTCTGGATCTCCTCTGCCGAAAGGCCGCGGAGCAACTGCCGCACAATGGTGGAAACGATTTCCATGTGTGCCAGCTCTTCCGTTCCGATATCGGTGAGGGTGGCGGCTACCTCGGGATAGGGCATGGCATACCGCTGGGATAAATAGCGCTGGGATGCGCCCAGTTCTCCGTCGGGGCCTCCAAATTGGCTGATGATCACCTTGGCCAGTTTGGCGTCGGGCTTTTTAATATCCACAGGGTATTGCAACCGTTTCTGATAAGTCCACATCGCTTACATGCCTCCTTCCCAGGGCCAGGGACCGTTGGCCCAGCCCCAATGGCCGCCCATCGCGCCGTTTTCGGGGCGCAGGGGGCCGTATTTTTCTTCATAGCGATCCATGGCTTGCTGATAAAGACGGCTCTTTTGATGGTAATAATCGATCGCCGCGCGGTCGGTGGGATGGGTGTCTAAAAAGAGGCGGGCATCGTCCAGCGCAAAGCCGTTGGTATAGACCGCCTCCATCATCCGTTTCTTCTCGTTCACCGCTTGGCACCTCCTTCAAAGGGAAGGTTCAGCTGACGAAAGATGGTGCCGTGGGCAAAGCCGATCTCCGGCTCATAAAGGTCCTCCCATACCTGCGTAGGCACAGAGGCCATCGCTAAAACCTGCATGCCGAGTTGCGCGGGGCGGTTGGAACAATTCATGCCCATCGCAGAATCATTGACGCGCCGCATCGGCAGATCCGACTGATAGCGCAAAGGAGGCATCAGCAGATCCCGCAGATCAAAATCATCCATGTTCATTCTCCTTTCAGATATGCGCATATTATTGCGCTTAATTTATCCTACGGTATCCCAAACAAAAGGTGCGAAATTTATGTTTACTTTCCGTTTTGGCTGTGGTATACTAAATAGAAGAATGTTTATCTTGTCTATGGAGGAGTTTACGATATGGCAGCTAAAAAAGAAAAATTGCCCTTCACTATGTATAAGGGCTATCCCTTAGTTCGTTGCAAAAATGATATTTATTATGGCGATCCCAAAGATCCCTATGTTGTTTTCATCACCATCCTGGCTACCGACGGCAGCCCCGATGAGATCCCCACCAAGGTCTCGGTCGAACTGCTTTCCACCGATGAGAATGTATCGATCTTTGAGCGCTCTCAAAAGAAGAGTGAAAAGACCAGCCTTTATGATGCGTTGGATATCGGCCAGATCTGGCTGCAGCGCGCCCTTTCAAAAAAATAAGGAGCGAGTAGGATGTTATCAAAGATCATCGGTTTGCTGACCAAAGGATGGTTTCGGCAGGCAATTCTCTGGCCGGTTGTTATTTTCGGATTGCTCCTTTTGGCTTGCTGGATCTTGGGTGGTATTGCCCTCTATCGCAAGGCCAAGGATCAAAAGATCAGCGGCGGGTGGCTTGCGGTCTTGCCCGGCGGGCAGGTTTGGCTCACTTTGAAGTCGGTCCATTTGGAGCGGTTGGCGGCAAGGGTTGCTTCTCTTATATGGTGGGAATTTGTCTTTTTGGCGGCGGGAGGTGTCTCCCTCGTCTGGGCGGCGGATTTCTATCTTAAAGGGATCGGGGAGGCCTGGATCCCGGTTTTGCTGATCCTGGCGGTTCTTATGCTGATCGTTGCCGGGATGCTTTATATCGGCATGCGGATGCTGGAATTTCAAGCATTGGGTAAGCTTTTGAAAAAATGGCAGTGCGCCATCGCCCTGTTTTTTACATTATTGGCCATCCCCATGCAACGTGTTTTCTTGTTTTTGAAAAAAGAAAAGCGATAGGTAAAAACCTATCGCTTTCATTTTTTTTAGATTCAATTAAGCAGCGGCGCCCAAAACGTTCATAACAAGAACGCAAAGTACGATCAGAACCGCCAAAACGATGGTGATCTTGCCCAGAATCGCATCGCGGGAACGATTCTTGTTCTTGCTGAAATAGCTATCTGCATCGGAACCACCGGCCATCGCACCCAAGCCCTGGGACTTACCCTGCTGGATGGAAACGCAGATGATGATCGCAACAGCCAAAACCAAAATAGCAGAACCAATAATGTATAATGCCATGTTTTTTTCACAACCTTTCCGTCGTTGTATTCCAATGCCTTTAAGGGGCATATCATTCAAGCATGGTTAATTGTACCATAAGAAAAGTAAAAAAGCAACCCCTTTTTTCGCAGTAAAAATAATCCAGGTAAACCATGTCGAAAAAGAGTTATAAACAGGGTAAAATGGGGTAAAATCGCGAAAAACCTGTGCAAAAGCGCAGAGTTTTTCACATTATCAACAGACTTATAAACAACTTTTATGTAAACGAAAAGATGAAATAAGTCTAAATTCCGTCGAAGAAAAGACAAGTTTGTCTTTTCCGGAGCCACTCTTTTGGGGAGATGGAAGAGGATTATTAATAGAAAATGAGCCGCCGGTTTGCGTAAAAAAAGAAAAACCGCCCCGATTGGAGCGATCGTTCAATATGGAGCTGCTAACCAGATTTGAACTGGTGACCGCTTTAACGCCTTCGGCGCAAGCGGAAGATCTAAATGCTCGCTTCGCGAGGGATGAGCCACCGGTTTGCGTAAAAAAAGAAAAACCGCCCCGATTGGAGCGATCCTTCAATATGGAGCTGCTAACCAGATTTGAACTGGTGACCTCATCCTTACCAAGGATGCACTCTACCGACTGAGCTATAGCAGCAAAATTTAAATGCTTATCTATTATAATATAGAAGAGAGTGTTTGTAAAGGTTTTTTTGAAAAATCTTGTAAAATTTTGTGACAAAACATTTTGGAAGCTCTTTTTCTTGCGCCGCAAAGGCTGATATGATATAATACACCCAAGGCGGTGAATTATTTTGCAGGAATTATTGGAAATTGCAAAAAGAGCGTTTATGGATGAGAAGGCCTTGAAGGCTTCGCAGGTAACGGTTCTTTGGACGAGCAACCATCGGTTTTATACAGCCATCGATGATCTGAGCGGGGCGATTTGCGAGGAACTAAAGGTTAAAAAGGATACCCGCATTTTGAAATTGATTACCATTTGGAAAAACGGGCCGATCGATCTGCCTTCCCTTAAATTTCGGCAAAGGCTGATCGCATTAAATGAAAGTAATAAGGATGCCGAGATGATCCTGCAAGGGAAGGACGGCTATATTATTAATAAAGTATCCCAAACCATGAGTTGATGGGAATAAATGAGGTAATACAGTGAAAAAACGGATAGAATTTTTATTGCTGTTTGTTCCTTTGATGCTATTGATTCTGTTACCGGCGGTTTTGTTTTTTGCAACGAAAGGCAACAATGGATTTATAGGGCCTTTGCAATATTTAAGATTATTTTTGAATGACAGCACCTTTTGGAAAGCCTTATTTAATACATATAGTCTTGCATTCATCCTTTCCGTTGCGATCGTTTTGGTTTTAGCGTTTTTGCGTCGTTTTATGGAGTTTCTTAAAAAACGCAGATGGTTTTATGGCATGAGCTTGGCGTTGGGAAGTGTTGCGTCGTTCTTTGCAATATGGATTCAAAGAATCCTTATGAATCATGCCAACGGTATAACAGCAACCCTGCTACCGACTGTATATGAAATCATCATGGGGATGCAGGTGGGCTTTTTGACAGTATTGGTTTTCTGGCTCATAGAGTTGTTCGTCCGGGGCCGGATACGATCGAGCAGAGAACCGTCTGCGTATAGTTCAACCATTGGTTGAAAATGATCAACTCCTCTTTTATTGATTGCTCTCGGCGCATATGTTACAATTTAGACAATAAAGGAGATGATTTGATGGATGCAGTAAATATTGTTTTAGCCACGAATATACAAAAATACCGTAAACAAAGTGGCTTGAATCAAGTTGAATTTGCAAAAAAACTGGGAGTAACTTTTCAGGCGGTTTCAAAATGGGAAAATAAAAAATCCACCCCTGATATTTCGCTATTGCCGGAAATCGCTGATATTTTCGGGTGTTCTATTGATGATTTATTTTCTTACGTTGCCAAGAAAAACAGAGAAGATATAAATCTTATTCCCGGGGATTCTATTCCCGATGAATTGAAAGGTTATGTGAGCAAGCAAATTAAAAGTCAAATTGACAATAATGGCAGTACAGATAAGCTCATCGGTATCATTGCAGATAATCTGGATGGAAATTTTGCGTTAACCGATGATAATATTGAACGTTTGTTGGATGCATACAGAGATTTATATAAAGGTTTGCAAAAAAAGAAAAAAACGTCCTAACCCGTTTTTTTAACAACTAAGAAAAAGGATCGCTCATGGAGCGATCCTTTTTTGAAAATATGGATTTTTCGATTGCTATTTGAAGGGAAAGTAGTATAATGAAGATAATTGAATTGCATGAGGTGGAAAAATGAAGGGTCTTTTTGAGAAAATTGATTGCTTAAACCAAGAATATATTCAGATCTGGCAGGATGTTTGCAATCTGGAAAGCCCCACCAACGATAAAGCACGGGTAGATGCGGCGGGCGCGTATATTGCCGCATGGGCCCGAAAAAAGGGCTGGACGGTGCATATCGAGCCGATAAAAGGCGCGGGGGATGTTGTTTGGATCACCCTCAACCCCGAGGCCGAAGGGCAGGGGATCTTTCTTTCGGGTCATTTGGATACGGTTCATCCTGTTGGGCTTTTCGGCAATCCGCCGGTTCATATCGAGGGGGATACCATCTACGGCCCCGGGGTTACTGACTGCAAGGGCGGGATCATCGGCGCGATGCTGGCGATGGACGCCTTGGATCAGTTAAATTACCGCGGCCGCAAGATCCATCTTTTGTTGCAGACCGACGAAGAGGGGAGCAGCGATATGAGCAAAAAGGCGACTATCAACTATATGTGCGCGGTTGCTCAAGGGGCAGAGGCCTTTTTGAACCTGGAGGGTCAAAACGGCAATACGGCGGTTTTGATCCGCAAGGGCATCCTTTCGGTCGATCTGGATATTGAGGGGGTGGAGGCTCATGCCAGCCAATGCGCCATCCTTGGTGCCAATGCCATTGCGGAGGCCGCTCATAAGATCTTAGAGATCGAAAAATATAAAGACCATCATGGGCTGACCGCATCCTGCGACCTGATCGAGGGCGGGTCGGCCATCAATACCGTTGCGGGGCGTTGCCGCGTGGGGGTCAACATTCGGTTTGCTACCAATCAGCAGTTGGAGCAGATCAAGGCCGATCTGCAAGAGATCGCCGATCGGGTTTATATCGAGGGGTGCAAGACTACTTTGATCATTGCCCAAACCCGCCCTGCCATGGAAGCGGCAGAGCGCAATTACGCGCTTTTGGATAAAATGAATCGTTGCTATGCAGAATGGGGGTTGCCTCAGCTTGCGCCGGGCGAGGCCATCGGCGGCTCCGATGCGGCAGAGATCACCGAGAGCGGAACTCCTTGCGTCGATTCCATCGGCGTGGAGGGAGCGGATATTCATAATCCCAAAGAGCGGGCGAGAATATCTTCCTTAACGGAATGTGC
>JAZODI010000010.1:0-2192 GCA_045596965.1 Eubacteriales bacterium | reverse complement strand
CAATGAAAAGAATAGCCAGTTTTACCGTCAACCACGATATTTTGGAGCGGGGGATGTATCTTTCCCGCGTGGATGGGGATTGCGTAACCTATGATATTCGCATGAAAAAGCCCAACGGCGGCGTTTATCTGGAAAATCCCGCCATGCATACCATCGAGCATCTTTTTGCCACCTTCGCCCGCAATTCTGCCCATACCGAGCAGATCCTCTATGTTGGCCCCATGGGTTGCCGCACCGGCTTTTACCTTCTGGTGCGGGATGCCATGAGCCATCAAGAGGCGATCGAGCTGGTGCGCCGTTCGATGGCGTTTATCGCCGATTATGAAGGGGAGATCCCCGGCACCACCTCTATCGAGTGCGGCAACTATTTAGAGCATGACTTAGAGGGTGCGAAAAAAGAGGCCGCCGCCATGGCAAAGGTATTGGATGGCTGGACTCCCGAGATGTTAATTTATAAGGAATAAGGGCGCATTTGCGCCCTTATTTGTCGTTTTTGACAGTTGACAATTCCTATGAAAATGATATATAATACAACCGTATGTGTATAACACAATTTTTGGAAGGAGAATCAATCATGAACTACTCACATGAAGTTGAAAGTATGTGCGTGGTAGCCAAGGGCCCCCATCATGGTCCCGCCCCCATCCCCGAAGAGGGCAGATGGGTTAAGGCTACGCAGATCAGCGATATCAGCGGTCTTTCCCATGGTATCGGCTGGTGCGCGCCCCAGCAGGGTTGCTGCAAGCTCACCCTGAATGTTAAAGAAGGTATCATCGAAGAGGCTCTGGTCGAGACCTTGGGCTGCTCCGGTATGACTCATTCCGCCGCCATGGCTGCTGAGGTTCTGCAGGGTAAAACTCTGTTGGAAGCCCTTAATACCGATCTGGTTTGCGATGCCATCAACGTTGCCATGCGCGAGATCTTCAAGCAGCTCGTTTACGGCCGCACCCAGACCGCTTTCTCCGAAGACGGTCTGCCCATCGGCGCTTCTTTGGAAGATCTTGGTAAGGGCCTGCGCTCTCAGGTTGGTACCATGTTTGCTACCAAGCTGAAGGGTGTTCGCTATATGGAAATGGCCGAAGGCTATATCCTCAAGGTTGCTCTGGATGCCGATAACGAGTGCATCGGTTATCAGTTCGTCCATCTGGGCAAGATGATGGATATGATCCGCAAGGGTGCAGACCCCAAGGACGCTTTCGAAAAGAATATCGGTACTTACGGCCGCTTTGCCGATGCTGTTAAGTACATCGATCCCAGAGAAGAATAAGGAAGGAGGAACGTTCAATGGCTACTTTTGAAGGATATGAGAGAAGAATTGGCAAGATCCAGCCTGTTTTGGAGCAGTATGGCTTCGCAACTCTGGATGAGGCAAATGAATACTGCCTCTCCAAGGGCATTGATGTTGCCTCTATCGTTAAGGGCGTTCAGCCCATCGCTTTTGAGAACGCATGCTGGGCTTATACCCTCGGCTGCGCCATCGCATTGAAGAACAACAGCAAGAAGGCCTCCGATGCCGCCCGCGATATCGGTGTTGGCCTGCAGGCTTTCTGCATTCCCGGCTCTGTTGCCGAAACCAGAAGCGTAGGTTTGGGCCATGGTAATCTGGCCGCCATGCTGCTGGAAGAAGAGACTAAGTGCTTCTGCTTCTTAGCAGGTCATGAGTCTTTTGCCGCCGCGGAAGGCGCGATCGGTATCGCCCGCACCGCGAATAAGGTTCGTAAGGAGCCCCTCCAGGTTATCCTCAACGGCCTGGGCAAGGATGCCGCTTATATCATTTCCAGAATCAACGGCTTTACCTATGTTGAAACCGATTATGATTTCTATACCGGCGAGCTGAAGATCCTCAATACCAAGGCTTATTCCGATGGGGATCGCGCCAAGGTTCGTTGCTACGGTTCCAACGATGTTTTGGAAGGCGTTGCCATCATGAAGCATGAGGCGGTCGACGTATCCATCACCGGTAACTCCACCAACCCCACCCGCTTCCAGCATCCCGTTGCCGGCACCTATAAGAAATGGTGCTGGGAAAACGGCAAGAAGTATTTCTCCGTTGCCTCCGGCGGCGGTACCGGCCGTACCCTGCATCCCGATAATATGGCTGCAGGCCCCGCTTCCTATGGTCTCACCGATACCATGGGCCGTATGCATGGCGACGCGCAGTTCGCAGGCTCCTCCTCCGTTCCTGCCCACGT
>JAZODI010000009.1:0-2339 GCA_045596965.1 Eubacteriales bacterium | reverse complement strand
ATAAAACTGCTTGGAAATTTCCTTTTTATCGGTATCGATACTCAGCGCTACCAGATCGGTGCGGTGGGTAAGGATATCCTCCGCCTTCCGCTCGGAAAACTCGATGGCATTTTTCAGCAGGTCGCCTTCATCCTCATCGATGCCGCCCTCCTGCTGAACCTCTTCCACCAGCATCAGCAGTTCTTCCTGGCTCATTTTGGTATCTTCTTCCAACTTAAAGAGCTTGGTGAGCAGTTTTTTCCAGCCCGAGAAGATAACATTCAGGGGCATCAGCAACCAGATAAAGAGTTGCAGCAGCGGGGTGGAAAACATCGCAAATTTTTCAGGGACATCCTTAGCAATGCTCTTGGGGGTGATCTCACCGAAGATCAATACCAAAACGGTAACGACAACGGTTGCGATGGTAGCACCGTTGATTGGATTATAATGTAAAAACAAAACGGTTCCCAATGAAGATAAAGTAATATTAACGATATTATTCCCAATCAGAATGGTGGAGATCAACCGATCGTATTTTTCAGCGATCTTCAAAGTTCTTTCGGCGCGTTGATTGCCGTTTTCCACCATTGCCTTCAGCCGCGTTTTATTCAGCGAGGAAAAGGCGGTTTCGGTGGCGGAAAAATAAGCCGAGCCGATCAGGCAGAGCGCCATAAACAAAATGTAGTTCCATATAGGAAAGTTCGCAGGGTCCGGGTCCATAATAAATGTTTCTCCTTCAATTTAATAATTAGAAAAGAATACTTTTAAAACGATGGACTGTTTTTGCTGTTATTTTTTTCGCATCCATCGTTTGAAATCGCTAAAGGCCATACTTTGTGTATGCCGAGGCGGTTTCGAGCGATGGGGCGGAAAAAGAACCGCAAAAATAAACGCAAAAAAGCATACCTATGCCTTTTAGAAGGAATAGATATGCTTATGATTTAAGGCAAAGCAACGGTTATCGTCGCTACTGTCGCTATCCATCGTTTGAAAAGTTCATCCTTTCAATATAGTAGGCCTACTATAACATAGAAAAAAACATTTGTCAAGTTTTTGGTTGACAATCTAATTTTTCGGTGATAAAGTAAAAAAACAAAAGAAGGTGAAAAACATTGAAACTGATTGATTTTCATACCCATATCTATCCCGAGCCCATCGCCGATAAGGCCACCCGCAACATCCGCCGTTTCTACGGCTTTGATGAAGAGGGAGGCGAGCATGGCTCGGCGGAGATCCTTTTGAAAAAAGGCAAGGAAGGGGGGATTTCGGAATTTGTTGTCCTCCCCGTTGCCCTCCATCCTGCGCAGGTGCGCAAGATCAACCAAAATATCCTGGATGAGGTTGCCGCCCATCCCGAATTTCATGGGTTTGGCACCATCCATCCCGAAATGGAAGGGATGATGGAGGAGGCGGAATTTATTTTAAATTCCCCGCTCCACGGCATCAAGCTCCATCCCGATACCCAGCTTTTTAATATTGATGACGAGCGGCTCTTCCCCCTCTATGATTTTATGCAGGGCAAGATGCCCTTGATGATCCATACCGGCGACCCCCGCTATGATTATTCCCATCCCCGCCGCTTAAAGCGGGTTTTGGAGCTTTTCCCGAACTTGGAGGCCATTGCGCCCCATTTCGGCGGCTGGAGCCTTTTCAATGAGGCCTTGGAGCTGCTGGGCCCCAAGAACTGCTGGATCGATCTTTCCAGCTCCCGCCAATTTATGAGCAAGGAGCAATTTCTCCGTTATATCGAAGCCTACGGCGCGGATCGGGTGCTCTACGGGAGCGATTTCCCGGTCTGGGATGCAAAAGAAGAGGCGGAATACTTTATGGCTCTGCCTTTAAAGGATTCCGACAAGGAAAAGATCGCCTTTAAAAATGCCGAAAAAATTTTAAAAAACTCTTGACAATTGCTTGCTTTTGGTCTAAAATAATTCCCAAATTTATATATAAATGCGTTGATGATATTAAGCATCGGCAATAAAATCCCTTCAGAGAACCGTCGGTTGGTGCGAGGCGGTGGGAGATGCAGATGCTGCCTCCTATCGGAGCAGGGTTTCTGAAATCAAAAGTAAGAAGCTCCGGGCGGTCCCGTAACAGACCGAGGGCTTGATAGAGCCCCATAAGTGGTTCCCCTTTGAGGGAGCAAGGCCGGGTGGTACCGTGGTCAAAAAAGTTTTGATCATCCCGCAAAGAAGTTTTTTCTTTGCGGGATTTTTTAATGCTATTTTATTTTCGAAAGGATTTGAACAAATGAGAAAGATCGTTGTTTCCGATGTTACATTACGTGCCTATGCCGAGGCCAAAAACGCCCTATCCTTCCGGGAAAAACTAAATATCGCCCAATGGCTGGATGCTTCGGG
>JAZODI010000008.1:0-3493 GCA_045596965.1 Eubacteriales bacterium | reverse complement strand
TGACCCCGATACCGAACTTCATTTTAAAAGCGACAGTATTGCTTCCGATAGCCATACTGTCGCTTTCTGTTATTTTTTCGGTGCTTGCACAACCACCCGCAATATAAACATATTATCTTGGAGCGTAAATCGGCATTTACCGCCGAGCCTTTCG
Source organism: Eubacteriales bacterium (assembly GCA_045596965.1). Classification (GTDB taxonomy): domain Bacteria; phylum Bacillota; class Clostridia; order Oscillospirales; family QAKW01; genus QAKW01. The sequence goes on along the minus strand of JAZODI010000008.1, from coordinate 3,339 downwards.
GTCATATACAGGATGCTCTGCGTACCATAACCATGCCCCTTCCGATTGGATGCGGGCAAACCATCAATAAAAATAGGTTGCTCCTTAAACGGATTTTTCACCGAGAGCAGGAGTTTTCCATCGGAATGTTTCAGCATTAATTTGATGCGACGTTGAGTGGCCGGCAGTTTTTCCTGGGCATTTACCGCGTTATCCAAGGCATTTAAAATGATGGAAGAAAATAGGATCTCATCAACAGCAAGGGCATCAATTTCCACTGCCACGTTGAAATCAATACCCTTCTTTTTGCATTTGCTCTCAAAGCTTGTGAGAATATAATTAATCGTATCGTTATTGCAATACCGATGCAAAGAAGCTGCCTCAACTTGTTGGGTGAATCCGGAGATCAGCTTGAGTGCTTGCTGTTTATCGTCTTGCTCGATGCATAAAGCCAAATTGCTGAGTATCAGCCGCATATCGTGGCGAAGCAGACTGGTTTCGAGATTACTCTTCTTAATGGTTTCAATTTCATTAGCTTGCTGTTGGGCGGCGATTTGAATAATTTCCTCTTTATGCTCCGCATCCAACTTTTTCTCATGCTCTTTATAATAGACAACGCAAAAGATCATGAAAAAGAAGCAAAGGGAGAAGGATAAAAACTCTGCCGCCAAGCGATAATGGCTGACCCATAAATCGGTATAAACACCCACCGTATAATCAAATACATAATATATCAACGGAAGACTGCTGAAAATGAGAATGCTGCGGGCGTCCTTGCTGAAAATATTGGATATGTAGGTAGCAAGATGCCGAATCACCACATAAGCAACCACCGCGGCAACAATAATTTTAACGCACCAAGTAATTACACTACTGCCTACCAACGCGTCTGCGAGCAGCCCGAACCATTTGGATGGCTGGCAACATAGATAGGCCAAAGAAATCGACGCAACCGCCGTTAGGATCCTCTTTTTAAAAACCACTACCAGCAAAATAGCCAACGGCAGATGGACCACCAAAGGATACATTTTCCATACCACCGGCTCTACCCCACCGGAAAACAGCAGGATAGATAATTGAGAGATTCCGCATACAACAAAGATTGATAAACCACTGAAGAAATTGCGCTTTGAAAAACGCACTCCGCAAAAGGCGGCAGACCAGACAACGCCCCAAAGCAAAGTAAGTGTATGATGCGCGAAAAACAAAACTGTATTGATCAAACATCTTCACCTGCTTTCTCAAAAATGACGCGAAAGTAGATTTCCTCAAAATCTTTTTGATGACTGCGCGAAATGGGGATGCGGCATCCCGATTGCAAAACGATCTCCGAATGAGAATAACTGGAAATGTGATGTATATTCACAATATAACTGCGGTGGCATTTTAAAAAACCATCCTCAAGCAAAAGTCTTTTCTCATAAGCATAAAGCGGGTCTGTTGATACCACTGTCTTGTTCTCGTCGGTATAAAAAATGATATGCTTACTTTGGGATTCAACATATTCGATCTTTGAAAGGAGAATTCTATGAACCGCGTCGAGCCCTTTCACGGTCAAGCATTTGGAAATGGCTTTTATTTCAAACATCAACTCTTCCAAGCAGGAAAAAAGCTTGGCCGGTTCAATCGGCTTTAATAAGTAGTTGCTCGCTTTTACTGCATAGGAATCCAAAGCAAACTCTGCGGAAGAAGTCAGAAAAACGATTTTAACGCTCTTATCCTTTGCCCGCAACTCCCTGGCCGCGTCGATCCCGTTAAGCAATGGCATAACAACGTCGAGCAAAATAATATCAAAGGGATTTTTTGAATGTGCCAAAATCAACGCATCGCCATCTTCAAACAGTTCGATCCAAATGTTCTCGGGGCAATGATCCCAATGATCGATCATAAATTTCGTTTGATGTAAAAAAGCCGAAGAATCATCGCATATCCCGATCCGAATCAATTGGGCACCTCCTTTGCATATCATTCGACAGCATAATTATATCACAATATGAGAAAACATTCAATGTTCTATGGTTGCAATTCATTCCTTAAAACGCGCAATTCATTCGTTTCATTCTGGAGGAAATTTTTATTTGATATAATAACAGTGTTAAATTATCATTATTTGCTTTTCGAATCAATGAAAGTTCTATATTTAAAAAAGTAAACGCGCCCACCCATAGCTAAAAACCATAGCCATTGAACCCAAGCGCACCCCTCGGACGAAGCCGATACCTCGCATAATTTGAAAAGCGACAGTATTGATTCCGATAGCCATACTGTCGCTTTTTTTATTTTTTCGGAACTTGCAGAATGCCATTTCTTATTTATGGCGAAGGCTCTCGGCCAATGCACGCAGAATTGCCACATCTTTTTTGCTGATTCCCGTAATATCTATGGTTTCCCGTTTATCTAAGCCGAGCAAATAGTCTGTGCTAACATGAAATACTCTTGCTAAACGAATCAGAACATCAGGGGAAGGCGCTCTTTCACTTAGTTCATAAAATGAGATTACGCTTTTGGTGATTCCTAAGCGTTGCGCCAGTTGAAGTTGCGTAAGGCCCGCCTCTGTTCTTAACTGCCTCAAACGGTTACTGAAATCCACTAATTTATCACTTCCTTCCTCAAGTATTATGTCTTAAAAAAGTACTAAAATGGTGGTTTTGTGTATTAAAAAAGTTGACTCCAAAGCGAATAATTAGTATAATAATAAATAAATAATTAAATATTTAAAATAAATATACTGCGCAGTTTACTGCGAGAAATGAGGTAAACATTATGTCAAAAGAAAGGACTTCTGCACCCTATAAGATTTTAACCATAGTAGGAACCATTTTATGTATTATCCTGATCCCCATCCTGCTGATCAATCTCACGCTCATCGCTAAAAGCTACATCAACAAAGATGAAGTCCCCAGCATTGCAGGGACTCTTCCCCTTATCGTTTTAACCGATTCTATGCACCCCGAGATCGAAAGCGGTGATCTCATCATCTGCCATACCATCGAAGCAGAAGAGGTTAAGGTTAAGGATGTAATCTCCTTTTTCGATCCTGCCGGCAATGGGACCAGCATTGTTACCCACCGGGTGATCGAAATCATCGAGCAAGACGGCGAACTCTTCTTCCGCACCCGCGGCGACAACAACAATACCGAAGATAAAGAACTTGTTCCTGCCGCTAACCTGGTTGGTATTTATCAGGTGAGAATCGCCGGAGCAGGCCATATCGCCATGTTTATGCAGTCGACAACCGGGTTGATCATTTGCGTGGTTCTCCCGATCCTTCTCTTGGTTGGCTATGATATTATCCGCCGCCGTATGTACGAAAAGAGCAAAAAGGAAGATACCGACGCTCTGCTTGCTGAGCTTGAAGCC
>JAZODI010000007.1:0-2612 GCA_045596965.1 Eubacteriales bacterium | reverse complement strand
ATGATCTTCAAAACGATCATGGCCAGCCCTCCCACTAAAATCATCATATATCTATTTTACCACTTGACGGCATCAAATTCAATATATTTATTTAACAGAAGAAAAAGCAAAAGAGACCTTGCGATCTCATTTCTTTCAATTATCATCCGCCAAACCGTTCAAATGGGATGGATTTTTCGATTTCTTCGGGTGAAGCTGTATGTCGATACAGCGAGAACGAAAAATCGGAAAAGGCGCCCATTTCAACGGTTATAACAACTCGGCGATTTGGATGGCATTGGTTGCTGCGCCCTTGCGTACCTGATCCCCGCAGCACCAGATCTGCAGACCGCACTCATCGGTGAGATCCTTGCGGATACGGCCGACGAAGACGAGATCCTGATCGGTGGTATCGAGGGGCATGGGATACTTTTTATTATTGAGATCGTCCACCAGCTTGCAACCGGGGGCGGAAGCAATGATCTTTTGGGCATCCTCCACGCTGATGGGCTTTTCGGTCTTCACGGTAACGGAGATGGAATGGCTGCGAACAACGGGGACACGAATGCAGGTGCAGTTGACCAGCAATTCGGGCAGATGCATGATCTTGCGGCCCTCGTTTTGCATCTTCATCTCCTCGGAGGTATAGCCATCGCAGGCTTCGCCGCCGATCTGGGGGATAAGGTTATAGGCGATCTGATAAGGGAACACCTTGGTTTCAAAATCCTCGCCCTTGGCAACGGCATTGACCTGATCCATCAGCTCCACAGGGCCTGCGGCGCCTGCGCCGGAGACTGCCTGATAGGTGGAAGCGATCATGGTCTTGATGGGGCTGAGCTTATTCAGCGCGTTGACGGCGGTGATGGTGATGATGGTGGAGCAGTTGGGGTTTGCGATGATGCCCTTATGGTTTTTGGCATCCTCGGCATTGACCTCGGGAACGATGAGGGGAACATCGGGATCCATGCGGAAGGCGCTGGAATTATCAACGAACACCGCCCCTGCAGCAACAATGGCGGGCGCCAGGCGCTTGGCCAGATCATTGGAGGCCGCACCCAAGACAATGTCCATCCCCTCGAAGGCGTTTTCATCGGCGAGTTCAACCGCGATATTCTCGCCCTTAAAGGGGATCAGCTTACCGACGCTTCTTTCACTGGCCAGCAGCTTGAGTTTACCGATGGGAAAATTCCGCTCTTCCAATACCTTCAACATCTCGCGGCCCACCGCACCGGTGGCACCTAAAATGGCTACATTTTTCATAAATATATTCTCCTTAACCAAATTCAAAAATACGCTTAAACTTTAATTTACTTTAAAATGTGTTTATTCGAAACGATGCTTCTGCCGACGAATACATTTTGGATGATTTTTGCTTATTTTGCCTGCAGTTGGGATTTGTTCCCTACAAAGGCGAAATGAGCGAAAAGCGCCAAAAGGGATCGGCGGAAGGGGCGTTGGCTTCGGATCAACACATTTTATTTAACAAAGCTGTTATATAATACGCGAATTGCGTTTGCATAATCCTTATTATCGATGCCAACAATGATATTCATTTCATCGGGTCCTTGGGAGATCATGCGAATGCTGATTCCATTTTCGCCCAGGCGGGCAAAGATCCGGCCCGAAACGCCGGCGCGGAAGGCCATCTTCCGCCCCACCGCTGCAACAATAGCAATTTGATCATGCACCTTGATATTATTGGGCTTGATCTTCTTTTGCAGCTCGCCCAACATGGAATAAAGGCAGGGGGAAACCTTAGCCGAATCCACTACCAGCGAAACGGTATCCAACCCGGAAGGAACATATTCCACAGGGATATTATGATCCTCAAAAACCTCTAAAATGCGGCGCAGTTCACCCACCGCTGAAGAAAGGCCGATCTTGGTGAGGGTGATGATGGAATGATCCTTTTTGCCGGCAATGCCGGTAATGAACCGATGCTCCATATCCATGGAATCATCGAAGCTTTCCATGATCATGGTACCGGGATGGTCGGGCTCGTTGGTATTGCGGATATTGAGGGGGATCTTCTTTTCCCGAACGGGATAGATGGTGCCTTCATGAAGCACCTGCGCGCCCGCATGGCTGAGCTCCCGCAGCTCGCTATAGGTTACCCGATCGATGGGCTGGGGATCCTCAACAATGCGGGGATCGGCCATCAGGATGCCCGAAACGTCGGTCCAGTTTTCATAAACATCTGCGTCCAGCGCGGCCGCCGCAAAGGCACCGGTAATATCGGAGCCGCCGCGGGTAAGCGTTTGAATCTGCCCATCGGGCATCACCCCATAAAACCCGGGGATGACCACCTTGCGCCCCTCGGCCTCCCGCCGCAAAGCAGCATAGGACTCCTCTTTATCCACCGTTCCGTCGTAGCGAAACTTGAGCCAATGAGCGGCATCAACAAAATCAAAACCCAGATAATCCGCCATCAGCAGAGCCGAAAGATATTCGCCCCGAGAGGCCAGTTCCTCCTCACTCATGCCGGAGAGCAACTTTTTGCGGATCTGCTCTAAATGGGAATCGATATCGATGGAGAGCCCCAGATCCTCTTTGATGCCCCGATACCGATCGGCGATCATACCGAAAACCGATTCAAAGGACACCCCATATTGAACATGGGCATGGCAGAGATA
>JAZODI010000006.1:0-8157 GCA_045596965.1 Eubacteriales bacterium | reverse complement strand
TATGGATCGCAAAGAAGTTTTGATCAACAAGACCGTTGCAACATCAAAAAATTCTTCGCGTAAAACGCTCGATATTTTTTGTGTTGCTGCCGCAGGCCCGCCGGGCTTCATCGTCCGCAGGACGCGCCCGCCGGCCCTACTGCCAATTCCGCCCTTTGCAACATCAGCGTATCCTTCGCGAGCCGTTGCTCGCTCGGTATCCGCTGTGTTGCGGCAACCGCTAACCTGCTCGCTTCATCCGCCACCGGCGGCGCTCACAGTCGCGACCACGCCCGCATATTTAACTTAGTAATCGTCCGCCCATCGGCAGACGTGCCCCAAAGCCTCTGCCCACGCTTGCGATATGGAATGGGAAATGCATTTTGAGGAACTTGCCAATTCAGCCCTTTGCAACATCGATAAATCCATCGCGCCAAGGCGCTCGGTATTTCTCGTGTTGCGGCAGCCGCTAACCTGCTCGCTTTATCCGCCGCCGGCGGCGCTCACAGTCGCGACCACGCCCGCATATATAGAGAACGGTATTTATTTTAATCGATTTTAAAGCGAATGTCAAGATGAAAAAGATTGCGCAAAAATATCATGAAAAATATGGTTTTATTATTGAAATATTTATTTTATTATGTTATAGTTTGGGCAGGGAAAAGTCATTCCCGAAATTAACGATAATGAGGTAAATACTTATGGCTATCGGTGGTAAAGACAGCGTTGTTTATCGCTATGAAAAGGAAAAACTTCCTCAGCCTATTTTTGAAGGGCGGGAGGATTGGATTGATCTCTATTATAAAGCTTGGGAGATCGCTTTTGAGAATGTAGACTATGTGAATAAAGAAGGCTGGAAGCCCATTTTAACCTGCATGCCCGGCGTTGGTGTTACCTGGCAATGGGATAGTTGCTTCATGACCTTTATTACCAACTATTCCAACGGCACCTTTTCTGCCTTTAATAATTTGGATAACCTTTACCGCTTGCGGGATAAGGAGAGCGGCTATATCAGCATGGCTTACCGCATTCAGGAAGAAGTTCCCGCCTATGGCGAGCGAATCAATCCGCCCCTTTATGCCTGGGTGGAATGGGAGCATTATCTCATCAGCGGTGATTCCTCCCGCTTTGAAGCGGTTCTTCCTGCCATCGAAGGTCTTTATAATTTTATCGAGAATAACCGCCGCCGGGGCGAAGGGCTTTATTATTTTGAAGATACCGGCTCTTCCGGCATGGATAACTCTCCCCGCAGCGGTTTTGCCGCTTATAAGCTGAAGGGGAGCGACGTTTGCTTTATCGATCTTGCTTGCCAGCAGGCTCTTTCTGCCAAATGCATTGCCAATATTTATGAGGTTTTGGGCAACGAGGAAAAGGTTGAATTTTATCGCGCTGAAAATAAACGGATCAGCGATCTGATCAATCATTATCATTGGCATCCCGCTACCGGCTTTTATTACGATTTCTTCAGCCGCAACAGCAGCAAGCCCACCCTCAAGGTGAAGTGGATCAACAGCAAAACCGCCGCAGCCTTTTGGGCGCTCCATTGCGATGCGACCAACGATCTGGAGCATATCCTTCCGTTGGTGGAGCATATGATGAACCCCAATGAGTTTTTCACTCATTCGCCCTTTGCCAGCCTTTCCAAGGACGATCTCAACTATGATCCCTCCGGCGGTTATTGGCTGGGAAGCAACTGGCATCCCACTACCTTCTGCGCCATTCGCGGCCTTTATGAGCGAGGCTATAAAGAGTATGCCCGCGAAGCGGCGGTAAAATATGTTGAAACCATGTGTGATGTTTTCAAAAACCCTGCCTACGGCGGCGTTTGGGAATGCTATAATCCTGAGCAATCCCGCCCTGCCACCCGCGAAAACGGCGAGCTTTGCATGCCCAATTTCGTTGGCTGGGGTGGATTGGGTCCCATCACTGTTTTGATCGAAAATCTGATCGGCCTGCATTTTAATGCGGTGGAAAATAAGGTGAGTTTTGATCTCTTCCCCGATAAAAAGACCGGTCTTAAAAATATGATCTTCAATGGCGGTAAGGTGGATATCGAATGCACCGACTATAGCGCCACTGAAGGGGAAACCAAAATTAAAGTAACGGCGGAAAAATCATTTACCTTGATGGTTCGTTATGCCCGCCGCCGCGAGCAAGCCTTCGAGGTTCTGCCCGGCGAAAATACCTTTTATCTATAAGGGGGAGTTATTCCTATGAATAACGCAGAAAAGAACGGCTATAGCTCTTTGCCGATCATTGATTGCCATTTGCATATGCTTCGCCCGGAGGAGATGGAGATCATTACCCGCTCGGTGGAAAACGCAATGGATTATTTTTGCTTTGAGCGGGTCAATCTTTGCGCCATCAATCAGTTGATGACGCGCTATGATCCCTTCAATAACGCCCGTTGCTTTTATGTTAAATCCCGACTGAATACGCCTGAGAATCCCAACCGTTGCTATGTTTTTGCCAACCTCTGGCATTATTACGATGAGCGGGATACTGCCGAGGGGTATCTTCAGCAGGTAAAGGATCTGATGGCAATGGGTGCCGATGGCATCAAGCTGCTGGATGGCAAGCCCGAATACCGCAAAAAGCTTGCACGCCCGTTGGATGATCCTATTTTCGATCCAATGTTTGCCTATTTGGAAGAAAATGAAATCCCTGTTCTCTACCATGTTGGCGACCCGGGCGATAAATGGGATCCTGAGGTGGGCCCCCGCAAGTATGGTGACTTTTTGGATGATACCCATCCCACCCTGCCCCAATTATGGGATGAAGCGGAAGGGATTTTAAAGAAATTCCCCAAGCTTCATATATGCTGGGCGCATTTCCTCTTTTTGGGCTTTGAGCCCCAAAAGGCCAAGGAGCTGATGGATCGGTATGAAAACATGGTGTTTGATACCACGCCCGGGGGTGAAATGTTTGTTGGCTTTACCACCTACCCCGAGTGGCGGCAGATCTTTATCGATTATGCCGATCGCATCCTCTATGGGAGCGATACCTATAATACCTGGCTGGATAATAATGAAGATCCCGAATCTGCCCAGATCGGCGGCCTGCGGATCAATCAATGCCGCCGCATGCTGGAATGGAGCGAGCCTTTTGAGGATGCTTTCTTCGGCCATCTGCAGCCGATGCACCTTCCGCAAGAAACCTTTGAAAAGATCTATTATAAAAATTTCCTGCGTTTTGCAGGCAATCCCCGCCCGCTGAACCATGAAATGATCGCCAAAATGGCGCGGGTAATTCGGGCGGAGGTCAAGGAAGGGACCAAGGATATTTATCCCGAAAAGGATCGAAGCCTTTATCTGGCAAATGCCAACCAAATGATTCGTTATTTTGAGACATAAAAAATGCGCCCAATGGGCGCATTTTTTTATGTTTCATAGCCAACTAAAAGGCCGCCTTCCTCTGCATAGAAACTGCAAAGCCCGCCGCAGGCGCGGATCTTAACAGAGCAGGAAGGGTGATCCTTTAAAATTGCATCGCGGAGCGTTTGGGCAGCCTGGGCGTTGCGGCAATGATGGATGCGAACCGCTCCGCCTTTGAAGCCGCGCGCCTTCATCTCCTGGTACAGGGTCTGCAACCCCTTTTGGGCACCGCGGCAAAGATGCTTTTGCTCCAGCGTTCCTTCTGCCGAAGCCCGCCCCACAATGCGGATGCCCAGCGCCCCCACCAGCTTGGCAACGGCAGGATTGATCCGCCCGTTGCGGGCAAAATTCTGAACCGATTCCAAGCAAAAGGCCAGCTTGGTTGATTGCATATAAGCGGTGATTTGCCGAACGGTTTGCTCAAATGAGAGCCCTTCTTTTTTGAGCTCCGCCAGCTTTTCAACGATCAGCGCCATTTCGGGCCCTGCCGAAAGGGTGTCGATGACGTGCACTTTTGCTTCGGGATGAAGCTCTTCATATTCCATCTTGGCCTGCATGGCCGCATTGAAACTGCCCGAAAGACCGCCGGTTATGGCAACGGCATAGATTTCCTCCGCATCGCCGAATGCCTCCAGCCAATTTTGCATATTGGGACAGGAGGAAGAGGAACTTTCTTTGGTGGAGCGCAGGGTGGAAAGCATTTCTTCCAGATCGAGGGCGGGGGTGTCAATGAATTCCTTTCCCTCGCAACGGACCGTTAGGGGAACAAAGGAAAAGGGGGTATCATTCAGCTCATATATATTTGCCGCGGAATCAGAAACGATTTTATAATTCATAAAAACTCCTTCGAAATCATTTTATATCATTATAATTGAGCGGATCTAAAGTTACAAATTAAGAATCTTTAATTTCCCTCTTTTTTTATGGAAGAAAATCGTATATAATAAAATTAGATAAAATCAGGAGGTTTTTCCCATGGATCAACAAAAGATTTTAAGCGCGGTGGACCACACCCTTTTGAAACCCCAGGCAAGCTGGGAGGAAATTCGGCAGATCATTGAGGATGGAATGAAATATCAGACCGCCTCGGTCTGCATCCCTGCAAGCTATGTTGCCAAGGCGGCGGAATATGCCAAAGGTAAGGTTGCGATCTGCACAGTGATCGGTTTCCCCTGCGGTTATTCTACTACTGCCGCCAAATGCTTTGAAGCGGCGGACGCGGTGAAAAACGGAGCCGATGAGGTGGATATGGTCATCAACATCGGCTGGGTGAAGGATCAAAAATGGGAGGACCTTCTGGAAGAGATCAAGCAGGTAAAAGCCGCCTGCGGGGATAAGATCCTCAAGGTCATTATCGAGACCTGCCTGCTCACGGACGAGGAAAAGGTCGAAATGTGCCGCATTGTTGGCGCGGCGGGGGCGGATTTTATTAAAACCTCCACCGGCTTTTCTACTGCCGGTGCAACGAAAGAAGATATTGCTTTATTTGCAAAAAATGTCGATCCCGCGCTGAAGATCAAGGCGGCGGGCGGCATCCGCTCCTTGCAGGATGCCGAGGACTTTTTAGCGCTGGGCGCATCCCGTCTGGGAACCAGCGCGATCGTTAAAATTATTAAGGAGGGCGAAGAAGATGGCCAATTATCCAACACCGCATATTAACGCCAAGCCCGAGGATTTCGGCAAAACGGTTTTATTGCCCGGCGATCCTCTGCGGGCTAAATTTATTGCGGAAAATTTTCTGCAAAATGCCGAGCTGGTCAATAACGTGCGCGGGGTGCAGGGCTATACCGGCACCTTTATGGGCGAGAAGATCTCGGTGATGGCCAGCGGGATGGGAATGCCCTCTATGGGGATCTATAGCTTTGAGCTGTTTGAATTTTTTGATGTGGATCAGATCATTCGCGTTGGCTCTGCGGGGGCCTTGCGGGCTGATGTCAAGGTGCGCGATATCGTCTTGGGTGCGGGCGCTTGCACCAATTCCGCCTATGCCGAGCAATTTCATCTGCGGGGCAGTTTTGCGCCCATCGCCGATTTTTCCTTGCTGGAAAAATGCGTGAAGGAGGCAAGGGAGATGGGGCTTTGCTATCATGTCGGCAACCTGCTTTCTTCCGATACCTTCTATGATGCAGGCGAAGGGGATACCCTCGCTTGGGGCAAGATGGGCGTGATGGCGGTGGAGATGGAGGCGGCGGCTCTTTATATGAACGCGGCCCGATGCGGCAAAAAGGCGCTGGCCATTTGCACCATCTCCGATTCTTTGATAACCGGGGAGGCGACCACTGCCGAGGAGCGGCAGAGCTCCTTTACCGATATGATGGAATTGGCTTTGAGAACAGCGGTGAAAAAATGAAAACATTTTTAATTGTTTTGGATAGCCTGGGCGCAGGCGCACTGCCCGATGCCGCCGATTTCGGCGATGCAGGGGCGCATACCTTAAGAAGCGTTTCCCAAAGCCCTTATTATTCCGCTCCCAACCTCAAAAAGTTGGGGCTTGGCAATATTGAGGGGCTGGAGTTTTTGGGCGCCGAAGGTGCACCAAAGGCCGCCTACGGGCGGGCGATGGAACGTTCCAAGGGGAAGGATACAACGGTAGGCCATTGGGAATTGGCGGGGGTGGTTTCTCCTGCGCCGCTGCCCACCTTTCCCCAAGGATTTCCCCAAGAATTGATAGATGAATTTGAAAAGGTCAGCGGGCGGGGCGTGCTCTGCAACCGCCCCTATTCCGGCACGCAGGTCATCGCCGATTTCGGGGATGAGATGGTGCAAAGCGGCAAGCTGATCGTTTATACCTCGGCCGATAGCGTTTTTCAGATCGCGGCCCATGAGGAGGTCGTTCCTTTGGAAGAGCTTTACGCTATCTGCCGCAAGGCCCGCGCCCTCCTAAAGGGCGCATGGGGCGTTGGGCGGGTGATTGCCCGCCCCTTTATCGGGGAGAAGGGCTGCTATACCCGCACCGCCAATCGGCGGGATTTTTCCCTTGAGCCGCCCCAAGATACCCTTTTGGATATTTTGCAAAAGGCAGGGGTAACTACCGTTTCGGTGGGAAAGATCGCGGATATTTTCGCGGGCAGAGGGATCGATCGCTCCATTCCTACCCATGGAAATACCGAAGGGTTGGCGGTTACCTTGAGCCTGGCGAAAGAGGATTTTGATGGGTTTGTTTTCGTGAACCTGGTTGATTTTGATATGCTCTACGGCCACCGCCAGGATCAGGATGGCTATGCAAAGGCCTTGAAGGAATTTGATGCCTGGCTGCCCTGCTTTTTGGAGCAGATGGGATCGGAGGATCGGCTGATCATTACCGCTGACCATGGTTGCGATCCCGCCGATCAAAGCACCGATCATACCCGCGAGTATATCCCTATTTTGATTTATGGCAAAGGCATTGAGCCTAAGCCCTTGGGCACGCGCTCAAGCTTTTGCGATATCGGGCAGACCGTTGCCGCATGGCATGGTATCACCCTTTCGGAAGGAGAAAAAATGCTATGACCGACCGCGAACTTTTAAATCAGGCCCTCATCGCCCGCGAGGCGGCCTATGCTCCCTATTCGGGGTATCGGGTGGGGGCGGCGCTGCTGAGCGCCGACGGAACGGTCTATACCGGATGCAATATGGAAAACGCCTCTTATTCCGCCACCCTCTGCGCCGAGCGGGCGGCCTTTTCGGCCGCCATCGGTGCAGGTGCGCGCGCTTTTAAAGCCATCGCTATTGCGGGCGGTAAAGGGCGGAAGGCCGATGAATCGGTTGCGCCCTGCGGAGTTTGCCGCCAGGTGATGGCGGAATTTGTCGATAGAGATTTTGCTGTTATTTGGGGCAATGATCAAGTGTTGGAACGCCATGGTTTTGGGGAACTGCTCCCTTTTGCCTTTAACCAAAAGAATTTGGAGGATTGAGCCGTGCGCGCTGTTGATCTGATTGAAAAGAAAAAGAGAGGTCAATCCCTCTCATTGGAAGAGATTCGTTTTCTGATTAATGGGTTTACTGCCGGCGAGATTGCCGATTATCAGATGGCGGCCTGGGCAATGGCGGTCTGCTTTCGGGGCATGACCGAGGAGGAAACCGCTCATCTTACCGCCTGCATGGCCCAAAGCGGCGGTCAGGTGGATCTTTCCGGATTGAAAAATACTGTAGATAAGCATAGCACCGGCGGGGTGGGGGATAAAACCACCCTGATTGTTGCTCCTATCGTTGCCTCTTTGGGCGCAACCGTTGCCAAAATGAGCGGCCGCGGCCTGGGCCATACCGGGGGAACCGTGGATAAATTGGAATCCATCCCCGGCTACCGCACTACCCTTTCCATCGAGGAGTTTTTGGATCAGGCCAAGGAGATTGGGCTGGTGGTAACCGGCCAAAGCGGCGATCTGGCCCCTGCCGATAAAAAACTTTATGCCCTAAGGGATGTTACCGCAACAGTGGATTCCATCCCTTTGATCGCCTCCAGCATCATGAGCAAAAAACTGGCGGCGGGCGCAAAATCCATCGTTTTGGATGTTAAGACCGGGAGCGGCGCCTTTATGAAAACAGAGGAAGATTCTGCGCGGCTGGCAAAGGCGATGGTGGAGATCGGCGCGGCCTGCGGAAGGCGGGTTTCGGCGCTGATCACCAATATGGATCTGCCCTTGGGGCAGGCGGTGGGTAATGCTCTGGAGGTGGAGGAGGCCCTGGCCGTTTTGCAGGGCGAAGGGCCCGAGGACTTAAAAGAGGTCTGCCTGGCATTGGCGGCGGAAATGATCGCCCTCAGCCATGAACTGCCCGCTGAGGAGGCGCGCCAAAAGGTCGAAGAAGCCTTGGAAAGCGGCGCGGC
>JAZODI010000005.1:0-20565 GCA_045596965.1 Eubacteriales bacterium | reverse complement strand
CCCGAGGTGCAGATCTTTATGGAAGAATTTCTCCCTGCATTTGAATTAACTTTGGATGAAATGAGATAAATAAAAACACCACCCGATCGGGTGGTGTTTTTATTTGGCTGGGATAGCAGGACTCGAACCTGCGGAATGACGGAGTCAGAATCCGTTGCCTTACCAACTTGGCTATATCCCAACGACGGCTAATATTATATCAAACAAAAATCGATTTGTAAAGTAAAAATTTGAACATTTATGAAATATTTTTTATTATTATTGACATAAAAGATATATAATATTATAATTTTATGGAACGTGCAGAAAGAAAGTATGAATGAATAGGTGAATTGAATTGAGAAAAAGCAAACGATATTCAGCAAGACACGCCCGCAAACTCCGTTTGCCGCGCCTGAACCCCGATTCCTGGGTGGTGCGCCCTTGGGGTAAATATTTGGTTTCGTTTCTGGCCACATTAGTGCTGGAGGCCTCTTTGGCATTGTTTTTCCTCTATGGTCCCGTTGCCTTCTTCAGAGATCTTTTGATCACCTCGGCGATGGCAACTCTTTCCCATCAATATTATGCCACCACCTTCTATTCGGAAGAAACCATCAATGAGGTGCTTAATAAGCATAAGGTAACGGATCTTACCATCCAGACCGAAACAAACCAGATCCAAACGCAAAGCAACAGTAACGATATTAAGGTTAAAAAAATTACAGGAACCGGCTATACCGGCTTTGTTATGGAAATTTCCAACCCTGCCTGGGTGCGGTTGGGAATTCCCCAAAATTTCGGTACAAAGGGTCAAAAGATCCCTGCGTTGATCGAAGATTACGGCGCGATCGCCGGTATTAACGGCGGTGGATTTGCCGACGCAAACGGTTGGGGAAACGGCGGTAAGGCCATCGGTACCGTTATTGTAGACGGTATTCTTTTGCAGGAGACCGGTGCGGATTATTGCGACATTGTCGGCTTTAATAAAGATGATGTTCTGGTATTGGGTCGCTATAAGAAAACGGAAATTGAAGACCTGAACCTGCGGGATGCCTGCGAATTTTATCCCTTCCTGATCATCAACGGCGAGTTGGCGGAAATCTCCGGCAACGGCGGTTGGGGCGTTGCTCCTCGCACCGCCATCGGCCAGCGGAAGGATGGAACGGTTCTTTTCGTTGTTATCGACGGCCGTCAGGTTACCTCGGCGGGGGCTACCATGAAGCAGCTTCAGCAGGTTTTGGTGGACGAAGGTGCTTATAATGCCGCCAATCTCGACGGCGGATCTTCCACTGTTTTGTATTATACCGAAAAAGGCGGCGTTATGAATAACCCCAGCGGCTCGGATCGCGATGGAATGCGGTTCCTGCCCAATGCTTGGCTGGTTATCGACCCCGAGACCTATACTCCGCCCACCGATCGTCCGCCCTACGACGATATGTGGATTGCAGAATAATCAATAAAAAACTCCTTGCTGAAAGCAAGGAGTTTTTTTATGTTAGAGTTTGATCGGTCCGAAGGGGCGGATCTGCAGAATGTGGCAGCAACCGTTGCCGAATACCCGCTCCATCTCTGCGCAATAGCGCGCAGTATCTTCGGTGGGAACATAGGCTTGAATGGTTCCGCCGAACCCGCCGCCGTGCACCCGCCATGCGCCTTTTCCCTCCAGCATCTGCTGAGTAAGGCAGAGAGCCAGGCTGATGGCCTGCTCGGTGGGTTTGCGGTCGGAATAGATGTTTTGCAGATACATATAGGAAGAATTTCCCGATGCGCAGACAATGCTTTTAAACGCCTCAAAATCCTTCTGTTTCAGCGCCTTTTCGAGCGCCTCCACACGCTCATTTTCTCGGAAGAAATGGATGGCGCGGAGCAATGCGCGCTCGGAATGGTCTTTTCTTAATGTAGGCAGATTTTGGTTGAATGCGTGGGGATCCACCTTGCGCAGGTATTTTTCGCCAAAGAAGGCGGCGATTCCTTCCATCTCCTCTTTGATGGCAACATAGTCGGCGGTAAGATCCGCATGATCGGTCCCAACGTCGGTGATAACAAGATCATATCCCGTTTGGCTGAAATCAAAGGGCAGGGGAGTGGCAACGGGGTGATCGGGATCTTCAAAATCAATGGCGATCATGCCGCCATAGGCGCAGGAAAGCTGATCCAAAAGCCCGCTGGCCTTGCCGAAATAAATGTTTTCGGCAAACTGGGCGATTTTCGCCATCTCCATGGCGGGCATATCCCCTTCATTATATAAATGATCTAAAATGGATACAATGGCAACCTCGAAAGCGGCGGAGCTGGAAAGTCCCGAACCCTTGCAAACATTGCTGGTGGTATAGGCATCAAATCCGCCGATCTTCCGTTTGGTCTCGTCCGTTTTATAGGCGATTCCCCGCACCAAGGCGGTGGAAGAGCCTTTTTCGTTTTCCTGCAGACTAAGATCCGAAAGGTCTACCTCAAAAGGCGCATACCCTTCGGAATGGATGGAAATGATGGAATCCTTCCGAGGGCAGACAAAGGTAAGAACGTCCAGATCGATGGCGGCACCGACCGCTTTTCCCAGGTTATGATCGGTGTGGTTGCCGCAGATCTCGCTCCTTCCGGGGGCAGAAAAAATAAATTCATGGTTGCGGCCGAAGCGTTTGCGAAATTGCTCTGCGCCTTCATGATATCGGTCGGCTTGCTTCTCCCATTGGGAGCGGGGGTAAAGTTTTTGAAACATTTCGGTCATATCAGTTCTCCTCTTTGGCATCAAATAGCATATCCCATTTCTTGAAATCATTTTCCCGCTCTGCTTTTTGGTAACATTCCTTCAGCTCCAAAAGCAGGGCGTCGTTGCGTTTAATGGGGCGCTCACTCTCTTGCAACGCTTCGTATAAAATCTCATAGGCATCCACTGCCCGGGCATATTGGGCCAGCCCCTTATGAGCGTCGGCTCTTTGGATGCAAACGTCACACATTTCTTCGGGTGTGATGGCAAGATCCGCTTCCATCCGTTCCAGAAGATCCAAAGCCACCTGATATTGTTTTAACTGAATAAAATAAATGGCATTCATCACGCTTTGCTGAACGGTTTGGGGCTTTTTAAAGCGTTTAACGATATAGTCCAGAAGCAGATATATGATAACTGCTGCCAGGATAATCAAGCCAAATAAAACGAATTTGTTCATAGCATTCCTCGCTCTTGTATTTTTGCTTATTATATCAAAATAAAAAGAGGATGTAAAGGGATAAAAGGGTTGTCCACATAAAGTAAAACCATTTTTAACCTGAAAAATCATTTTTACCGACAGGTTGCAAAAATATGGATATTTTTTTAATTTTATGTTGCAATTTTTAACGATATGTGGTAAGATTGATTTGACTTTATGTAAAGAGATAAGGGTAAAGAGGTAAAGGTATGCAAAAGTATTTAGAGCGCAAGGACCGTTTTATATTTGAAGAGGGTTATTTCCCCGATATCCGCTTGAGTCTTTGCTGCTGCCATCGCTATGATCCTTCGGAGCATCTGGGGCCCATTGTCCCTGAGCGATATATTATCAATATTGTGGAGGCCGGGCGGGGCGTTCTCGATGTGGGAACCCGTCGGCTGAATGTGGTTGCCGGTCAGGCGTTTGTCTTGTTCCCCGGTAAGCAGGTCAGTTGGAAGGCCGATAGCCTGGAACCCTGGAATTATATCGGGGTGGAGCTGGCCGGTGAGGATGTTGGGAAATTTATTGAGCGCTTGGGATTAACCCCTCAAACCCCGCTGATCGATTTTTCCTCTTCCCATAAGGCGATGGATCTGGCTTATGATCTTTTTATGGAATGTAATAAAAAGTATCAAAGCTTGTTTGCCATCTCCGGCTGCTTTGCCGCCCTGCTGGAATGTGTGGAAGAAAGCTTGGTGGCCCGCAAGATTCCTGCCAAAAACTTCTATATGAACCGCGCGGTGGAATACATAAAAGAGCATTATAATGAAAACCTGAGCGTGGAGAATATCGCCAATATGCTGGGTATTGAGCGCAGCTATTTATCCCGCCTTTTTAAAACCTATAAAAATAAGAGTACCCAGAATTATATCATAGACTACCGCATCCAGCGCGCCAAGAAAATGTTTGAGGAAGAGGATCTCAACGTTTCTCAGGTCTGCACCGCGGTGGGCTATACCAATATTTATTGTTTTTCCCGCATCTTCAAAAGCCGCGTCGGCATGAGCCCGAAGGAATATCGGGAAATGTGCAAGCGCGCAAATATTGTCGAATAATAAAAATGCGTTCCATCGGAACGCATTTTTTTATGCCTCAAGTTATTGAGTAAAAATAAAAATTTATTGAAAAACGATAAATTTTTGTTGACAATCGTTTTTTTCTATGCTATGATGCAATTGAAAATGATCGGAGGTATTTCCTATGCTTAAGATTTCGCGTAAAACATCTGTCTGGCTTTCCCTTGCTCTCGCCGCCTTCTTTATGATTGCGCTGATAGCCGGTGCTTTTATTATGCCTTGGTTGGTGAATACGTTGATCGATCTACCCGATAACTCCGGTGTACGTCAGAGCATCGCGGCAGGAGAGCATATATTTATTCTCGGTATTTCCTATGGACTGTTGGTCGTTTGTGCGCTGGCTGATTGCCTGCTGATCGCGTTGCTTTTGCGGGTGCGTAAAGGGTTGGTGTTTACCGCCCAAAGCGCCGGATTGATCCGCGGTGTTTCTTGGTGCGGAATTTTGTTGGGCCTGCTTTTCGGGGCTTTGGGTTTTTATTTTGAGTTATCCTTTGCGTTGGCTTTTGCAGGGTTTTTCCTGGGTCTCTGCCTGCGGGTGGTGAAGAATGTGATCGAAGAAGCAACCGCCATTAAGGCCGAGAACGATCTTACTGTTTAAAGGTGGTGGCCCGATGATTCGAATTAACTTAGACGTTGCGATGGCCAAGCGAAAAATTTCTTTGAATGAGCTTTCCGAGCGAGTGGGTATCACCCTTGCAAACCTTTCCATTCTTAAGAATAATAAGGCAAAGGCCATTCGTTTTTCAACCTTGGATGCTATTTGTAAGGCCCTTGATTGCAAGATCGAGGATATTATGGAATATGTTGAGGAGGAGTGATCCATGGCAGAAATGAATCAGAATGAAGTTCGTTTTGATCCCCAAACCGGCGTGCCGATTTATACCCCGCCTGTTCGGGAGCAGTTTTCTCTTTCGGATATCTTGTTTGCCTGGTTGGCGCTATTGGCGGGCTACGCCTTTTGCAGAGTGTTTCCTGTTGCAAGCCATCCCTTCGGCGGGATGCTTTTTATGGTTGCGCTGTTTTTGGCGGCGGCAGTGATTATGGTGATCAAAAAATGCAAATTCGATTGGATGCAGAGTGTCTTGGCCCTTTCGGCAGTGGCGCTCCTTCCGGCATTGTTTTTATCCGCTAACGCCATGTTCCATACATTGGTCTATTTATATGGGCTGGCGGTTTGGTGTTACTTTGTTTCCACCGTTTGCGGTGCACCTTTGGAGCAGGGCTTTTCAGCGCTGATTGCTGTTGATTTCTTCCGCGCGCTCTTCATCCTGCCCTTTGCCTCTTTGGGAAAGATCTTTTTAGCGCTCCTCCCCTCAAAGGTAAAGGGAAGCGGCGGTATCTTTTTGAAGGTTTTGTTGGGGATTGTGATCGGGGTTGTGCCTTGTGCGGTTATTATCTCCCTTCTTTCTTACGACAGTTCTTTCATGGCGCTGATGAAAAAGCTTTTGGATTTCAGTTGGGGCAATATCTTTTCTCATCTGTTCAGCATTTTTTGCGGTGTTATTTTTGGAATGTTTTTCTTTGGGTTGTATTATTCTGCAACCCGCGGCAAATGCAATGATAGTTTCAACGTGGAATCCTGCCGCAACGCATCGGAAAAGATGAAGATGCTTCCGGGGCTGACCGCTTCGGTGGCTACCCTGCCTATTTTGGGGGTCTATAGCATCTTTTTTGTATCCCAATGGAAGGTTTATCTTTCTGCATTCTCTAAGGTTCTTCCTGAAAATTTCACCTATGCAGAATATGCGCGGGAAGGGTTCTTTCAGCTTTGCGCCGTTTCGGTGATCAATATGGTGATCATCGGCGTTTTGCAGAGTTTTGTTCGGCGCAAGGGCGAAGAGCCTTCGATGATTACCCGCATCTTATCCATCCTCTATTCCTGCGCCACCTTGGCATTGATCGCAACCGCCTTGGCTAAGCTGATTCTTTATATTCAGCAATACGGCCTTACCCCTAAGCGCGTTTATGCAGGTTGGTTTATGGTGGTGCTGGCGGTCTTGTTTTTCTTCGTTTTGGCAAAACAGTTCATCTGCCGCATACGGTTGATTCCTGCCTGCTTACTGGTTTGCGTAACCCTTTCGGCGGTGCTCTTCCTTTCGGGGAGCGACCGTCTGATCGCAAAGTATAATGTGGATCGCTATTTGGAACAAAGCTTAAAATCGGTCGATGTTGATGCGATGAGGGATCTGGGTGATGCGGCAATTCCCCAGCTGATGCGTCTGGCAAAGGCTTTCGACAAAAAATACGGAACCGATATTTCTGAATTTGATGCCGATAAATATTATGAAAGCGATGTTTACCATGATATCGGATGCCTGCTTCGGGATGCTGCAAGCCGGAAGAAATGCACATTTTTTTCTTTGACCCTGCCGCGTTATCGAGCGGAAAAAGCGTTGGAGGCTGAGGGCTTCAAATTAGCCGAGTCCAAGATAGAAACGGCCGGTTATGCTGTCGGCGTATTTGATTACAACGAAGTTTTGGAAGATTATGTATGGGGAGATCCGGGGATCAAAATCTATGATTTTGTCAACGTGGATGAAACCAATTGCCGCACCGCCGAAGCGGCGGTAGAGTGCGCGAAGCGTGAATGCACCGTTGTTTATGATCGAATTGATGTCGCGGTCGATGAAAAAAATGAAATGTGGCAGGTCTCCTTCTTCCAAGACGACTATCTCGGCGGTGATCAGACCGTTTATCTCGATTTCGATGGAATTACGCAATTGATCTACTATGGCGAATAAAAAAAGCCCCTTTGGGGCTTTTTTATTTTGGTCGGTATTTTTCTCTTAGCTGGGTGAGGATCTTTTTTTCCAGCCTGGAAACGGCCACCTGGCTCATCCCAAGCTCGGCGGCGGTCACACTTTGGGTCTGATCCAGAAAATAGCGTAAGACCATCAGCCGCCGCTCCGCAGGGGAGAGGGTGGCAAGCATTTCGCCAACAACCACCCGATCCAACGATTCATCCTCGATGGAGGGAATACCGGGGGTGATGCCCCCTTCCTCCGGAGGCAGATCCAAAGAGAGGGTCGCTTGCGTGGCCTCGGTGGCGGTAAGGATCTCTTCGGGCGATAACCCGCATTCCACCGCAAGCTCCGATAGTTTCGGTTCCCTCCCCAGTTTTTGGGAAAGGGAGCGGGAAGCGCGGTCGATCTTCAGCTTGTCCTCTTTATATTTTCGGGAGACCTTAACGCTTCCGTTATCCCGCAGATAGGTTTTGATCTCGCCAATGATCTTGGCCACCGCATAGGTGGAAAACTGCACCTTCTTTTCTGCATCGTAATCCCTTGCCGCCTTAATGAGCCCTACCGATCCGATCTGCATCAGATCCTCGTCCTCAACCCCAAATCCCCGATAGCGTTTGATCGCCATGCGCACCAAACCTAAGTTTTCTTCCACAAGGCGATCCTTCAAAAGGGGCATGGATTATTCCTTGGAGCTTATGTATTTGGTGAAGGTAACCGTTGTTCCACTCCCCGGTTTGGAGGTTACCCGAACCTTATCCATAAAGGTTTCCATAATGGTGAAGCCCATTCCGCTCCGCTCTTCTGCGTTCCCGGTTGTAAAAAGGGGCTCCATGGCCCGGGCAACATCCTCAATGCCCTTGCCCCGATCCTTGATGGTAAGGATCAGTTTTCCGTTTTCATAAAGCCTGCCGTTGATGGTGATGGTGCCGATGGTATCGGCATAGCCATGGACAATACTGTTGGTAACCGCTTCACTGATGGCGGTTTTCAGTTCACTGATCTCCTCTACCGTGGGATCTAATTGGGCGGCAAAGGCCGCCACCGCGATCCGCGCAAACCCCTCATTTGCCGAGCGGGATAGAAAGGAGATCCGCATCTGATTATTCGCTTTCATATTTTTCCTCCTTGATGTTAACGTAGTTGGCGATCCCCGCCATATCAAAAATTTTTTTCGGTGAGCCGCAGAGATGGCGGAGCTCTACCTTGCCGTCCATGCTCTGCATCAGTTTTCGCCTTCCCATAACAATTGCAAGGCCCGAGCTATCCATAAAACTAACACCCCCGAAATCCAAAACCAGCAGGGTAGGGCGGTGGCGTTTGATCTTGAAGTCGATGCTATCGGAAAGGCCGCGGGCGCAATGATGATCGATCTCCCCATGGAGCTTGACCTCAAGTTCATTGAAATTTTCCTGAAATGTTACATTCATAGGTTACCTCCTGAAATAAAAAAACACCCTTTCATCATTATAATGAAAGGGTGTTTCCGATTCTGTCGAATTTTTGATCTTAAAACAATTTTTTCAGTTCCTTTGCCATATCGCCTGTTAAATAAAGGGAACCGGCCACCAAAATAGAGCGGTCGCACTTTTCTTTGGCCAATTGGGCCGCTTGGGAATAGCTATCGCAGGCGGTGCAGTCATCGCAAAAGAGGTCGGCCATGTTTTTCAGGTCGAAGGCGGTCATGGCGCGGGGTAGAGGCGGTTGCACCGCCAAAAAGGCTTTGGCCCGCATCGCCAGTTTTTGAACGGCGTATTGATAGGGCTTATCCCGCATCATCCCAAAGATAATAACCGGATTTTTAAGTGCATCGATGGTATCTATTGCCTGAACCAGTGCGTCGATGCCTTCCCGATTATGCCCGCCGTCGATAAAGATGAAGGGCTCGCGGTGAATGCATTCCAACCGCGCAGGGATATGAGCCTTTTGCAGACCTTTTTGCAAGTTTTCCTCGGTGAAGGGGAACTGCTTGCGGATTTGCAGT
Organism: Eubacteriales bacterium; assembly: GCA_045596965.1. GTDB lineage: Bacteria > Bacillota > Clostridia > Oscillospirales > QAKW01 > QAKW01. The sequence goes on along the minus strand of JAZODI010000005.1, from coordinate 11,600 downwards.
AATGTTTCCATGGCGGTGATGGCGTTATAGACCTGATGCTCTCCCCGCAGTGAAATGGAATAAAGGGAATCTTTATAGCGGAAGGTGCTCCCGGCATCGCCAAGGGTAATTTCTTGGGGCTGCTCCCCAATGGTAAGGGGTGCATTCCTTTTTTGGCATTGGGCGCGGATTGTGTCTATTGCCTCTTCGGGGTTGCGGTTATATAAAACGACAGGGCAGTTTTCTTTGATAATGCCCGCCTTTTCAAAGGCGATCTGCTCAATGGTATTGCCCAAAAACGCGGTATGATCCAAGGAAATGGAACATAAAACCGAGGCGAGCGGTTGCTCAATAATATTGGTTGCATCAAACCGACCGCCTAATCCAACCTCTAAAATGGTAATATCGCAATGCTTTTCATTAAAATAAAGAAAACCAATGGCGGTTACCACCTCAAATTCGGTGAGGGGTTCCATCCCTTCCTTAGTAAGGTTTTGCTCTGCGGTTTGCACCTGCTCGGCATAGCGAGCCAGTTGCTCGTTTGAAATCAATTGCCCGTTGATGGCAAAGCGTTCCCGAAAATCATAGATAAAGGGGGAGGTAAAGCACCCCACCTTATAGCCTGCCTCCTGCAAAACGCAGGCCAGCATGGTGGCGGTAGAGCCCTTGCCGTTGGTGCCTGCAACATGGAGAAAGGGCAACCCCTTTTGAGGGTTGCCCAACTGCTCCAGCAAAGCCGCTATCCGATGGAGGCCGGGCTTGGCGCTATGCGCCTTGCGGGCGTGGATATAATTTAAGGCTTGCTCGTATGAAATCATCGGTTTTTCATTTCCTCGATACTCTTTTTCAGGTCGGCGATCAAAGCCTGGAATTTCTCTTTCTTGGCATTTTCGGCCTCAACCAATGCGGCGGGTGCCTTGGCGATAAAGCCTTGGTTGGCCAGCTTGCCTTCCACCCGCTTCAGTTCGCCCTCAGCCTTTTCCAATTCTTTGGAGAGGCGGGCGATCTCGCCGGCGATATCCACCAGTTCTGCAAAGGGGATGTAGAGAGATGCACCGTTGCAGACCAGCTTGACCGTTCCTTCGGGCGCGGGCTGATTTAAGAATACTTGATCGGCACCCGCCAGCTTCTGATAGAAGCTCTCGGCACCCTCAAACCATTCGGGATGAGCGGTTTCGATATAAAGAGAGGCCTTACGGGAATGGGCAACGTTCATCTCGGCTCTGCGGTTGCGGATTGCTTTGATGGTCTCCATGATATGCTCCATCTTCTCAGCCCCTTCTTCGAAGCAAAGGGCGGGATCATAGGCGGGGAAGCGAGCAGTAACGCAAGCGCCCTCGGCAACAGGCAGAGCCTGCCAGATTTCCTCGGTAATGAAGGGCATGAAGGGATGGAGCATCTTCAACGCGCCGGAGAAAACGTGCAGCAGCACCTTTTGAGCGGTGGCGCTTTCTTCGCCGCCGGCATAAAGGCGGGGCTTGACCAACTCAATATACCAATCGCAGAAGAGATCCCAAATGAAATCATAAACCTTCTGCAACGCCAAGCCGATCTCAAACTTATCGAGATTTTCGGTTACATCGCGAACAATGTCGTTGTAGCGGGTGAGGATCCATTCATCCTCGGGCTTGAGGTTTTCAGCCTTAAAGGTCAGATCCTCTTCCTTAAGGTTCATCAAAATGAAACGCGCCGCATTCCAAACCTTATTGGCAAAGTTGCGGGAGGATTCCACCCGCTCGGGATAATAGCGCATATCGTTGCCGGGCGCGTTGCCGGTGGCAAGGGTAAAACGCAAGGCGTCTGCGCCGTATTCCTTGATAACCTCCAGGGGATCAATGCCGTTGCCAAGGGATTTGCTCATCTTGCGGCCCTGGCTATCCCGCACCAGACCATGGATCAGAACGTGCTCAAAGGGAACCTCGCCCATCTGCTCCAAGCCGGAGAAGATCATGCGGGCAACCCAGAAGAAGATAATATCGTAGCCGGTAACCAGCGTGCTGGTGGGATAATAATAATCCAATTCAGGGGTCTTATCGGGCCAGCCGAGAGTGGAGAAGGGCCAGAGGGCAGAGGAGAACCAGGTATCCAGAACGTCCTCTTCCTGGCGCATGGCCGCGCCGCACTTGGGGCAGGTATGAACGTCTTCCTTGGAGATGATCATCTCGCCGCAGGCGTCGCAATAATAGGCGGGGATGCGATGCCCCCACCAAAGCTGGCGGGAGATGCACCAATCATGAACATTCTCCATCCAGTTGAGATAGGTTTTGCTGAAACGGTCGGGAACAAACTTGGTCTTACCGGCCTTTACTTCCTTGATGGACTTTTCGGCCAGAGGCTGCATTTTAACAAACCATTGGCTGGAGGCCATGGGCTCAACCGTGCATCCGCAACGGTAGCAGGTGCCAACGTTATGGGTATGATCCTCGATCTTAACAAGGTAGCCACCCTCTTCCAGATCCTTTACCATCTGCTTGCGGGCTTCGTAGCGATCCATGCCTTCGTATTTTCCGCCGTTGGCGTTGATTTTGGCGTTGCCGTCCAAAACCAGGATCTCCTCCAGATTATGCCGCTTGCCCACCTCAAAGTCGTTGGGGTCGTGGCAGGGAGTGATCTTCACGCAGCCGGTACCAAATTCTTTATCAACATATTCATCCGCAACCACCGGGATCTCTCTGCCTACCAAAGGCAGGATCAGCATCTTGCCGACCAGATGGGTATACCGCTCGTCCTCGGGATGGACCGCAACAGCCGTATCGCCCAAGAGGGTCTCGGGGCGGGTGGTGGCGATGGTAACATATTCGTCGCTATCCTTAACAGGGTAGCGGATATGCCAAAAATGGCCGGGCTGCTCTTCATATTCCACCTCGGCATCCGAAAGGGCAGTGGTGCAGTTGGGGCACCAGTTGATGATGCGGTTGCCCTTATAGATCAAGCCTTTTTCATAGAGGTTAACGAATACCTCTTTAACGGCCTTGGAGCAACCTTCGTCCATGGTAAAGCGCTCCCGATCCCAATCGCAGGAAGAACCTAGCTTTTTGAGCTGATTGATGATGCGGTCGCCATACATTTTTTTCCAATCCCAAACCCGCTCCAAGAACTTCTCGCGGCCCAGGTCATAGCGGGTGAGGCCTTCTTCCTTGCGCAGAACCTCTTCCACCTTGATCTGGGTGGCAATGCCTGCATGGTCGGTGCCGGGCACCCAAAGGGCATTAAAGCCCTGCATCCGCTTATAGCGGATCAGGATATCCTGCAAGGTCTCATCTAGCGCATGGCCCATATGGAGCTGGCCGGTAACATTCGGAGGGGGGATAACAATGGTGAAAGGCTCCTTGCTCTCATCCGGCTCGGAATGGAAATAGCCGCCCTTCAACCAGAAATCGTATATACGATCCTCAAATTCTTGAGGGTTATATACCTTTTCAAGCTCTTTCATTTTCTATATCTCCTTTGATCGAAATCTAATTTTATTAATCGCATTTCTACTATTATAAAATAAGGATTACCCTTTGTCAATCCCTTTTCCAACCGGTCAGATCGCTGCGCTGAATGGCGCCGAAAAGCCTCTCTCCAAGGCCCGGGAAACGGTTTTCCGCCTCTTTCAAGAGGTCTTTCGTTTCCTTGCGCATGGAGGTATGATCCATGGGGCAGGGGTTTTTAACGATGGGGATGTTGAGGCGGGCTACTGCATTTTCGATCTGCCGCTCGCTAAGGTAGATCATGGGGCGAATGGTCCGAACATCCTTGCGGTCCAGATAGGTGACCGGCTGAAAACAGCCGATCCGCCCTTCGTAGATTAAATTCATCACCAAGGTTTCGATCGCATCGTCCTTATGATGTCCCAGAGCAATGTTGCGGCAGTTGTTTTCCAAAGCGGCATCATGGATCGCGCCCCGCCGCATTTTGGCGCAAAGGGCGCAGGGGTTGCTCTCCTTGCGAATGTCGAAAACCAAAGGAGCAATATCGGTTTTGCGGATCACCAGAGGGATCTCCAATTTCTTGCATTCCTGCTCCATGGCGGAAATATCAATATTATTAAATCCTAAGTCAATAAAGATGGCGATCAATTCAAACTGCATGGGGTGGTAGCGGGATAGATGCTTCATCGCATGGAGCAAAAGCATGGAATCTTTACCGCCGGAAAGGGCGATGGCAACCCGCTCTTTGGGGGCGATCATTTGGTAATCATCCACTGCCCGCCGCATATAGCCCGAAATCTGCTGCATATGGTATCTCCTTTCGCCTTCAATATGAGGATATTTTAAGGCTTTTTGGCTAAAAAAGCAAATATTTTTTGTAAATCGAAAGTGAGCAAATCGAAGTAAAAGGGAGAAAAATAAAGAAAATAAGAGATTGAAAAGGACAAATTGATTTTTTTGAAAAAAGTGCTTGACACCGCTTGACCCATGTATTATAATAACTTGGCAATGAAAAGAAATGAATGAAGGAGAAGTAACGATGTCTACTTTTATGAAAAAGCAAGAGCAAGTCAACCGTAAGTGGTACATTGTTGATGCAGCTGATAAGCCGCTCGGCAGAGTATCCACCCAAGTCGCAATGATCCTGATGGGCAAGCATCGCCCGGATTATACCCCCCATGTAGACGGCGGCGATTGTGTAATCGTGCTGAACGCATCCAAGGTAGTCCTGACCGGCGATAAGCTGAATAAGAAGTTCTACAGATATCATACCGGCCATATCGGCGGTCTGAAGGAAGTAAGCTATAAGCGCATCATGGAAACCAAGCCTGAGAAGGCTGTGGAACTGGCTGTTAAGGGCATGCTGCCCAAGAACAAGCTGGCGGATGCCGCTATGACCCGCCTGAGAGTTTTCTCCGGTGCGGAGCACAATCTGGGCGCTCAGAAGCCCGAAGTATTCGTGAAGTAAGGAGGACTGTAAGCTATGTATAACAATGAAACTTATTTCTATGGCACCGGCAGAAGAAAGTCTTCTGTTGCAAGAGTCCGTCTGCTTCCCGGCAGCGGCAACGTAACCATCAACGGCAGAACCATGGACGAGTATTTCGGCCTGGAGACCCTGCGTATGTTGGTTCGTCAGCCCCTGGAGCTCACCGGCACCATCGGCAAGTATGATGTTGTTGTCAACGTTGTTGGCGGCGGTGTCAGCGGCCAGGCCGGCGCGATCCGTCATGGCATCACCCGCGCTCTGATCGAGTCCGATGAGAGCCTCAAGAGCGTTCTGAAGAAGGCTGGTTTTGTAACCCGCGATCCCAGAATGAAGGAGAGAAAGAAGTACGGTTTGAAGGGCGCAAGACGTGCACCCCAGTTCTCCAAGAGATAACTTCGGCTTTGCCGAAAAAGAAAAAATGCTCCGTTTTATACGGAGCATTTTTTGTTTTATCTCTTGGAGAACAATGAAATAAATCCCTTTTGGGATTTGTGAAATACGCTTCGCGCATGAAATATTGCTTCACAATATGAAATACCTGCGGGCATCAGGGGATTTATTTTATTTCACTTTCTGCAAAGCAGAAAATTTCATAATGTGCGTTAGCGCATTATTTCATATTCGCTTTCGGCGAATATTTCATTAATTACTTTTTAACTCCGAAACCATCACGGTTTTCAGTTTTTTATATCTTGTCAATTTTTGCATGATGTGATATAATAACTATATCAATTGGCAAAGGAACGATCTCATGAAAAATAATCCTCTGAAAGATATAAGCGGTACGCCGATTAGGCATCAATATTTTAATTTTCCGATCTATATAGTTCTTTTCGTTTTGTTGGTGGCATTTAGTATAATCACTTTTGTCCCATTATTTGAAGGCAATTTTAATTTTAGCAAGTGGATGGAAAGTGCTTTTTCATGCGTCTTTATGGCCTTAGTATTTATTATTCCATTTCTTGTTTTGTCGGTTTTCAATAGGTTCTTCTTTGGAAAAATCATTTGTGTTCTAAATGAAGAGGGGATAAATTACCAAGATGGGTTGATCCCGTGGAACGATATTTCTTGTATTAAATATAACATGACCTATATAAAGAATGTCGAATGATGTCGAACAAAGGAGAATTAAAATGAGTACATATACTAAAAAGAAATGTTCCAACTGTGGTTTTGTGCTTGAAGATTGGCACAAGAATAACGAATATTGGAGAGATAAAATAGGAGCAGCATACGAAGAGTGTCCTAAGTGCAAAGCATTATTAAGGAATCTAGAAAATGTTGAGTTTGTCATGTTGGAACATCCTAAATTATATATAATATTGCAGTTGTTTTTAGATTTGATTAAATCTGTTTTGCTGGGACTTATACTTATGGTGTTACTTATAAATATATTTGAATTAGAAGAGACATCAGCTATTATTTGTACAGCAGTTGTTTGTGTGGTTCTAATGTTTATATTACATTTACTTGCGTTCAGTAAACTTGTTAGGGAAAGCAAGAAAAGAACTTCAAATGAAGAATATTTATATTTTTTGCACAGACAAGGATTGATATCAAAAACAAATATGAGGCAGAGAAAAGAAATACTAAAAATAATTAATATTTTTAGCCTAACTTATCACAAACTATCAACCTAGAAGACTTGCATCTAAACCTTATGCCTCGCAATATCATATAATAAAAAGGAAGGAAGTTAAGTCTGAAACCTAATGCCTTTTAGCAGAGAATAATTTAAAATAAAATTCTGCATAACAAATAAGCCATCGGTTGATGACTGAAAAAAGATATGCGAAAAGAATTTGCTAAACCACCATAACCTTGTATCCTTGTCTTTGTGCTATGTATATAGCCTGTTCGGTAGTGATTTCTCTTGAAGTTGGTAATAATTCTACTTTCTTGTAAAGGTCAGGGTTGTAAGCTTCTTGCTTTTTAAGAATGTGATAAATTGCAGTAAGAAGCATACGGCAGATAGCGATAATTGCCTTTTTATGACCTCTGCGTTTTTTTAGATTTAAGTAACGATTACGGATTTCAGGATGCTTTTCACTTTTGACAACAGCAGTAGCACATTGAACTAAGAGTGGCTTAAGATAACAGCCTGCTCTTGAAATTCTAACTGACTTTTTCTTTCCGGCACTTTCGTTGTTGGTTGGTGTAAGACCAGCCCATGAACATAAGTGTTTAGCAGAAGGAAATACATTCATATCCGCACCAATTTCTGAAAGTATTCCGATAGCGGTGAAGATATTGTTAATTGATGGAACCGATAAAAGAAGTTCAATTTCCTTTTGATATGGTTTGGAAAGATTAAGTATAACCGATTCAAGATTGAGTTTACACAAATCAAGCGCATCATAATGTTCTTTTATGATTTTGATTTTTTCAGCTTGAGTTTCTGTGATAACTCCATCAATAGCAAGTTCAAGTTCAGGTATCTTTTTGGCAAGAGAGCCGTGAATTAAAGAGGCAATGTCAATATTCTTGTCGAGTGGATTTTCAAGAATATGCTCAATGATATTCATAGAACTTTTGCCAAAGGTATCTGTAACAACACTCGCAAGTTGAATATTTGAAACGGTGAGACAATTTAGAAAACGATTTTTCTCACTTGAACCAAAGTTGGTAAGTTTAAAGCGATAACGCATAAGATCACGCAAATCACGAATATTCTTTTCGGGAATAAAACTTGAAGCAATTAAGTCGTGCTTGAAAAGGTCAGCAATCCATTTAGCATCGCGTTTATCGGTTTTCTTCCCCCTGATAGCTTTAACATATTTTGGGTGAGCAACAATAGGCTTTAATTCATCCTCTAAAATGTTGTAGACGGGAATGAAATACTTTCCCGTAGACTCCATACAAACATCTAAGCAAGAATTGGACAAAAGCCACTCACGAAGTTCCCGTAAGCCTTTGGTAAAAGTAGAAAACCGTTTAGATTGATACTTTGTTATGCCGACTTCATTAGTAGAAGCAATACAGGCAATAACAAAAGTTTTGTGGACATCAATTCCACAGCAGATGGGGTAAACGATTTTTAACATAAGAGTTTATCCTTTCGTAGAAATTATCTCAAAAAACAGACATTGACTGATTACTCAGCTATTAACGAGTATTGTTAATACAAAGATAAGTCTACAGGCTCAAATTCCTATTTATTTGTGTTTGAAAGAGTAATCTACACATATAAATATGCGGTCTGTTTCAAAGAAACGGCGCACTCACCTCCGCGTGATTTGTAGTGTATCTGTTTTGAGATAAGAAAATTATATTAAATTCTGCGTTGATGCACAATGGTTTCATACTGTTTTGTGCCTTGAACGCAGTGAAAGGAATGGTTATAAATATGAAATATGAATTTTTGAAATTTGAAAATATGCAATATATGATTACATATCCGGAAGGTTACAAAGTTGGTGAGGTTTATCCTGTTTTGTTTTCAATTCACGGTGCAGGTACAAGAGGGAATGATCCGGAGCTTTTAAAGGATAGTATTATCTTTGAAAAAGCCAAAACGACCAGAGATTTTCCGTTTGTTGTTGTTTCACCTCTTTGCCATGAGAATACATGGTTTGATATGTATGAAACTTTAAAAAGATTTATACTTCACATAGGAAATAGCAGTTTTGCGGATAAAAAGAGACTTTATGCCACCGGTGGAAGTATGGGAGGGTACACTGTATGGCAGCTTGGAATGAGTATGCCGGAAGTGTTTGCCGCAATTGCACCTGTCTGTGGCGGCGGTATGTATTGGAATGCCGCAAGACTTGTAAATGTTCCTGTTTGGGCATTTCATGGCGGAAAAGATGATGTCGTAAAACCTGAAGAATCCGTTAAGATGGTTGATGCGGTAAATAAATGCGGTGGAAATGCAAAACTAACTATGTATCCAGACGTTGATCATGCTTCATGGGTTCCTGCATATACGAGCGAAGAAATTTATGAATGGTTTTTAACCCATGAAAACAAAAATGAAAATTCTATAGTTGATTTGTATAATAACAGTAAGTTGTTCGGTTGAGCCAAAGACAAGGGGACGATTCTGCTGTCTTGATGTTTTAGTCCTAACCTGACACGAACTTCACACTAAAAAGGTTTGCATCTAAACCTTATGTGTCGCAATTTTGGTAAAGCTTATTTTCAACGCGCAAGTATTGATGTGATTTGCGGAGAGACGTTGATTCAAATTAAATCCGTGCCGTTATATTCGCTTTCCGTCGCAAAGAAATTTCATACCGATATCAAGATAAAGATGGATAAAATGCTTTGGGTCATTATCGCGATATTAATCGTTGCACCGATACTCACTGCGCTGGATTTTGAATAAAATTTTAAGGACTATGACACAAAAAATGTCATAGCCCTTTTGTTTTATAAAAATATTAAATCGTGCCCATTTCCTTCATCGCTTGAATAAAAAGATCTGCTTCTCCGTTTGGGTTGGCATTTTTTGTGGCCTCAATATCATACCAGGCACATTCAAGTCCGTGAATTATGATGGGAAGTGGTTTTTTGAATTGGTTTGTAATAAAACCTTCTTCTTGCAATTTCTTTGCAACATTGGCGGCAATTCCGATTAGTTCGTAATGACCAACAGGACCCTTTCCAATGTAGTTGCAGTCTTCATCGAATTGACTGTCTTCATTTTCGTAACCAATATTGTCTATGCCTTGTTCTGCGTACCAGTCAAACAATGCTTCTATATACTCGTTTGGCTGATCGGTATCAATGATGCTGATTTCATCCTGTCTCCAAAAAGCATAATTCCATCTTTCTTCATCAAGTGGGCCGGCTTCTTCGCAATCCGATTCGGTGTTATAACTGATGACCCATGTGGAAACATTCTTATGATTTTTAAATTCATTTGCTTCGTTGGCACAAATTAAGAACGAAATGGCATAAATTCCTGCTTCATCCCAATTTGAAATCTCGGATTTCACTTTGCTATATAACAAGTTTTCAATATCAATCATAATAGGGCTCCTCGATATGGATTTATTTTATCATACCATAATCGTGTATCAAATTCAATATGCTGTAATCCTGCAAAAGAAGCTATCATCATAAAAAAATTGGATTAAATTTCATTAAGGGTATGGACGAGCGGGGATTTTTTTATTATAATAAAATTATCAAAAAAGGGGAGGGGATGTCTAAAAATGGCCGGAAATAAAAAGCTCTATATTTTATTAAGCCAGACCGGTACCGTTCCCTCTCGCGTGCTGAAGATCATCACCCATGCAAAATATAATCATGTATCCTTGAGTCTATCCTCCGACCTTACTAAAATGTATTCCTTTGGGCGGCGGTATCTCTATTTTCCCATCCCCGGCGGGTTTGTTGCCGAATCGCGGGAGCGGGGTGTTTTCAAGCGGTATCCCCATGCGGATATTGCGGTTTTGGAGCTGGAGATCGGGGAAGAGACCTACCAAAAAATCGCGAAAAAGGTCGAAGAAATGTATGCCGAAAAAGGGGCGTACCGCTATAATTTGATCGGCTTGGGGCTGGCCGCTTTTAAGATCGTTTACCGCAAGGATCGGCGGTATTATTGCTCGGAATTTGTTCGGGATATTTTGGTGGAATGCGGGGTTGCGAAGGCGGAGCAGTTTGAGCGGATCGTTCAACCGATGCATTTTATTGATATGAGCCAAACCAAGCTGGTTTATCAGGGTCAATTGAGCGGATATTCTACATAAATATTCGGCAAAATAGGCAATGTTCCAAACAAATCGCTCTCCCATTTACCGTTTCAAGAGAGAATGCACAAAATTTAAAAATCCCCTTGCTTTTCGTTGACAAATTATTATATAAAATGATATAATTATTTGCAGAGAAACGGCTCTTTGCGACTGACGGATCATGTGGAGTTTACCACAATGGAGCAAAGGGTAAAAAGCCGACCGTCTGGGCGCAAATCTCCAAAACAGGAGTATTTGCGCCCTTTTTATATTTCTCAAAAATAAAATGGAGGTACTCTCATGAAAAAAGTAGCGATCATGATGGGCAGCGATAGCGATCTACCGGTGGTTCAGAAGGCAATCGATACCCTGAAGAACTTCGGCGTTCCCTATGAGGCCCATGTCTATTCTGCTCATAGAACCCCCGAGCAGGCAAAAGCTTTTTCCCAAAACGCCCGTGCCAACGGCTTTGGTGCGATCATTTGCGCGGCGGGGATGGCGGCGCATTTGGCCGGTGCTGTTGCGGCGAATACCACCTTGCCGGTCATCGGCATTCCCATCACTTCGAAGGGGCTGGGCGGTATGGATGCCCTTTTGTCTACTGTGATGATGCCTCCCGGAATTCCGGTAGCAACCGTTGCCATCGACGGCGCGGTCAATGCCGCACTGCTGGCAATTCAGATCCTTGCGGTGGAGGATGAGTCGCTGGCGGAAAAGCTGGACGCAAAGCGTGTAAAAGATGCCGAGGCTGTTTTGGCAAAGGATGCAGCCCTTCAAAACGTTTAATTTATATTTTGACATAAAAGGAGAAACGAAAATGAAACTTGTTTACACTGGTAAGACCAAGGATGTATTTGCTCTTGATAACGGCAACTATCTGCTGAAGTTTAAAGATGATTGCACCGGTAAAGACGGTGTTTTTGATCCCGGCGAAAATTCTGTCGGCCTCACCATTGAGGGCGTGGGCGATGTCAACCTGCGGATGTCCATTTATTTCTTTGAAAAGGTCAATGCCGCCGGCATCAAGACCCATTATGT
>JAZODI010000004.1:0-4041 GCA_045596965.1 Eubacteriales bacterium | reverse complement strand
GGCCGTTTTGCAGGGCGAAGGGCCCGAGGACTTAAAAGAGGTCTGCCTGGCATTGGCGGCGGAAATGATCGCCCTCAGCCATGAACTGCCCGCTGAGGAGGCGCGCCAAAAGGTCGAAGAAGCCTTGGAAAGCGGCGCGGCCTATGAAAAAATGAAGGAATGGATCACCGCCCAGGGCGGGGATCTCGCGGCCTTTGCCGAGGTACGTAAAAAAGGGTGCGGGGAATATATCGTTTACGCCCCTGCTGATGGTTATATCGCCCGCATGGATGCCCAAAAGATCGGGATTTCCGCCATGCTGCTGGGCGCAGGGCGTGCGCGCAAGGAGGATGTTATTGATCCTGCGGCGGGCTTGATCTTATTAAAGAAAACAGGGGATAAGGTTCAAAAAGGAGAACCGATCGCCAAGCTTTTTTCCGCAACGGTTGGAGATTTTGGGCAGGCGGAGCAATGCTATCTGAAGGGGTTGGAATGGACTGATCAAAAGCCCACTCTTTTGCCTTTGATTTTGCGCAAGATTGGGGTGGAAGCGGATGGATAATTTATTGCGCTGCCCTGTTTGCAAGGGTGCGCTGACCAAGGGGGAGAAAGAATATACCTGCCTTGGCGGCCATCGCTTTGATCGGGCGCGGCAGGGGTATGTGAACCTCCTGCAAAGCCAGCGCTCCTCCGCCCGCAATCATGGGGACGACCGCGCCATGATTCTGGCGCGGCGTGACTTTCTGGAAAAGGGTTTTTACGGCCCTTTGCGGGACTGCTTAAAAGAAAAAGTGTATTTTTACACCAAAAAAAGTGGCGTAATCGCCGATGCGGGATGCGGGGAAGGTTGGTATGCCGAGCCCTTATGCGCCGATTATCGGGTGATCGGGATGGATATTTCCAAGGACGCCTTGAAATGGGCGGCCAAGCGGGAGGGGTTTGCCCATCTTGCGGTGGCAAGCTGCTATGATATGCCCCTTGCGGATGGTGCTTTGGACGGGCTGATCAATTTCTTTTCGCCTCTGGCGGATGGGGAATATGTCCGCGTGCTGAAAGCGGGCGGTTATTTATTCCGCGCCGTTCCCGCAGAGCATCATTTATGGGAGTTGAAATCAGCGGTTTATGATACACCCTTGCCCAACCGCCCCGAGCGGGAGGAGTTGGAGGGGCTCACGCTGATGGAGCGTTGCCCCATCTCCTTTGAGGTGGAGCTTCAAAATCAAGAGGAGATCCAGGCGCTTTTCCAAATGACCCCCTATAGCCACCGCACCGCGCAAAAGGATCGGGAAAAGCTTTTGCAATACGATAAACTGACCACCCGCGCGGAATTTACATTACTGATCTATAAAAAAATGCAGTGATTTTCATCACTGCATTTTTTATTTATTCTGTCAGCATCCATACTGCCATTTTGCTTTCTTCGGTCCAGAGCTTGCCGGCCGAAGAATAATCGGTAACGAGCTGATAAGTACCGTCCTTTAAGGGGATCTCCATTTCAAGGAGGGTGGGGTAGGGGGCTTTTTTCTTTTCGCTCAGCTGCGCATTTACCGTTCCGTCCTCGTTTACCAAGGGGGCGATGGGATCGTCCACGCTATAGCCCAGGCGGTTTTCCTGCGCCAGCATCAGCGGGCCGCGCTGATAGGCGATATGCTTATGGGCGATGGGATCTTCCCGATCAAAGGTGGGAACGCAGCTGTTGGCGCCCCAAACAACTTTATTCATCAAGATCTGCGTTCCGTAGGGGATGGGGCGGATGGCAAAGACCCGCATATCCAGCTCCAACTCAATGGTATCTCCATCCTGCCAGATCTTTTGGATCTCGATATAATCGGGGGTGGCCGCGATGGGCTGACCATTTACTTTTGCCTTGGTCTGCTTGCTCCAGCGGGGGTTGCGGATCTTCAGAATAAATTCTTCCGATTGCGCCATGGAGAGGGTGATGGCAACCGCTCCGTCTTTGGGGTATTGGGTTTGGGTTTGTACTACCAGAGGAGCACCTGCGGGGGTGGTGGTTTCAAAGGAACCATCGATAAAGAGGTTGAGGGCGATAAAATCATCCCCTTTGGCAAACTGCGCTTGGGGAACCATGCCGATCCCCGCCGCACCGATGCAGGCGCAGCAACCGTAGTAATGATTATCGGGCATGATGCGCAAGCCGCCAATACCGTTGCCGCGGGTTCCTGCGGTCAGGGGGCTATAACTATCAAAGGGGAGAGGTTCCGCAACCCAATCGGGATGGTCCCGCTTGATCATCGGCTCGATCACCTTTTCGGTATTAATGGTGCCGAGATAGGCGTTATAAAGGGCGCGCTCAAAGGCGTCGATATATTTGGAGTCGCCGGTCAGCTGATGGACTCTGGCAAAGAATTTCATCAGCGTTACCGTTACGCAGGTCTCCTGCATGATGTTGCCGTTGGTGGTATTAGCCTGGCGAACGGCGGAATGGTCAAAGAGTTCGTGGGTGCAACCCGCGCAGCCGATAACAGTGAAATCCGTTTCCAAAACCCGATCGGCAAAGCGTTGGATGGCGGTTTTATATTTTTCTTCTCCGGTGATATAGTAGTATTCCAAAAGCCCTTCAAAGCAAGAGGTCATCTCATAGGCTTTGGTCACCGGGTATTGATAGGGCATCAGTTCATCGGCCAGAGCCAGGCCGTGGATATTCTCTACGTCGGTGAAGCCGTTATCCACGATATAAGTAGCAAAATCGAAATATTCTTTCTTTTTCGTCCAATTATAGAGGCACACCACCGGCTCTAAAAGGGAGGAGGAATTGAGCCCCCGCCAATGGTGGGTGGCTTTGGTGATGGGCAGTTTCCCTTCTTCCTTGGGGCCGATATGGGCCATGATATGGGCCATCTGGCGCTCCATGGAGGCGATGATCTTTTTTTCAAGGGTGGGATCTTGGTTGATCTCCAGAAAATATTCCATTCCCAATAAAACGTATTTTCTGCACCAAAGATCCCAGGCGGTGAAATGCCGCTCCTTGGGGCAGGAGCTGATGCACCCATCTTCATCCGCGGCGGTCATCATATCCTGCACTGTTTGGGTGAGGATCTCCAGCAGCTTGGGGTTTTGGGTATAGGAATAGACTAAGCAGGCGCCCCGCATCATTTTGCCCCAGTATTCGCCCCGCCAACCGAATTCCGTATCGGTATGGATCTTGAATTGATCAACAAACCGCGCCCAAAGGGCTTTATCGGTCAACTGAAAGTCTTCAATGTAACGAAAAGTTTGGTCTAAAATTCCGGTATATTTCATGATCTTGCTCCTTTAGTTTAAAATAACATAGACCTGCTCCGGCAGATCGGCAGTACTGCAATTTTCAGGGCAGTAAAGATTGGTCAGCGCAGGGCAGTTTTTCAACATAGTGGCATCGGTAACCTGGGTATAAGAAATATCCAGGGTTGCCAGCTTTGCAAGGCCGCTCAAGGGGGAAATATCGCGGATCTGCGTTCCCGCGAGTTCCAGGCTGGTGAGGTTTTTCTGATCCTTCAGAGGGGAGATATCCACCAAGGGATTATAGCTGATATAAAGCTCCTCCACCGGCTTTTTGAAGGTGGAAAGGGAGGAGATGGAATTGCCGTTGGCATAAAGTACCGTCAGGGTAGGAAAATCATTTACAACACTCAAAGATGCCAGCCCGCATTGGGAAATATCCAGCAGCTTGAGGTTGGGCAGGTTTTTGAGAGCCTTGATGTTGGAAGGATTGGTGCCCGCCAGGTAGATCTCGGTGAGATTTTTAAGCTTGGTAACAGGGGTGAGATCGGAGATGGGGTTGTTGGAAAGATCCAGGGTGATCAGTTCGGAAAGTCCGCTCAGGCTCTCGGTATCTGCCAGAAAATTATTGTTGAGATAAAGGTAGTTGAGCAGAGGCATTTCCGAAAGAACGGTGGAGGAGGAAATCTCATTGAAAGAGGCGTCCAGATGCTCCAGATAATGCAGGTCCTTAATGGGCTCAAGGGTGGTGAGTTGGTTTTTGCTAACCGTCAGGCTGGTCAGGCGGGTGCAGGCGTTGATCAGCGCCAGATCGTCATCCGATAAGGCGCATCCGCTCAAGGT
>JAZODI010000003.1:0-6635 GCA_045596965.1 Eubacteriales bacterium | reverse complement strand
CTTTAAAATGCTTTCCAGTACTGCCTTGGAGAAAAAGGCAACCCGTTCACCGTCGTCCAGGTGACCGTATACCTTGTCTCTTTTAAAATAATATTCATTGTCAAGAAAATAGAAGGTAACGCCGTGGTAGGTCAGCTTTTCTACACCGCAGTACTGGTTCCGCCAGGAAAGGGGAACAGTGAAGGTCTGCACCGGTTCCATTTTCTTTTTGTATTTTTCCGGGATGATAGAAAGTTTGGGCAAAATTACTTTTACATTGCAGCCGGCTTTGTTCAGCGCGGGTGGAAGTGCTCCACCCACATCGCCAAGACCGCAGGTTTTAATAAACGGAGCAGCTTCAAATGCTGTAAAAATTACATTAACCTTTGTTTTCATTTTTATCCTTTCAAACGCACTGCTTTGCTAAAATACTCTTCATATTCTTCTTGTATTCTTCAACACCGGGCTGATCAAAGGGGTTTACACCCAGAAGATAGCCGGAGATGGCGCAGGCCTTTTCAAAGAAGTAAACCAGATAACCGAAGTTATAGGCGTCATATGCGTCGAACTCCAGGATGAGGTTGGGGGTACCGCCGTCGGTATGGGCGAGCACAGTCCCGAGGAATGCGCAGTCGTTGACATACTGCACTGTCTTTCCTGCCAGGAAGTTCAGGCCGTCAATGTCGCCGGCTTCTTCTTCGATGGTGATCTTATGCTTAACGTTGTTGCACTTCAAAACGGTTTCAAACATATTGCGGCTTCCGTCCTGAATGAACTGACCCAAAGAATGAAGGTCGGTGGAGAAGGTGGCGGAAGCGTTGAACAGACCCTTATGATCCTTGCCTTCGCTTTCGCCGTAGAGCTGCTTCCACCATTCGGCGAAATAAACGCCGGAGGGCTCATAGGTGATCAGCATTTCGATATCCTTGCCCTTGCGGAGCATCAGGGTACGGTCGATTGCGTAATTATAACATTCGTTATCGGTAACCAGAGTGTCCATGCGGGCATCGGCCGCGCCTTTCATGATGGCATCCAGATCGATGCCGGCAACGGCGATGGGCAACAGGCCAACTGCGGTAAGAACAGAAAAACGACCGCCTACATCATCGGGAACAACAAAAGTTTCATAGCCCTTTTCGGTTGCCAGCGCCTTGAGGGTGCCTCTGGCTTTATCGGTGGTGACAAAAATGTGATCCTTAGCGGCGTCGCCGTATTTTTCTTCTGCCAGCTTCTTGAAGATGCGGAAGGCGATGGCAGGCTCGGTGGTGGTGCCGGACTTGGAGATGACATTGATGGAGAAATCCCGACCTTCAATGATGGACATCACTTCGCTGAGGTAGCTGGAGCTGATGTTGTTGCCTACGAAATAGATATCGGGGGTATCCTTTTTGAGGTTGTTATAGAGGGGAGAGCTGATGAATTCGATCGCCGCCCGTGCGCCCAGATAACTGCCGCCGATGCCGATGACCAGCAACACCTCAGAATTACCCTGGATCTTTTTCGCGGCTTCCTTGATGCGGGCATATTCCTCTTTGTCGTAGTTCAGAGGAAGGTCCACCCAACCCAAAAAGTCGTTGCCGGGGCCTTTTTTGCTGTGAAGCATATTGTGGACAATTTCCACATGGGGTTGGAGATATTCGCGCTCATGATCGCGAATAAAACCGTTGAGATACTTACGATTGGTTTTAACAGACATTGTTAATTTTCTCCTATAAATTACTTTACATGGATATAATACCATGATTGACAGATTTATTCAAGTCTAAACTACGAAAAAATATTGAATTAAATGAAAAAATAAATGTCGAAAAGTTACCGGTTTTATCTCTTTTTCGGCAATTAAATGAATGGAGCCGATAGCTTTTCCGTCTAATGTATAGTCGATGGTGCCGAGCTTTTGCCCTTCCACCACCGGTGCCATTACCGATTCCGGAAGGGTGACGGTGTAGGTTACCTTGTTTTCGTCGCCTTTTGGTACTAAAAAAGTGGGGTTCTCTGCCGGAATGGGGCAGACGCTGTCTTCCATCCCCTTGATTACCGTAACCGGCTGGATTTGGGTTGGTTTTTGCTGATAAATATCGTATTGGGTAAACCCGAAATTCAGCAGTGCTTTCGCGTCGTTAAACCGCTGGTCGGAGGTTTCTCCGCCCAAGACAACGGCGATCAGGGATAGACCGTCCCGTGAGGCGGTGGCTGAAAGGCAATAGCCTGCATCGGCGGTGAATCCTGTTTTCAGCCCGGTGCAACCGTTATAATATCGCACCAATTTATTGGTGTTGGAAAGAGAAAATGCACCGTTTCTCACCGTGTCCATCCAGATGGTCGTATAGTTGCGAATGGCTTCGTGTTTCATCAGTTCCCGGCTCATCAAACCGATATCCCGCGCGGTGGTATAGTGATTTTCGGTGTCCAATCCGGTGCAACTGTTAAAGTGGGTATTGGTCATTTCTAATTCTGCGGCGCGGGCGTTCATTTGCTCAATAAAGGCTTCCACGCTCCCTGAAATTGCTTCAGCCATGGCAACACAGCAGTCGTTGGCCGAAACAACAGCAATGCATTTTACCATCTCATCCACCGTCATGGTCTCGCCTTCTTTGAGGTAAACCTGACTCCCTCCCATGCTCGCCGCGTTGGGGGAGACCGATATGGGGGTATTCCAATCCAGCTTTCCTTTTTGGATGGATTCCATAATCAAAAGAAGGGTCATTACTTTGGTGACGGAGGCGGGGGCGCGCTGTTCGTCGGCATTCTTTTCATAGAGCACCGTCCCGGTTGCCTGATCCATCAAAAAGGCCGATGGAACCTCGATCTGCGGTGCGGCCTCCGCGCGAGCCGAAATACAAGATATTGTGGTTAAAAGCACGCCTATAATAATAAATGTACAAATTTTTCTTTTCATGCGGCATCCTCCTTGTGTTTGCTATATATGCTTTAAAATAGGTAAAAAGACGAAATAATCAACAAAAAATTTGCTCTATTTCCACGTAACTGTAAACATTTCATAAAGATGCAACAAAGTGTTGTATTTTAACAACATAAAGTAGTGCCCATTGCAAAAGTTTTTTGTTATAATTGAACTGCTTATATATATTTATATTTGCGCACTTTTATTGTAAGGAGTGAAGGTTTACTATGAAAATGATGAAGCGCGCGATATCCTTCATTGCTATGTTGGCAATGTTGGTATCCATGTTCTCCGTCTGCGTAATCCCCACCCTGGCTGCTGATTCAACAAGCTATGAGACTTTGCTGAATAGTGCCTTGGTCGTGGATCCGGATTGGAAGGACGCAAAAGTTGGTGATTCTGTTACCGTTGTCTATCAAGGCAATACCATTACAGAATCCTTCGACAATACCATGCACTTTGCAAGCTACGCCGCTGCCTGGGAGTATGCCCAGAGCAAGGGGATTGCAAAGCCCGTCATTCTGCTGAATGCCGGTACCTATACCGAAACGATCGAGATCGCAGGTGCTGTTACCCTGCTGGGCTCTGATTTCGGTGTGGATCCTAATGTTAAGAGTGCGGCTAAGGATGTTGCATGGGCATTGAATCCTGCTCGTTCCTATACCGACGATTCTTTGGAGACCCTGATCAAGGGCAACATCGTCGTGCGGGCATCTGCCAGTAAATCGGATCTGACCTTCGACGGTCTTACCTTTGTGGACGGCGGTGCGGTGATCGACCATGAGCGTAATGCAAATGCGGCCGAATTCGCCTTGAGAAACTGCGTGTTCAGCAATTCCGGTAATGCAAAATCCGAGTTCTACGGTCTGTATCTGCGTTCTCCCGAGCATGAGCGCACCCTGCGCCTGGAGAACCTTTATATTACCAATCAGAATTATGAGAAGGTTGCCAATGCAGATGGTTTTTATAACTCTCCCAACGTTGGCTTTATCAGCCCCTTCTTTGTGGAACTCTATGCAGAGAATGTTGCTTATATCGAGAATAAGGTCGGTTTCCTGGCAAGCACTTGGTTTGCTAAGGGCGATGCTCCTGTTATCGATATCAATAATTCTTGCTTCTATAATGCCGATGCAGCTACTCCCGTTGGCCACATCATCTCCATGGATAATGCCAGCGTGAATTTCAATTTCAGCTTTACCGCTAAAAAGGATCAGCATTATAGCGATATCCAGATCAGCAAGGATGCTGCTCAGCGTCCCTCTTCCACCCTGAAGGTGACCAATAGCGTTTTCTATAACGCTTCTGCTACCGAGAGTGTATATGATCCTACCGTCAAGGGCGGTGTGATCCATTATGAGTTTGTGAGCAGCAGTTCTGTTCTGAATCTGCAAAATAACTATTTCTATGCTCCCAACGGCACCAGCGTATTAGATAATGAATACCTGATCAACGCCACTCAGACCGATCTGACCTCTGCGCAGGTCATCAAGAACAACCTGCTGTTTGGCGCATATAAGGTTCCCAGCCTTACCGGCTCCGGGGAAGGTACTTATATCGATATGACCGGCAACTATTTTGCCCGTATTGATGGTTCGATCGTTAATACTCCTTCCTATATGAGCGAAGAGGATCATCGTTTGATCCGTGATTATATCTGGGTCAATACCGAGATGACCATCGACAACGAGGGTTGGAATCTTACCGCCGGTAAGTGGCCTCTGGTTTGGGTCGATAATGATTATTATTCCATTGAGCTTTCGGTCTATACCGAAGGGGATGTAACTGCGTCTTGCCCGGTAACCTTTACCAGCAACAGTGCTACCGCAACGGCTCGGTTGTATAAAGATGCAGTGTTGGATGCAGACGGTGTACCCCTTTCTGTTACCGATCCTGTAGATCAGATCGACGCCTCCATCCTCACCGATAATAAGTATGCGGTTACCACCCTTTATCTGCAGGTGACCGATCCTACCTATCCTTCCTTTGCTCCTATTTATAAAATCTCGGTTCAGAACTGCGGAGATGTCAACGACATGAAGAATTTCTCCGATGTGTTCCCGGGATATCTGATGGTACATCCCAATGCAGGTGAACTTTCCGCCGGTCAGATGATGCCCTATAGATGGCGCGATCAGGTCTATAAGTTCTATGTGGGCACCGATTTGTTTGCCACTGCTGAGAAGGCCATTGCTTATGGCTATAAGAATGGCGATGAATGCCCCACTGTCTGCATTCCCGCAGGCGAGTATAAGAGCGAGCTGCTGATTCCCGGCTCCTGCACCATCTTGGGTGAGCAGCATGGCGTTAACCCCAACGTGAAGCCTTATGATACGTTGACCCAGGCAAACTTTGAAAGCTCTGCCTGGACTCTGAACCCCAAGCGTTCGGATGCCACCAAAGAAACCACTTTCTATGCTCCCATCCGTGTGGTTAAGGCGGCGGATGATTATGTCATTACCATCGACGGTATCAAGATGGCAGAAGGTTGCTCTTATGTGGATGATTTCTCCCGTAACGGCGATAATATCACCATCCTGAAGAATATCTACGCCCGTAATGCAGGCGGCGGTACCGATCGTAACGGCGCAGATAACATTGCGCTCTTCAACTTCAAGAAGCCCTTCGGTCAGGTTACCGACTACTGCACCTTCTATCTCTATGATAGCCGTGTGGACGTTCTGGATAGCTTTGATTGCTTCACCCCTTATTTTGAGAGATTTGTTGTAGATGGTCTGTTCTATGGTAACACCAAGAACGGTGCATACTTTATCAACGGTATGCAGTCCCGCAACATTCCCGATCCCTATTATTCCATTACCAACTGTTATTGGTATAAAAATACCGCTAATAGCCAAATCTATAGCTTTACCACCAATGATATCGGTGGTTCCCAGACCTCTAAGGAAAATATCATTTATAATATTGATGGAAACGTCTTCCATGATGGCTTCCAGAACGGTTGGGGCTCCATGGAATTCTGGTGGACCGGCACGAATATGTCCGTCTACCTGACCAATAACACCTTGAAGGGTCCTGATTCCGGTGGCTTTATTGCCCAGACCGCAGGCGGTATCCGTTATAAGGGCACCAGCGCTGATGAAAACTGCAGTGATATGTTTATCATGAAGGGTAACCGCTTCATCACCAACCACAAGGTTCCCATGACCAACGGTGTTGGTGTTGGTACCAAATATGATTTTTCCGGTAACTATTGGTCTCCCAGCGTCGGTAGCGGTGGCCTCACCCCCGATACGCTCTATAAGGTTGATGAGAACGGTACCGGAACCTATACATTAGAGGAAACCACCCGTTGGAAGATCGATTATACTTATCTGGATTGGGATATGACCATTCGTTCCGATGCGGCCAGCTCCAGTGCCATCGAGTATCAGTTCACCAAGGGTATGTTCGGCACCGGTACCAATGCAGTTGAAAACATTGACGGTGTTGATATGGATGTCTATCGCGATAGAGTTCCCGTTGATTGCAGCACCTATGATATCCCTGTTGTTAAGGGCGAATTCAACAGCATGAAGTTCTATAAGGATGCCACTCTTTATGAAGAGGTAAAAACCCTGGAACTCAATGAGTCTGTCAATCGTTTCTACGGTGCGGTTTATACCATGGATGGTACCTCTAATAAGGTCTTTCTGCTGGAGATCGAGCGTGAACCCGGAACAGAAGCGGATGTCATCTATTATGACGGTGGTTTGATCGACCGTGTCAATAAGGAAATCTATGTAACCTGGGA
>JAZODI010000002.1:0-18028 GCA_045596965.1 Eubacteriales bacterium | reverse complement strand
TCCTCCTCGGCAACGATGCAACCCCATTTATTGGTCTCCAAACCGGGGGTAGTGGAACGGATCAAGGGGTTGGGAGAGGTGCCGATCGCCATAATGACCACATCCATCTCCAGCCGATGCTCGCTCCCCTTCTTCACAACGGGGCGGCGGCGCCCGCTTTCATCGGGCTCGCCCAATTCCATCTCCACGCAGGTCAGGCCGATCACATTCTGATGCTCATCCCCCAAGATCTCGGTGGGATTGGTGAGGGTTTTAAAGATGATCCCCTCTTCAATGGCATGATGGATCTCTTCGGCGCGGGCGGGAATCTCATCCATCGAGCGGCGATAGACGATATAAACTTCTTCCGCCCCCAGCCGCTTGGCGCAGCGGGCGGCATCCATCGCCACGTTTCCGCCGCCGATCACCGCCACCTTTCGGCCGCGGGGAACGGGGGTCTCGCTATCGGGCAGGTAGCCCTTCATCAAATTGACTCGCGTTAAAAATTCATTGGCGGAAAGAACGCCCTTGAGGTTCTCACCGGGGATGCCCATAAAGCGGGGCAGGCCTGCACCGCTCCCGATGAAAACACCCTCGAATCCTTTTTCAAAAAGCTCATCGATGGAAAGGACACGCCCAATCACCATATTGGTCTCCACCTTCACGCCCAGGGCTTTCAGCCCTTCGATCTCCTTGGCCACGATCGCCTTGGGCAGGCGGAATTCGGGAATCCCATAAACCAAAACGCCGCCGGCCAGATGCAACGCCTCAAAAATAGTTACCTCATATCCCTTGCGCGCCAGATCCCCCGCGCAGGTCAGCCCCGCGGGGCCGCTGCCGATAACGGCGATCTTCTTGCCGTTGGACTTCGGTTTTTGGGGCGCATCCTTGGCGTTGGCCATATGCCAATCGGCAACAAACCGCTCCAGCCGCCCGATGGCAACCGGCTCGCCCTTAATGCCCCGCACGCACTTACCCTCGCATTGGGTCTCCTGGGGGCAAACGCGGCCGCAGACCGCGGGCAGGGCGCTCTGGGCGCTGATGATCTGATAGGCGGCCTCAAAATCCCCTTGCTGCACCTTTTGGATAAAGGCGGGGATATCGATCTGAACAGGGCAACCGCCCACGCAAGGCTGATGCTTGCATTGGAGGCAACGGTTGGCCTCCTCGATGGCCTGCTCAGCGGTATAACCGAGGGCCACTTCCTCAAAATTCTTATTGCGGATCTCCGGTGCCAGCTCCGGCATCTTTTGCTTTTCCATGCTCATATTTGCCATCAGCCCTGCACCTCCTTTTGAAACAAATTGCAACGCTCCTGCTCATAGGCATGATAGGTGCGTCCCCGCTCGATGGCCTGGTCGAAATCCACCAGGTGCCCGTCAAACTCCGGGCCGTCTACGCAGGCGAATTTCGTCTCCCCGCCAACGGTGAGGCGGCATCCGCCGCACATCCCTGTTCCATCGATCATGATGGGGTTCATGCTGACAACGGTCTTAACTCCGTATTCCTTGGTCAGCATGGCAACAAACTTCATCATCACCAGCGGACCGATGGCGATGACCTCATCATACTCATTTTTCTCCAAAAGCTCTTTGAGCGCCTCGGTAACCAGGCCCTTCTTCCCTGCCGAACCGTCGTCGGTCATCAGGCGGTATTCCTCGCTTGCGGCCTTAAACTCCTCTTCCAGGATCACAAGCTCCTTGCTCCGAAAGCCCGCAACGGTATCCACGATCGTTCCCGCCGCGGCCAGCGCCTGCGCCACCGGCAGAGCGATGGCGCAACCAACGCCTCCGCCGACTACCGCCACCCGCTTCAAACCTTCAATTTCGGTGGGCTTGCCCAGGGGACCAACAAAATCTGCCAGGCAATCCCCCTCCTGCAAGCGATCCAGCCGCATGGTGGTTGCGCCGACGATCTGATATATGATGGTAACGGTTCCTGCCGCGCGGTCGTAGCCCGCAACGGTGAGGGGGATCCGCTCCCCGCGCTCGTCCACCCGCAGGATGATAAACTGCCCGGCCTGCGCCTTAGCGGCGACCGGCGGGGCTTCGATCACCATTTTGCTGACCGTTGGGTTGAGAGCCTCTTTCTTCAAAATACGAAACATGGTTTTCATCTCCTTACTTTTCATTATTATATAACAATCCGATTGTTTTGTAAATTGACAAAAAGAATTTTCCATAGTAAAATGAAGAAAATTTCGTTGAAAGGCAGGGTATTATGTTGATCGGACAATTTTGGGGCACCTCGGCCGCCGAGGGCATTCCCGCCCCTTTCTGCCGTTGCGCAGGGTGCGAGGAGGCCCGCAAAAACGGCGGCAAAAGCCTGCGCACCCGCTCCTGCTTCCGCTTGAGCGATAAGATCATGCTCGATTTAGGCGCCGATGCGGTGATCCAATCGGCCAAATACGGCGATCTGGTGGATCTTGAGCATATCCTCATCACCCATACCCATGAAGATCACCTCAACCCCCATATGTTTATGGAATTGGTTTGGGGCAGGGCTTACACTCCCAAAAAGCCCACCCATTTTTATCTCACCGAAGATGCATTCAAAATGGTGGAGCATTGGCGCAAAACTCCATGGATCGTGAAAGGCATCCTGCCCAAGCTGGAAAAAGAGGGGCTTGTTGTTTTTCATAAACTTTCCTTTGGCGAGCGCATCGAGATCGATGGATGCGGCATCACTCCCTTGGAGGGCAACCATAAAGGCAATGTTGGCGAAAATTCCGCCCTCTACCTCATCGACCTGCCCGATGGGCGCAAGCTTTTCTATGGGCTGGATAGCGGCCCATACCTGCCCCAAACTCTGGAGGCCTTAAAAGAACACGTAATCGACCTTTTTATTACCGAATGCTCCTTGGGGCTGAGCGATGCCAAAAACCCGGGGCATCTGAGTTTCCCCGAGGTGGAGACCCTGCTGGGGCAACTGGCCGATCAGGGAACGCTTACCGCGAAAAGCCATGTTTGGATCAGCCATATCAGCCACCGCACCTCCCATCCCGAAATGGTAGCGGCGGCAAAAAAGTTATCCTTCCCCTTCGCGGTGGATATCGCCTGGGACGGCCTGAAAATTTTATAAAAGGCAAAAAGTGCAAAAAAAAGCTCTGAACCATTTGGTTCAGAGCTTTTTCTTATCGATAATCAATCTCAATAATACAACCTTCGTTGACATAGGCTTGGGAAAGAGCATTTTCATGCATTCCGTCGATCTTCACATAAAAACGTTTGGAAGAATTGGCGGTCACGCCCATGAAGGAGCGGAAGGTGTTGTTGGCCACCAGAGGCTGGCGAAAATCTTCATAGATCTCAGGATAATCCAGCGAAAAGATCTCAGCTACCGATGCCTCGCTATCCACCATCAATTCATGCTTTTCCATATCCCGCCCTTCGCCCAGGCCGGTAACGGTAACATAAACGGGGACATAGTCGGGCTTTTCCTTCCCGAAGGCATTCCAGCAGATCAGGGTGGTAACCCCGATGGCGATCACCAGAAAAACCGCAGTGGAGATCGCCCAATGCTTTGCGATCCACCGAAGGGCATTCATCAATACCTTCATCGCTTGATCATTCCTTTGCAGCCTTCGCGTCGATCTCGGCCTGGGTTGCCTCCTGCAGAGCGGCGGTCATATCCTTGCCGGTCAGCGCCTTGCGGAAGCCTTCAACGGTGGTATCCATCGAAGCAGCGTATGTACGCATGGGGAAATCGGCGGCGGTGGCATTGCCGATCATCTCATTGAGAGAGGTCTCAAAGGTGGAATAGGCAATCTCATCATAATATGCGGTATTGCAGGTATAGGCCGCATCGCCCATCACCAGGTCGGTGAAATCGGCGGATGCCATATAGTCCTCGCCCAGCAATTCGATGATCGCTTCGGCATAGCGGCTGTTGGTATGATTAAAACAGGCCTTGGAAACATAGACACCATGGCTGATATCACCGACATACGCACCTGCTTCACGCTTACCGGTAGAGGTTGCGGGGAAGGCAACGATCTTGGTTTCTTCCATATCGATATCTTCCACCATCTCAGAAGCGGGGGCAACGATCATGGCCGCCTCGCCATTGATAAAGGAATCCTTGGCATCCTCAAAGGAAACGTTATAACAATCGGCGGTGAAGGCACCGGCCTTCTCCAATTCTTTGATATCCTTTGCGGCGCGCTCCCAGCTGGACATCAGGCCGAAGGCGGGCTGATAGCTATGCTCGGCGGTACCGCCCTCGGAGAGGATCATTTCGTCGATCATATATTCCAGACCTTCATCGGCAAAACCGGCGGCGATGGGGGTGATCCCCTTTTCCTTCAGTTTTGCAACCGCATCCAGAAGGGTGGCCCAGGAAGTGGGCTCGGCGATGCCGTTGGCCTCGAAGATGGTGCTATTGAAGAACAGGCCCTGATAAGTACCGTAGGTAGGATGCATATAGCTGGAAAGATCCTCTTCCACCGCCAGCACCTTAACCGCAGGATTCATCTCATCAAAATAGTTGGCATACTTCACCTTGATATCATCATAATCAACGATGGCATCGTTGGCGATCGCATCGCGGACCGCCTGATTATGATCGGAGAAAAAGATCGAGATCTTGCCGCTCTTGACCTTCTTCATAAATTTAGCCAGTTCCTTCTCATCGGTGGGAACGGTTTCAAAGGAAAGCTTAATGTTATTAAAGTCTGCAAAATCCTCTGTCCAGGTCTTGAGAACGGGGACCCAATCGGTGACGAACGCTTCGTCCTTGGTGCTGACAGGGATACCGATCTTCATCTCCAAAACCTGATCTTCCTCTGTCTCACCGAAGCCGGAACAGCCGGTGAAGAGCGACAAGGAAAGGATCAATGCCAAAAATAAACAAATCAGTTTCGTTGCTTTTTTCATTCTAAAAGAACCTCCGCCTTTACTTTAATATAAATAATAACATAAAGGAAAAGTAAAATAAAGAGGTTTTTCAAAATTATTTATAAATTCTCAAAAAAATTCACAAAATAGCCCCACCATTCCGCCAAAGCGAACTTCAAACGCAAGGAAGGCGCGCTTTTTTCCAAAAAAGCGGTCTGCTCCTCCCCCACCACCGCTGCCATCTCCTGCTCCGCCTCTTCGGCGGCAACAGCGGGCGAGAGGCAAAGGGCGGGATAAAGGACGCACCAGAAATTCTCCCCCTGCGCTTGGCCGATCCGAATGCTGACCGCTTGATAGTTGCCCGCGGGGAAGGAAAGATTCCCATAGACCTTTGTTGGGAAAAACCGCTCCCCCACCTCCACCGTAACCGTTGCATCGCACCCTTCCCCTCGCAGGATCTGCTCGGCCTGCGCCTTGAGCAAAGGGGCATTCTCCCGCGCGGCGGCCAAGGCCTGCTCAGGGGCGGTGCAGGGGGCAAAAAGCGCGCGGATCTCTGCAAAAAGCCCATCCCGCACCTTTAATTTCAGCGCCTGATCTTCTTCCGTATCCGATGCGCCGACAACATGAAACCGCACCACCCTTTGCTCCACCTGCGCCGCATCCTGCGCGCCTGCGATCCAAAGATAAATAAACGCTCCCAGCAGCACCGCCGCAGGGACCAGAATGTAAAACCATTTTTGTTTCATAAAAAAATACCTCCGTGCCATCATTCTCGACACAGAGGTATTTTTTTATACATTATTTTGTTCCGAAAATGCGGTCGCCCGCGTCGCCCAGGCCGGGGATGATATAACCGTTCTCATTGAGGCGTTCATCCACATGGGCGCAATAGATATCCACATCCGGATGGGCTTCGGTGAGGGCCTTGACCCCTTCGGGAGCCGCGATCAGACACATGAATTTGATCTTTTTGCCGCCGAGCTGCTTGATCTGATTGATGGCATCGATGGCCGAACCGCCGGTTGCCAGCATGGGATCGACAACGATCGCCAACCGCTTGCCGATATTGGCGGGCAATTTGCAATAATAAGGATGGGGTTCCAGCGTTTCCTCATCGCGATACATACCGATATGGCCCACCCGCGCAGAGGGCACCAGGTTCAAAACGCCGTTGACCATGCCGAGGCCCGCCCGCAAAATGGGGATAACCGCCAGTTTCACACCGGCGATCACATTGGTTTTGGTCTTGGCCATGGGGGTGGTGATCTCCACCTCTTCCAGCGGGAGATCCCGCATGGATTCATAACACATCAGCATGGTGATCTCCTCCACCAGCGCCCGAAATTGGTTACTGCTGGTGCTGACATCGCGCAAAATAGAGATCTTATGCTGGATCAGGGGATGATCGAAGACGATAACATTTGCCATGCTACTATACCTTCTTTTCTAATATTTATTTGATTTAATCGTATCATCCCGCGGTATCTTTGTCAAGGGAAAAAAATTATCACGAAATGTCGAAAAAGGGGTTTACAAACAGCGCCGATGGGAGTATACTTTTAGAAGATAGTTTAGGCTCTTTAAATCGGC
Organism: Eubacteriales bacterium; assembly: GCA_045596965.1. Classification (GTDB taxonomy): domain Bacteria; phylum Bacillota; class Clostridia; order Oscillospirales; family QAKW01; genus QAKW01. Next base: position 11,624 of record JAZODI010000002.1, on the reverse strand, counting down.
GCGAGACGTCGGCAAGAACCGCCATAGCAGATCCCAAAAGTTCGGTCTTGCCCTAAGAGCAAGATCTTTTTTTATGCCCGAAAGGAGAGGATTTCATGGCCGAAAGATTTCGTTCCCGCATTATGGAAGAAGCCGATGTGCGGCGCGCTTTGGCGCGGATCGCCCATGAGATCATCGAGCGCAACGGCCGCGCCAAGGAGCTAACGGTTCTGGGCGTGAAGCGGCGGGGCGCCCCCTTGGCGGAGCGGATCGCCGATAATATCGAGCAGTTTTCCGATATTAAAGTCATCCGCGGGACGGTGGACATCACCTTCTTCCGCGACGATCTGGATCATAAGCCTCTCCCCCCTGCGGAAAACCCCTGCCCGGTGGAGGGCAAAACGGTTATTTTGGTGGACGATGTGATCTACACCGGGCGGACAGCCCGCGCCGCTTTGGAGGCGGTGCTGGCGATGGGCCGCCCCGCCCGCATCCAATTGGCGGTGCTGATCGATCGGGGCCATCGGGAGCTGCCCATTCGGGGCGATTATGTTGGCAAAAACGTCCCCACCGCCCGCAGCGAACTGATCAAGGTTCATATCCCGCCTTACGACGAGGTCGTAAACGTGGAATTATATGAAAATTAAAAATTTGGAGGATTAAGCATGAAACTCGTTTTCCAACCCCATGAGAAGCCCAAGTTCGGCGCAAACATTGTTTTCGCCATCCAGCAGTTGCTGGCGATCATGGCCGCCACCCTGGTTGTGCCCATCATCGTCGGCAACAACATGAGCCCTGCCGCCGCCCTGCTCGGCGCCGGTATCGGTACCTTTGTTTACCTGCTCTTCACCAAGTTCCGCAGCCCTGTTTTCCTGGGCAGCTCCTTTGCCTTCCTCGGCTCCATGGCCGCAGCCTTCGCCGGCGGCGTTTCCATGAGCCTGGGCTATGTTGGCCTGATCCTCGGCGCGATCTTCGCCGGTCTGGTCTATGTTGTTATCGCTGTTATCGTAAAGTTCGTCGGTGTTGGCTGGATCAATAAATTGATGCCCGCCGCCGTTATCGGACCTACCGTTGCCATCATCGGTCTTTCCCTGGCAGGCAACGCTGTCGGCGATCTGCAGAAAGCCCCCGCAGGCGGCCATGTTCTGATCGCTGTTCTCTGCGGTCTGGTAACCCTCTTTGTTACCATCCTGGCCTCCACCTTCGGTAAGAAGATGGCCAAGATGATTCCCTTCATCATCGGCATTCTGGCCGGTTATGCAGTTGGTACCATCTTCACCGTTATCGGTAATCTGGCCGGCATCGATGCCCTGAAGGTCATCGACTATTCGGCTCTGACCGCTCTGGTTGCCGACGGTGTTACCGTCAACACCTTCTTCACCCTGCCCGATGTTACCTTCTGGACTGCCTTCGGCGGTCTGAATGAGCTGACCGGCTCTTATGTTGCAACCATCGCAGTGGCTTATATCCCCGTTGCATTCGTTGTTTTCGCCGAGCATATTGCCGACCATAAGAACATCTCTTCCATCATCGAAAAGGATCTGCTGGAAGAGCCCGGCCTTCATCGCACCCTGCTGGGCGATGGTATTGGTTCCATGGTTGGTGCTTTCTTCGGCGGCTGCCCCAATACCACCTACGGTGAATCGGTTGCTTGCGTAGCCATCAGCGGCAACGCTTCCACCTTCACCATCGGGACTACCGCATTTTTGGCGATCCTGATCTCCTTCCTGGCTCCCTTTGTTGCTTTTGTCAACACCATTCCCTCCTGCGTCATGGGCGGTGTTTGCATCGCACTTTATGGCTTCATCGCCGTTTCCGGCCTGAAGATGGTTCAGAAGGTGGATCTGGAGCAGAATAAGAATCTCTTCGTTGTTTCCACCATTCTGATCTGCGGCATCGGCGGTCTGACCTTGACCTTCGGGAAGGTTACTCTGACCTCCATCGCCTGCGCTTTGATCCTGGGCATCCTCGTGAACATCATGCTCAGCAAGAAAGCCGACGAATAATTTAAGTTCCATCCAAAAAGCAGGTTGCTAACGCAACCTGCTTTTTTAGTATAAACACCTTCTTTTTGGGGCTTCTCCTTGAGGAGAGGCTCCGCCGCAAGGCGGTGGTGAGGTGGGCAGATGGGTTTTATTTGACAATTTTGCGGTTTCTCATTATAATAAAGAAAAAACGCAGAAAGTGTGATTCCATATGTCTATTATATTAGGTGTTGACGTTGGTGGATCTACCACCAAGATCGTGGCCTTTGATCAAAAGCCCATCGGAATGCTGCAGGTGCGGGCAGGGGATCAGTTGACCTCCCTCTACGGTGCCATCGGTAACCTGCTTCATCAGCATGATCTCTCCTTAGACCAGGTGGAAAAAATCGTTTTGACCGGGGTGGGCGCCTCCCTGATCGAAGAGGATATCTATGGCATCCCCACCTGCAAGGTCAATGAATTTGAAGCCATCGGCAAGGGCGGTCTTTTGCTCGCCGATGAGGAGGATGCGCTGGTCGTTAGTATGGGAACCGGCACCGCCTTTGTCTACGCCAAGGGCGATAAAATCGAGCATATCGGCGGAAGCGGCGTTGGCGGCGGGACCTTGATCGGCCTTTCCTCCAAACTGCTGGGCGAGAGCGATTTTGAGGCGATCATCGCCCTTTCCCAAGAAGGGGATCTCTCCCATGTGGATCTCTCGGTGCAGGATATCAGCAACGCGGAGATCTCCACCCTGCCCAAAAACGTTACCGCCTCCAATTTCGGGCGGATCAAAACCACCGCCACCAAAGGGGATCTGGCATTAGGGCTTATCAATATGATCTTCCAGACCGCCGGTGTTATGGCGGCCTTTACCGCCAAGGCCCGCGGCTTTAAAAAGGTGATCGTTACCGGCTCGGTAACTGCCCTGCCCCAAGCCAAAGAAGTTTTTGAGGGGGTTGGCGCGCTCCATGGCATCCCCTTTACCATCCCGCCCCAAGCCACCTTTGCCACCGCCTTGGGCGCGGCCGCTCTGCAAAAGTAAGGATAACGACTAATTGTTCGCATCAAAGGCCCCTTTGTGCAAAGGGGGCTGTCACCGCATAGCGGTGACTAGGGGATTGTCTCCATGAAAACAACCCCTCCGTCAAAAATCGAGGATTTTTGCCACCTCCCCTTGCACAGGGGAGGCTTTTTTCTACAAAAAAATCGGAAGGCATTCGCCTTCCGATTTTTTATTTGTTATCAGGTGCCGTATTTAACAGCATCTTCCGCTGCCTTACCTGCCAGGTTGCGCAGCTGCTCAAGGGCGGTCGCAGTATTCCAGTTGTTGTTATACATAGACCATGCCAGCTGATTGTAGTATTCCTTTTCGTCGCCGGTCAGCGCACCCAGGGTGTTGGTACCGATGCCGAAATAGTTGTTCTGAGAAACGAACTCATAGTATTCCTTACGCTGAGCATAGTTGAACTGCAGATGGCCGGACTTCTGGAAGTCGAAGATGGCTTCGGTGAAGCGGTTGGCCCAGAGTTCCATGAACTTAACAGCATAGGGAGCGTTCTTGGTCACCTTCATCTTGCGGGGGAGCATCATGGTGGCGCCGTAGCTCATGGCAACGTTTACGCCGGATGCATCGCCGGGCTTGGGATAGGGAACCCAGTTGAACTTATTGGCCTTTGCATAGTCGTCGTTGGAGTAGTCCTTGCAAAGATACATGGTGTTCATCATGATAATAGTACCCTTGGTATACAGTTCGGTCCAGGGGTCTGCAGTCTGGCGGCGGGAAACATAGTCTGTACCCTTAACGGTGGTGGCATAGAAGGTCAAGGCCTTGGCTACGCGCTCATCGTTGAAGTTATTGACCAGCTTAGGCTCTTTGGAACTCTTATCGGAATCAAAGATGGTAACGCCTGCGGTCTGAGGCCAGAAGCAGATAGCATCGTGCTCCGCCTGGCTCCAGGGGGCAAGAGACTTACCGGTGGGGCCCTGAGAGGGAACGCTTACCAGGAATTCCTTCCAGGCTTCCCAATCCCATTTGCCGTTCTTCCAAGCGGTATGGGGATCCTTCAGGCCGAGCTGCTCGACCATGGATTCATTATACCAAATAACGTCGACCGCGCCGATGGGAGCGATGCAACGATAGGTGCCGCCCCATTTGGTCTGATCCAAGGTGCGCAGGTCAACACCGGGGGAGTTACCGATCAAGTTGGTGTTTACATAGGGATCCAACGCCTGAGAAAGGTTCAGCCAATTGGGGAAGTAGGAGCGGTGGGTAGGAACAACGTCTACCTGCTTACCGGAGCTCTGATAGGTCAGGTTCTTCTCGATGGTATCGGCAAGAGCGGTCTTGATGTATTTCACCTTCAGACCGTATTCACCGCGCAGAGAATCGAACCAATCCCATTCGCTGATGGTCTTGCCGCTCTCGTCTTTATAGTTAAAGAAGGGAACGTCAATAGCGGTCAGCATGATGAGGGTCTTACCCTTCAGATCGGCCAACTTATAGTTGTTCTTAACAAAGCCGGTGGTATCGATATCAAAGCTGACACCGACACCTTTGTTGAGCGGTTTTGCTTCTGCAATCAAGGGGTTTGCATCGGCATCATACTTCTTGGTCTCGTTGTAAGTCTCTGCAATTTTATCCCATGCGTCTTCGTCAACCTTATCGCCGGTGGGATCGTCTTTGTTTTCGTTCTTATTGTTGTTTTTGTCGGGATCCTTATTGTTGTTGGAATTCCCGTTGCCTTCTCCCTCGTTTTTGCCGTCGTCAGAGGGATCGGAAGGATCATCGCCTTCGTCGTCAACATTGACATTGCCTTCGTCGCCATCGTCGCCCTTGATACTGGTCGAACCGTCGAGGAAACTATCGATCTCTTCGTTGGTGGACTTACAGGCGGTTGCCATACTGACGAGCATCAGCATTGCCATAAGTACTGCGAGAATTTTAATAAATTTTTTCATCTCTCACATCTCCTTTCTTCGTCTATATTCTATAATATAATATATGCATTTGTCAATCTTTTGTTAAATTTATTTTATTTTTTCATCAGAATCAACCGATTTTTATAAATTTTTGAACGAAAAATATCCCGCCTCTTTGCCAATAGCCCTTGAGGGCATTATACCGGCAGGCATCTAAAGACGCACTGAAAAAACTTTTATTTGCATCAATTGCCCTACCACTCGTAAACGAGTTTCTTTTTTCAGTTTCTTCGGCTCCCTCTGACGAGGGAGCTGTTGAGCGTTAGCGAAACTGAGGGAGAGAAAAATATTAACTACCCCTCAGTCAAAACCTGCGGTTTTGCCAGCTTCCCTGTCAAGGGGAGCCTCCGTTGGGGCGGGATTCGGTATAGCTAAAGCTTTTTATCCACCGGCGGAGCCAGTGGTTTTACTATGAACAAAAAATCTCTCGATCCGGTATATCAATCGCGGATCGAGAGATTTTCTTTTCATTTATTGTTCCTTAATCAAACGCCGAATTTAACAGCCTCATCGCAGGCCTTCCCTGCCAGATTGCGCAACTGCTCGATGGCGGTTGCGGTATTCCAGTTGGGATTATAGAAAGACCAGTAAAGCATCTTGAAATATTGCCGTTCATCACCGGTCAGGCCATACATGGTGTTGAGACCAACGCCCAGATAAGCATGCTCGGAGGCAAACTCAAAATATTCTTTCCGTTGCTCATAGCTGAAATCGAAATATTTGCAATCGATAAAATTATCGTTGATGGACTCAGCATAGCGGTTGGCCCAAAGCTCCATCACCTTCAGGGCGGCGGGGATATTATCCTTCACCTTCATAATGCGGGGGAGCATCATGGTTTGGCCATAGCTCATAACGATGGATTCGCCGGTTGCGGCCTTGCCCTTGGGATAGGGAACCCAATTGAATCGCTGGGAATTAGCATAATCCGAATCGGAATAATTCCGCCCCATCCGATAGGTGGAGTTCATAATCACCGTTCCGTCGGTAAACATTTCGGTCCAGGGATCCTTGGTCTTTCTGCGGCTGAGATAATCGGTGGACATGACCGTCTTGGAATAGAACATCCAGGCTTCGGTGCACCGCTCATCGTTGAAGTTATTGATCAACTTAGGCGTTTTCGCCTTATCATCAATATCAAAAAGGGTAATACCGTTGGTCTGGGGCCAGAAGGAGATGGCCGCCCATTCCTGCTGAGACCAAGGGGATAGATTACGCCCATCCACACCCTGCAGGGGAACGCTGACTAAGTAGCTCTTCCAAGCGTCCCAATCCCATTTACCCTCTTGGAAGGTCTTATGGGGATCCCGCAGGCCGAGCTGATCGGTCAGCGTTTCATTATACCAAATGGCATCCACAGCCCCGAGGGGTGCGATGCAGCGATAAGTGCCGGCCCATTTGGATTGCTCCAAAATATTGCGGTCGATACCGGCGGAATTGCCGATATTCTGAATGTTGATATAGGGATCCAGCCCCTGGGAAAGATTCAGGTACTGGGGGAAATAACACATATGGGTGGGCACCAGATCGATCTGCTTGCCGGAGGTCTGATAGGTCAGGCAACGCATCAGAGAGGTCGCCTCCGCATTATCCGCGGTGGAAGCGATATATTTCACGCGAATGCCGTATTCCTCCCGCAGGGAATCAAACCATTCCCATTCGGTCATAAGCTTGCCCGATTCGGTGCGATAGTAGAAGTTGGGCTCATCAATGCTGGTGAAGAAAATCAAGTTTTTTCCCTTGAGATCCTTGAGCTTGATGTTGTTTTTAACAAAGCCGGTGTTGTCCACATCGATGCTGGGCGCAACCCCCCGATTGACCTTTTTGCTTTCCTTCAAAAGCGGGTTATCCTTGATGGAATAAGTAACCGGCTTGATGGTAGTATCCTTGGAAGAATTGCTTTCCTCCTTTTTATCCTCACCTTTATTGTTGGTTTGGTCGGAAGAGCCTTTATCCTCTTCCTTATCGTCGGCAGAACCCTTATCGCCGGATTCTTTATCGGAATTGCCATCGTAATTGGAATCGCCGCCCTCTTGCTGATCGTCCTGAGGGTCATTGCTATCCAAATCACCGCTTCCGCCATCCTCATTGGCGGAAATATTGGTATCGCCGGTTAGGTAATCATCTAAATCGTCTCCCTGAGACTTGCAGGCCGTTGCCATGGTCACCATGATTATCATGGACATTAAAATTGCCATAATTTTGATGAATTTTTTCATGTTCAATTTCCTCCTGTTCGTCAATAATACACTATGTACGTCCCATTTGTCAATGATTTATATACAATTTTGTTCATATCTCTGCATTTTTATCCAAAATATATAAAAAATCCGCTCTGATCGAGCGGATTTTTCTATCTTCAGTTGATGCGCAGGCCCTTTGGATAGTGATTTTTACCAACGCCGTCCGAGGCCTTGATCCAGCCTAAGGGGATTCCCCTTACCGTAACGACCCCATAACCTTTTTGGTCGCAGGGGACAGTCTGCCCCTTTAGATAGGCAACCGCCTCCTCCAAGGAGAGCTCCCGATGGAAATAAAAGGCCTCCTTGGGCAAGGCCATCGCCAGATGATGCATCGGCTTCCATTGCCGCCCTTTAAGCTCCAGGCATTGCAGACCCGCCCGCAGGATGCGCACCCCCGCGGGGCAGGGCAGATCGGGATCGGCCAGATAATAGTAGTTGCCGCGGCAAAGCCAATTGCCCTCCAATGGCATCTTTACCATCTCCTTTAGGGCATCCGCCGCCTGAGGCAGACGTTCCCCTTTGAAGAGGGGCGCTTGTTTGGAGGGGGCATCCCCCTCCCGCTCCAGGGCACAAACAAAATGCCCCTCGCCCCCATCGGCGGGGAAGATGCGCCGCGCCTTCTCCAACCCCAAAAAACCGGGGCGGCCGCCTTGGAGGCCGGATTCAACAACGTGAAATTCAGGATGGCGGTCTAAAAACCAAAGGATCGTCTTTTCATTTTCTTCTAAATTAAAGGTGCAGGTGGAATAGACCAGCCTTCCGCCGGGGCGCAAGGTTTTGGCAGCATTTTCCAAAACCTCGCGGCTGCGGGCGGTGCAATGGGCAACCAGCTCCTCGCTCCATTCTTCCAAAATGCGGGGATATTTTCGAAACATCCCCTCCCCCGAGCAGGGGCTATCCACCAGAACCTTATCGAAATATTCGGGCAGAGCATGGGCGATCGCCTTTGAATCACTATTGGTGATCACCGCGCGGGAAATGCCCATCCGCTCCATATTTTCCTGCAGGATCTTCGCCCGCCCCGCCTGGATCTCATTGGCCAAGATCAGCCCATCTTTCAAGCGGGCGGCGATGGCGGTGGCTTTGGAGCCGGGAGCGGCGCAAAGGTCTAAAACCCGCTCATCCCCTTGGATCTGCAGAGCCGCAACAGCGCTCATGGCGCTGGGCTCCTGAAAATAATACATTCCCGCTTGATGGTAGGGGTGATTTCCGTCTACCGCCCCTTCCTTGAGATAAAATCCGTCCTCAAAAAAGGGCGCGGGCTCCACCCCAAAGGGGGCCATTTTTAAAAATTCTTCCCTGCCGATCTTTTTAGGATTCAGCCGCACCCCCTCAAAGGGTGCGCTCCCCAGATAGGGAGCCAGATCCACCAAATCTTTTAAGTAATCGATCATACCTTCTCCTCGATGATCCGGGCGAAAAGCTGCTGCAGCCGCTCCCGCTCCCCGGCAAGATATAAATATCCCCAAAGGGCCTCAAAGCCGGTAGCGGCATGATACGTACCGTAGTCGGCGTTGCGGGGCTTGGAATGGGTCTTGGCGTTGCGCCCGCGGCGCACCACCTCTTGCTCCGCCGCAGTCAGCTCAGGGAGCAAGAGATTTAAAAACCGTTCCTGGGCGGCGCAGGAAACAAAATCCTTGGATTTTTCATGCAGTTTATGGTTCTGGCAGTTGCCCTGCTCCAAAACATAGGCGCGAACAAACAGTTCATAAACCCCATCTCCCAGATAGGCCAGTGCCAAGGGACTGTATTGACGCGCGATCTCTTCTTTAGTCATGGTATTGAAGCAATACTCCTTTCGCCTTATTCTCTTCGATCTCTAAGATGGCATACTCCCGATCGGGATTGCGCAGGGAGCCGGGATTGATCATCAAAACCCCATCTCTTTGCTCCAGATAGGGGATATGGGTATGGCCGAAAAGCAAAACCTGCGCCCCCGCCTCCTTAGCGGCATAAAAGGCCTTAAGATATCCGCCTTTCACCCCATAGCGGTGGCCGTGCATGATCAGAATTTTAACCCCGCCCAGTTCCAGCAATTGTTGCTCGGGGCCCTGCTCGCCATAGTCGCAGTTGCCCAAAACATGGTAGACCGGGTGGCCGTTGGTTCGCTCCCGCATCCAGCGGGCATCGGCAATATAATCGCCTAAATGTATAATTCCGTCGTTTGGATACCGATCGTATAATTCTTTCATGGGATTGCGCACCCCATGGGTATCCGAAAAGATCAAAAAACGCATAGTTGCTCCTTTGGTTCTCTTTTTCATCCATTGTAGCATAAAATAAAGGGAAAAGAAATAAAAACCTTGAAAAAACCTTGAAAAGGAGATTTTTATGAGCACCAACGATTTTTTGGATCAGATCAAAAACATGGATAAAAAAGACCGCCGCGCCCTTTTGGAGAAGCTGACCTCCGCCCTCACCCCCGAGCAACAAAAGCAGGTGCGGGGCATCATGCAGGATAAGGAGCAGATGGAAAAGATTCAAAACAATCTGAAAGAAGATGATTTTCATACCCTTGTTGATGGCCTTTCGGGCAAGGAGGATGCGCGGGATTTTCTGAACAGCCCCCAGGTCCAAAACCGTCTGCGGGAGCTTCTTCGGTAGACCTTGGCGGGCTGCTTTCCAATTTAGGGGGCGGCGAGGGGCTGGGGAGCCTGCTCTCATCCCTTACGGGCGGCAAGCAGGAGAATCCCTTGGGGAATATTGATCCTGCCATGCTGCTGCGGGTAGGAAATGCCTTTTCCCGCATGAATAGCAAGCCCGACGACCGTTGCACCCTCCTCACCGCCCTCAAGCCCTACCTGCGGCAAGGCCGCCAAGAGCGGGTCGACGAAGCCATCCGCATCCTGCAGATGCTCCGCCTTGCCGAGCTCTTTCGAAAGGAGGTAGATTGAGATGGAGATCCAGCTCCAATCCGACGGTCAGCTTTATCCGCCCCGCCATGCGGAGCGGCCCAAACCGCCGCCTCCGCCCAAACCGCCCAAACCCCAAGAACCGCCGCCGTTACCGCCTTCTCCGCCGCCCTGCAAAGAGCCTGCGCCTTCCATCCCCTGGGAGGATCTTTTGCTGGCGGGAGTGGCCTTTATGATCCTGCGCAACAGCGAGAAGCCGGATATCCCGCTCCTCCTGGCATTGGCCTACATTTTGTTTGACCAACAATTTAATTTTTCTTCCTTTTTCAAAGGGCAATAGGAATTTCTCTCCTATTGCCTTTTTTCTTAAAATATGATAAAATCATTCAATAAACATGAAAGGAGGCCGCGCCGATGGCAACAATCTATCCCTTTTGCTCATCCAGCAAGGGCAACTGCACCCTTTTGGTATCCGGTGGCCGCGGCCTGCTGATCGATTGCGGAGTAACGCGGGCGCAGATCGCCCGTGCATTGGAGCAAGCGGAGCTAACCTTTTCGGATCTGGAGGGCCTTTTGCTGACCCATGAGCATTCCGACCATATCAAGGCTCTGCCCATGCTGGTCAAAAAGGACCGCCTTCCCATCTATGCCTCGGAGGGCACCCTTTGCTCGGCGGATGTGGAGGGCACCCCCCACCGCAACGAGCCCTTTACCTTAGGGCCTTTCCATATCATCCCCATCCCCACCAGCCATGACGTTGCCGACCCTTGCGGCTACCGCATCGAGGCGGAGGGCAAGGCGCTGGCCATCGTTACCGATACCGGGCGGATCACCCCCGCCATGCAGCAGCAGCTTTCGGGTTGCAAGCTGATCATGCTGGAGAGCAACTACGATCCCGCCATGCTGGAGTATGGCCCCTATCCCGCCGCCCTAAAACGGCGGATCGAATCCCCCCGCGGCCATCTTTCCAATAATGATTGCGCCGCCATGCTGGCGCTGATGGCGCTGGAAGGCGAGCTGCAAACGGCAGTTCTGGCCCATCTGAGCGATAATAACAATACCCCTCTCACCGCCAAAATGGCGGTACTCAACGCCTTTTCTCAATATGGCATTGAGGATGTTCGGTTGGAGGTAGGCGGTCCTTTTTGTCCGCCCTTGGAGGTATAAAACATGAAATGTACGGTCTATTGCACCGGCTCGTTGAAAGAGAAATATTGGAAGGATGCCGAGGCAGAATATGCCAAGCGGATGGGGCGTTTCGGCGGCTGGAATGTGGTGGAGTTGGCGGAAGAACGCCTGCCCGATCGCCCCTCCCAAAAGGAGATCGAACGCGCCTTGGAAAAGGAGGGCGAAGCCCTTTTAAAGCGCCTGCCGCCTCAGGCCTATCCCATCGCCCTCTGCGTGGAGGGTAAGAGCCTTTCCAGCGAAGAATTGGCGGCAAAAATTGCCGAAATTCCGAGTCTTGGCAAGAGCGAGATCGCGCTGGTAATCGGCTCCTCCCATGGGCTTGCGCCCAAGGCCAAGGCCGCCTGCGCCCTGCGCCTTTCAGTCTCGGCCATGACCTTCCCCCATCAGCTGATGCGGGTGCTTTTGGCCGAGCAATT
>JAZODI010000001.1:0-6018 GCA_045596965.1 Eubacteriales bacterium | reverse complement strand
GGCAAAAGCAAACCGCTTAAAATAGAGAATAGCCCGATTGCTAAAGTGAAGATGGAAAATTTTTTGAAATTCATGAGATATATCTCCTGTTACTCTTTTATGATCGTACCTTTGCCGATGTTGTAGCCTTCGGCGTATAGGAGAAAGTTGCTGAATTGGATCTGCGGATCTTTGGGCTTGATAAAGCGAATGTTGCATTTTTGGGAGGCTTTATCATATTCGCTGATCTCGATCAGATATTCACCGCCCGCGCTTCTTTGGCTCCATAATCGATCCGATGCGCCGAGAAAGTAGATCCCATGGTTATGAATTTCCGCTTTTTCACTCAGAAAAAGAGAGGCACTGACAATGGTATCATTGTATTTCCCCGGTTTTCGAACAAATATTTCATGCTTAATGTCTGTGAAAGAAATGATAAAACAAAAAATGGTGATCATTAAACAAGTCCCAAACATAGGCCAAAATAATTTTAAAACTGCGAACAGGAAAAATAATAATAACAGCCCTATAAAAAGGAGAACCATCCACCGCCTTTGTTTATTGCCTTTTACCATCAATTGTCGGTCTACCTCATTATGACAGTTGGGGCAGGTAAACCAAATCTTATTCGTTAACTTTCCCAACCCAATGTCATATTTTTTCCCCAGAGACTTTTGAAAAGTGGAGAAAGTTCGTTCCCCGCAATAGGGGCAATAGTGTTTGTTCATTGGATTTCGTTCTTTCGTTTTTGCACTGCGGATTTGCGGAATTCGGCGGGGGTACTGCCGACCCGCTCTTTAAAGGCGCGATTGAAATGGGGGACGGTTTTAAATCCGCATTGGCGGGCGATCTCTTTGATGGGGACTTCGGTGAAGGCCAATTTCTTTTTGCCGATTTTGATGCGGTATTGCATCAGGTATTCCATGGCGGTCTGCTGGTATTCTTCCTTGAAAAGGCGGGTGAGGGAGGTATGGTTGATGCCGGCGGCATCGCTGATGGCGGCGAGGGTAATGGGCTCCATATAATGCCCTTCAATATAAAGCACCGCATCATGCAATTCCGGATTGCGCAAGGTGGGGGCGGAAGGGGAGAGGTTATTCTTTTCGCCATAGCCGATCAGGCTATACATCCGCTCTAAGGCAATGATAATTTCCATAAAATAAGACCGTCCGCGGCAGGACCAATACCAATCCTGCTGTTCCTGCAGTTCTTTGCCCATCCGGCGGCAGGCGTTATCCACCCCATCCCGATAACTTTCATTTAAGGGGACAAGATACTTTTGGTCCAGAAAGGGCTTGAGCAAAAACAGATCGTGGACGGTTGCAATATCCTCATAGCCCTTGGCGCGCAAAAAGTCAAAGGTCATATTGATGTTTAAATACATAGGGTGAAAATAGATGCAGTAATAGGAGGCGTTTGTTTGAGCAATCAGCCGAGGGTCTTCGGTTTCATCGAAGCAGATAAAGCAAGGGGCATTCGCCCGCAGGGCGCGCCCTTTGATCTCAAAATCCAGGCTTCCGCTTAGCAAAACGATCAGCAAAAAGCATTGGTCTTTAATGTCAATCTCCTGCAGAGAACTGTTTTTCAGGCATTGGGCATAGGCAATCTTACCTTTTATGAAATTTTTCCCGATCGTAATATGTTTCATAAGCTCCCCCTATTCGATATAATTCTACCATATATAAGGAGAGAGGACAATAACAAATCGTTATCCCATTTTCAATTTCTATTATCGGAGATTAAATCGGCATATCAAACCAAGAAAAATGAATAATATGCATTAAATCGTGCATAAACCGATGTATAAAGCGGTCATTGTATAAAAATATACAAAAGGGCGGTGAAATTGGCACAAACGATTGTATATATTATGAAAAATCCATAAAAAGTACTAAAAAGTGTTGCATTCTGCGGAATGATGTGGTACTATTTATTCATGATTTTTTGAATTTTATTCAATCGGAGGAAAAATAAATGAGTAAAGCGGATATTAAGAAGGTTGTTTTGGCCTATTCGGGCGGTTTGGATACTTCCATCATCATTCCCTGGCTGAAAGAAAACTATAATAATTGCGAGGTTATCGCTGTTTCCGGTAACGTTGGTCAGGCCGACGAGCTGGAAGGCTTGGAAGAAAAGGCGCTCAAGACCGGCGCATCCAAGCTTTATGTTGAAGATCTTTCCAAAGAGTTTGTTGAAGATTTCATCTTCCCCGCGGTGAAGGCCGGCGCGGTTTATGAAAACTATCTGTTGGGCACTTCTTTGGCCCGCCCCTGCATCGCCAAGAGATTGGCCGAGATTGCCATCGCCGAAGGCGCCGACGCTATCTGCCACGGTTGCACCGGCAAGGGCAACGATCAGGTTCGCTTTGAGCTGACCCTCAAGGCTTTTGCACCTGATATGACCATCATCGCTCCCTGGCGGGAATGGGATATCAAGTCCAGAGAAGAAGAGATCGCTTATGCCGAGGCGCACGACATTCCCTTAAAGATCAGCAGAGAGACCAACTATTCCAAGGATAAGAACCTCTGGCATCTTTCCCATGAGGGCATGGATCTGGAAGATCCCGCCAACGAGCCTCTTTATAATAAGCCCGGCTTTTTGGAGATGGGCATTTCTCCCGAGCAGGCGCCCGATAAGCCGACCTATGTTACCATCCATTTTGAAAAGGGTATTCCCACCGCCATCGACGGTAAGGAGATGGATAGCGTGGATCTGATCTGGAAGCTCAACGAGCTGGGCGGTCAGAACGGCATCGGTTTGCTGGATATCGTTGAAAACCGCTTGGTCGGCATGAAGTGCCGCGGCGTTTATGAGACTCCCGGCGGCACCATCCTCTATAAGGCTCATGAGATTTTGGAGACTCTCTGCCTGGATAAAGCAACCTCCCATTATAAGGCATTGGTTGCCCAGAAGTTTGCCGAGATCGTTTATGACGGTCAGTGGTTCTCTCCGCTTTCCAAGGCGATCTGCGCTTTTGTTGACAGCACTCAGGAGACCGTTACCGGTGATGTTACCTTGAAGCTTTATAAGGGCAACATGATTTTGGCGGGCGTTACCTCTCCCTTCTCTCTCTACGATCCTGAGATCGCAACCTTCGAGGAGGACGACGTTTATAACCAAGCAGACGCGACCGGCTTTATCAACCTCTTTGGCTTGCCCATCAAGGTCAACGCCAAGATGCGTCAGAAGAATAATATCGAGCTTTAAAAATAAGGGCTGCTGCGTTTTTAACGCGGCAGCCCATAGCCGAATTTGAAAGGGATTTTTTATGGAAAAAATGTGGGCAGGGCGCTTCCAAAAAGAGCTGGATCGGGAGGCCGACGATTTTAATTCATCCATCCATTTTGATAGCCGGATGTTTCGGCAGGATATTCGCGGGTCGGTAAGCCATGCGGCGATGCTGGCCAAGCAGGGCATCCTCACCGAGGCCGAGGGCGCGGAAATTATCGAGGCGCTGGGCGGCATCTTGGCGGATCTGGAAAGCGGTGCGCTTGCCATCGATCCCGCCGCCGAGGATATTCATATGTTTATCGAATCGGTGCTGACCAAGCGGATCGGCGATCTGGGCAAGAAGCTTCATACCGCCCGCAGCCGCAACGATCAGGTGGCGGTGGATATCCGCCTTTATCTGCGGGATGAAACCAAGGAGATCATCGGGCTGATCAAGGATCTGCTGGCCGCCATTTTGGAGCAGGCCAAGGCCCATGCCGATACCATCATGCCCGGCTATACCCATCTGCAACGGGCCCAGCCCATCACCTTCGGCCATCATCTGATGGCCTATTGCATGATGTTGGTGCGGGATTGCGGGCGGCTGGAGGATGCGGTTTCGCGCATGAATCAAAATCCCTTGGGCTCCTGCGCGCTGGCCGGCACCACCTATGAGACCGACCGCGCCGAGACCTCCAAAACCTTAGGGTTTGACGGTTATACCCTCAATAGCATTGATGGGGTTTCCGATCGGGATTTTTGCTTAGAATTGATGAGCGCCTATGCGGTGATCATGATGCACCTTTCCCGCTTCTCTGAAGAGATCATTCTTTGGTCCTCCTGGGAGTTTAAATTTATTGAGCTGGACGATAGCTATACCACCGGCTCCAGCATCATGCCCCAGAAGAAGAACCCCGATATGGCCGAGCTGGTGCGGGGCAAAACCGGGCGGGTCTATGGCGACCTGCTGGCCCTGCTGACCACCCTGAAGGGCTTGCCCTTGGCCTATAATAAGGACATGCAGGAGGATAAAGAGGCCATCTTTGATAGCGTGGATACGGTGAAAAAGTGCCTCAAGATCTTTGCGCCCATGATTCGCACCATGCGGGCGAATCCCGAAAATATGTATGCCGCGGCAGGGAAGGGCTTTATCAATGCCACCGACCTGGCCGATTACCTGGTGAAGAAGGGGCTGCCCTTCCGCACCGCCTATAAGATCGTTGGGCAGACCGTTGCCCGCGCCATCGAGGAGAAAAAGGTATTAGACGAGCTTTCTTTGGAAACCTTGAAGGAATTCTCGCCCCTTTTCGAAGAGGATGTTTATACCGAGATCTCGCTGGAGACCTGCGTATCCAAGCGCATCTCCGCGGGCGGAACAGGCCCTCAATCGGTGGCGGTTCAAATTCAATTTATTGAGGATTATTTAGCATGAAAAAAGTATTTATCGACGGCAGCGCCGGCACCACCGGCCTGCGGATCCGCGAGCGGCTGAGCGAGCGGGAGGATCTGGAAATTCTAACCCTTTCGGAAGAGTTGCGCAAAGATCCCGCCGCCCGCAAGGAGATGCTCAATCAAGCCGATATCGCCTTTTTATGCCTGCCCGATGATGCGGCAAGAGAGGCGGTGGCGATGATCGAGAATCCCGAAACGGTTGTTTTGGATACCTCCACCGCCCATCGCACCCTCGAGGGATGGTGCTATGGTTTCCCCGAGCTTTCCAAGGAGCGGGAGGCGCAGGTAAAGAGCGCGAAGCGGATCGCCGTCCCCGGTTGCCATGCCAGCGGGTTTATTGCCTTGGTTGCGCCGCTCATCGAGGCGGGTGCGTTGGCGGAGGATGCTCTGCTGACCTGCCATTCCATCACCGGCTATAGCGGCGGCGGCAAAAAAATGATCGCCCAATATGAAGAGGATGAGCCGGAGCCCTTGCTCTCCGCCCCGCGGCAGTATGCTCTGGGCCAGAGCCATAAGCACCTGCCCGAAATGCAGGCGCTGACCGGCCTTAAGCAAGCGCCCATCTTTTGCCCCATCGTTTCGAATTTTTATAGCGGCATGGCGGTTACCGTTCCCCTTTTTGCCTCCCAACTGAAGGATGGCTTTACCGCCGAGGATCTCAAGGAGATCTACCGCAAGAAATATCAGGGCCCGCTGGTGGTTTGGAGCGATACCCCCGATGCCGACGGTTTTTATTCTGCCGAAGCCTTTGGGGAGAGTGATCGGATGGAGATCACCGTTCAGGGCAATGCCGAGCGCATTCTGCTGATGGCGCGGTATAATAACTTGGGCAAGGGTGCTTCCGGCGCGGCGCTGGAATGCATGAACCTGGTTTTGGGTGCGCCTGCCGAAAAGGGATTAGTACTTTAAAAGGAGCAAATATTGATGAAGATTATAGAGGGCGGCATCACCGCCGCAAAGGGCTTTCTGGCCAGCGGGATCCATGCAGGGATCCGCAAAAACCGCAGTAAAAAGGATGTTGCGCTGATTAAGAGTGTTGTGCCTGCGCAGGCCGCCGCGGTTTATACCACCAATCTGGTGAAGGGCGCGCCCATCCCCGTTACCAAAGAGAATATCAAAAACGGCATTGCCCAGGCGATCATCTGCAATAGCGGCAACGCCAATACCTGCAATGCCAATGGCATTGCGGTGGCAAAGGAAATGTGCGCATTGACCGCAAAGGCCTTGGGGCTTGCGGCAGAGGATATCGTTGTTGCCTCCACCGGCGTGATCGGTCAGCCGCTGGATATTACCCCCATCGCCAACGCTCTGCCGGCATTGGCAGAAAGCTTGAGCACCGACGGCCACCCTGCCGCCGAAGCCATCATGACCACCGAT